>NZ_JBIVPK010000038.1:0-73962 GCF_044754605.1 Streptomyces sp. NPDC093064
CACCCCCTGATTCCCCCCCCGCCCCCGCGGCGCCGGCGGCTCTAAGCCCACCTGGGGGGTGACTTGGGGGGGGGGGGGGCGGGGGGGGGGGGCGGCCGCGGGGGGGGGGGCGGGGGGCCCCCCGCGGCTCCGGGGTCAGACGCGGGTCAGGCGCGGCTGACGTCCAGGAGGGACAGGCCCGTGGTCGGCAGGGGCTTGAAGCCCTTCAGTGCCTTGTCGTTCCAGGCCGTGGGCAGCTTGCGGTGCAGGACGGGGTAGAGGGCGGCCTCCTCCGCGACCAGGTCGACGGCCTGGCCCCACAGGTCCTTGCGCGTGGCCTCGTCGGTGGCCTGGGCGGCCTTGTCCAGCAGGGAGTTGACCTTCTTGTAGGCGGCGGTCCCGCCCCAGCCGTAGCGGCTCTCGGGCCACAGTCCGGAGTAGTACCAGCGCATCAGCAGGTCGACGTCGTTGCCGAAGACGGACGGGTCGCCGGGGGCGAGCAGGACCGTGTAGGAGCCGGCGTCCACCTTGGCGTACTGGGCGGAGGACTGGCCGATGCTCAGCGTGGTCTTCACGCCGATGGCGTCCCAGCTCTCCTTGACCAGCGGGGCCACGTCCTTGACCCAGCCGGTGTCGGTGGTGAGCAGGGTGACCGTGAGGTTCTTGACGCCGGCCTCGCCGAGCAGCTTCCTGGCCCTGGCCGGGTCGTGTCCGTAGACCGTGGCGGCCTGGTGGAAGTCGGGGTGGGTGGGCTGGAGGTAGCTGCGGGCGGCCGAGCCGTTGCCGGCCATGGCCGTGGTGATGAGCTTGTCGGTGTCCAGCGCGTAGTGGAGTGCCTGGCGCACGCGCTTGTCGTCGAAGGGCTTCTGCTTGCAGTTGAACATCAGGAAGAGCAGGCCGAAGGACTGCACGGACTCGACCTTCGCCTTCCTGGCGAGGCGGTCCACGTCCAGGTAGGGCACGTCCTCGATGGCCTGCACCCGGCCCGACTCCATGGCGCTGACCCGGGCGGCGGGGTCGGAGACCAGGCGCCAGACCATCTTCTTGGCCTTGGCCGAATGGCTGCCGTTGTACTTGTCGTACGCCTCGAAGACGATCTTGTCCTCGCGGGTCGCCGAGACCATCCGGTAGGGGCCCGAGCCCACGGGCAGGGCGTCGAAGCCCTTCTGGTCCGCCTCCACCAGCTTCTTCGGAACGATCTTGGTGACCGAGACGCGGCCGGGGAACAGCGCGAAGGGGTACTTCAGCTTGAACTCGACCGTCTTGGCGTCGACCGCCTTGACCGAGTCGAGGAACGGCAGGAACTGCGCCATCAGGGACGCGTTCTTCTCGTCGAGGATCCGCTCGAAGCTGTACACGACGTCCTCGGAGGTGACGTCGGAGCCGTCGTGGAAGGTGGCGCCCTCGCGCAGGGTGGCGCGGTAGGTGGTGGCGTTCACCTTGACGGGCAGCGCGGTGGCCAGGCCGGGCCGGGCCTGGAGCGTGACCGGGTCCAGGTCCACCAGTCCCTCGAAGACGTGCAGGTTGGCCGCGATCGGGGTGGCGCCGGAGGCGATCATCGGGTCGAAGCCGGTCGAGAGCGCGTAGGAGATGCCCGTCTCGATGGTGTCCGTGCCTCCTCCGCCGCTCGCGCCGGTGTTCGAGCCGGTCGAGGCCGGGCCGCTGCAAGCGGAGATCGAGGCGGTCAGGGCCGAGGCGGCCCCGAGGGCGCTCGCGTAGCGCAGGAATCTGCGACGATCCATGCCGACGGGCGTCTTGTACGACACGTGAGGTCCCTCCAGGGGCGGCACAACGCGGGGAAACGGAAGAAGAATTGGGGTTGTGACATCAGACGTCTGATGTCCGACCTTGATAGGCTGTGAAGGTAGCTTCATTGAGCAGAAGGGGTCAAGAGGTGAATTCGTCGCGTCCGCAAGAGGTCCGGGCGGCGGTCAGGCCGTCACTGCGTCAGGAGGTCTCGGAGGCGATCAAGAGCTACATCCTCGACAATCACCTCAAGCCGGGAGACCCGCTGCCGTCGGAGGCGGAACTGTGCACCGCCCTCGGTGCCAGCAGGTCCAGCGTCCGCGAGGCCGTGAAGACCCTGGCGGTGCTGGACATCGTCGAGGTGCGGCGCGGTCATGGCACGTATGTCGGCCGGCTGAGCCTGTCCGCGCTGGTGGAGGGCCTGGCCTTCCGTGGTCTGCTCAGCCCCAAGGACGACTTCCGGATCCTGTCCGAGCTGGTCGAGGTGCGCGAGCTGATCGAACGCGGCATGGCCGCACGCATCATGGCGACGCTCGGGTCCGAGGATCTCGACGCCCTCGACACCCTCGTCGACGAGATGGACCGTCGCGGCGCCCACGACGACCACGGCTTCGCGGAATGCGACCGGGCCTTCCACGAGCGGCTGATGGAACCGCTCCAGAACGAGCTGGTCAGTCAGCTCTCGCTGGCCTTCTGGGACGTCTACGCCATCGTCGCGCCGCAGTTGGAGGGCATCTCCGAGGAGGCCGAGGCGGGCACCATCGCCGACCACCGCGCCATCGTGCGGGCGGCCAGGCAGGGGGATGTCGAGGGGTTCGTGCACGCCCTCTCCGGCCACTACGCGCCGGTGCGCAGGCGGCTGGCGGAGGCTCAGGCGCAGGCGGGCCGGGGCGCGGTGGGCGAGGTCGAGCGCACCGCCTGACCGGTCACCGGAGCGGCCCGCCCGTACCGGCGGGCCCCGGACGTCGTTCCCCTCGTCGGGACTTGCCGCCCGGGTCGGAATCGAGAGTGTGAGCCATCCCCCTCTTGACCGACCCGGGCGGCTGCGTCTTATTGTTCAGACGTCAGACATCTGACGTCCCTTTCGTGGAGTAGCCGGCCGCGATCAGCAGTTCCGTCTTCCAGCCCATGGAGAAGCCCCCATGCCTCTGACCGCATCCCTGCGCGGAGTCGTCCCGCCCGTGTGCACCCCGCTCGACGCCCACGGCGAGGTCGACACGGCCTCCCTGGCCCGGCTGGTCGAGCACCTGCTCGACGGCGGCGTCCACGGGCTCTTCGCCCTCGGCTCGACCAGCGAGGTCGCCTACCTCACCGACGAGCAGCGGGGCACCGCCCTGGAGACGGTGGTCAACGCGGTCGACGGACGGGTACCGGTCCTCGCGGGCGTCATCGACACCACCACCCCCCGCGTCCTCGACCACGCCCGCGAGGCGGCCCGGCTCGGCGCGGACGCGCTGGTGGTCACCGCGCCCTTCTACACCCGCACCCACCCCCGGGAGATCGCCGCCCACTTCCGCCGGATCCGCCAGACGGTGGACCTGCCGCTGTTCGCCTACGACCTGCCGGTCTCCGTGCACAGCAAGCTGTCGACCGCCCTGATCCTCGAACTGGCCGCCGACGGCACCCTGGCCGGCCTCAAGGACAGCAGCGGCGACGAGGGCTCCCTGCGCCGCCTGCTCGTCGCACTCGGCGGACGCCAGGGCCGTGCCGAGGGACCCGTGCCCGCCTTCTCCGTCCTCACCGGCTCCGAACTGACCGTCGACGCGGCGCTGCTGGCCGGCGCCGACGGCGTCGTCCCCGGCCTGGGCAACGTCGACCCCGCCGGCTACGTCCGGCTCTACGAGGCGGCCCGGGCCGGCGACTGGTCGTCGGCCGTCAAGGAGCAGGAGCGGCTCACCGGCCTGTTCGCCATGGTCGACGCGGGCCCCGAGACCGAGATGGGCCGCAGCTCCTCCGCGCTGGGCGCGTTCAAGGCGGCGCTGCGCCTGCTGGGCGTCATCGACTGCGGCGACACCGCCTTCCCGCAGATCCAGCTGGGCGCCGCACCCGTCGCCGAAGTCGACGCGCGGCTGCGCGCCGCCGGGCTCACCCCGGTCCGATGACGCGGACCCCGGCCCCCGGCACCGCTCCCGTCATCGGACTCGACCTGGGCGGCACCAAGATCGCGGCCGCCCTGGTCGGCCCGGACGGCACGGTGCTGCGCCGGCACACCCGCCCGACACCGGCGCGGGCGGGTGCGCGGGCCGTGCTCGACGCGCTCGCCGCCGCGGCCCGCGAGGTGGACGGCGGCGCCCGGGCGATCGGAGTCGCCGCCGCCGGTGTCGTGGACCCGCGCACCGGCACCGTCACCAGCGCCACCGACTCCATCACCGGATGGGCCGGCACCGCGCTGGCCGCGGGCCTGTCCGACCGTACGGGGCTGCCGGTCGCCTGCGACAACGACGTGCGCGCCACGGCCGCCACCGAACTCGCCGAGACCGACGGCCCGTCCGCCTCCCTCGTCTACGTCGCCGTGGGCACCGGAGTCGGCGGCGCTGTCGCGGTGGACGGCCGGATGCTGCACGGCAGCGCCGGCATCGCGGGCCACCTGGGCCATGTGCCGAGCCCCGAGGCCACGGGCCTGCCCTGCACCTGCGGCGGCAGCGGCCACCTCGAGGCGATCGCCTCGGGACCCGCGATCACCGCGCTGTACGAGCGCCTGAGCGGCCGGACGGCCGACCGCCTCCAGACCGTGGCGGAACGCGCCGCCGCGGGCGACGTCGCCGCACGGCAGGCGATCACCACCGGGGCGCGGGCCACGGGAAGCGCCGTCGGGGGCCTGGCCAACGTGCTCGGCCCGGACCGCGTCGTGATCGGCGGCGGCGTACCACGGATCGGCGACCTGTACTGGTCCGCGCTGACCGACGCCTTCCGCGCCGAGCTGATGGCCCCCCTGCGCCGGCTGCGCCCGGTGCCGCCGCGCCTCGGATCCGACGCGGCCGTACTGGGGGCGGCCCTGCTCACCCGCACCCTGCCCCCGCACTCCTCGGAAGGACCTCGATGACCACGACCCCCTCGCCCGTAGCCGCCGTCGCCGGCCGGCTGATCGTCTCCTGCCAGGCTCCCGAGGGCGACCCGATGCGCGACACCGCGACCCTGGTCCGGCTGGCGCGCTCCGCCGAGGCCGGCGGCGCCGCGGCCGTCCGCGTCAACGGTCCCGAGGTGGTGGCCGCCGTCGCCGCCGCCGTCACCC
The DNA here is from genome assembly GCF_044754605.1 of Streptomyces sp. NPDC093064. Classification (NCBI taxonomy): domain Bacteria; kingdom Bacillati; phylum Actinomycetota; class Actinomycetes; order Kitasatosporales; family Streptomycetaceae; genus Streptomyces; species Streptomyces sp. NPDC093064. Next base: position 4,958 of record NZ_JBIVPK010000038.1, read on the forward strand.
TGCCCGTGATCGGGCTGTGGAAGGACGGCGACACCGGCGTCTACATCACCCCGACCGTGCGCCACGCCCTCGCCGTCGCCGAGGCCGGCGCCCACGTGGTCGCCGCGGACGCCACGGCGCGCCCGCGCCCGGACGGCGGCTCCTTCGCCGACCTCGTGACCGCCGTGCACTCCGCGGGCGCCCTGGTCATGGCGGACGTCGCCACGCTGGAGGAAGGCATGCTCGCCGCCCGGCAGGGCGCCGACTTCGTCTCCACCACCCTGTCGGGATACGCGCCCGGCTCCCCGCGCCAGTCCGGCCCCGACCTGGAACTGGTCGCCGCCCTCGCCCGCGCGACCGGCTCCCCGGTCGTCGCCGAGGGACGGATCGGCACCCCCGAGGAGGCGGCCGAGGCGCTCGCCCGGGGCGCCCACAGCGTGGTCGTCGGCACCGCCATCACCGCCCCGACCGCCCTCACCCACCGCTTCGCGACGCACCTCACACGTCGATAGAGGCGCCTTTACCTTCCGACGGTGCTCGGCGACGAGTCCGTCCGGCATCCTGGAGCAACCGTGCACCTCACCGCGCCATCCAAGCCGCCCTGGTTCCGCCAGGTGGGCCGCAGTCAGTGGAAGTCGTTCTTCGCCGCCTGGATCGGCTACGTCCTCGACGGCTTCGACTTCGTCCTGATCACCCTGGTCCTCACCGAGATCAGCGCCGACTTCCACCTCGACACCGTCCAGGCGGCGAGCCTGGTCTCCGCCGCGTTCATCACGCGGTGGCTCGGCGGCGCGCTCCTCGGTGCGCTCGGTGACCGCTTCGGGCGGAAGCTGTCGATGGTGGTCAGCATCCTGCTGTACTCCCTGGGCACCTTCGCCTGCGGATTCGCCTGGGACTACACCAGCCTGTTCGTCGCCCGGCTCGCCATCGGCATGGGCATGGCCGGCGAATACTCGTCCAGCGCCACCTACGTGATGGAGAGCTGGCCGGTGCACATGCGCAACCGGGCCAGCGGCTTCCTGATCTCCGGCTACTCCGTCGGCACGGTGCTGGCCGCCCAGGTCTACAAGTGGGTCGTGCCGTCGCTCGGCTGGCGCTGGATGTTCTACCTCGGCCTGATCCCCGTCCTGGTCGCGCTGTGGATGCGCCGCGCGCTGCCCGAGGCCGCCGACTGGAAGGCCTCGGTCGCCGAGCGCGAGCAGCGGCCCAACCCCTTCCGCCCGCTGTTCACCACCCGGTCCAGGGCCACCGTCAACGTGGTGCTCGCGGTGGCGGCCACCGTCTCGCTCTTCGCCGTCTTCACCCCGCTCGGCGACGGTCTCGTACCGGTGCTGTCGGTGCTCGCCGGAGTCTGCCTGATCGCCTTCGCCGTGCAGCTGGGCGGCCGCCGCGGCTGGCTGCTGTACGTGTCGATGATCGTCACGATCTTCTTCGCGTTCCTGTACTCCTGGCCCATCCAGGCGCTGCTGCCCACCTATCTGAAGACCGACCTGGGCTACGACGCCGGCCAGGTCACCGACGCGCTCTACTACGCCGGCTTCGGCACGATGGCCGGCTGCTGGCTGGCCGGGTTCATGGGCGACCGGATCGGCACCAGGAAGGCGTACGCCTTCACACTGCTGGCCTCACTGGCCTTCGTCTTCCCGGTCTTCGCGGTGCGCGACAGCCTGCCGCTGCTCGGCGTGCTGCTGTTCGTGCTCCAGGCCACCAGCTTCGGCATCTCCGGCCTGCTGCCCCGGTACATCGGCGGACACTTCCCGACCCACACCCGGGCCGCCGCGCTGGGCTTCACCTACAACGTGGGCGCCCTGGGCGGCGCCGTGGCCCCCGTCCTCGGCGCCCGCCTCGCCTCCGGCATGGACCTGGGCCACGCGCTGGCCGTCCTCACCTTCGCCGGGACGATGATCGTCGTGGTCCTCGTCGGCTTCGACGTGCCGGGCCGGCTGGGCCGGCTCCTCGACCCGGACGGGCCGGCCGACCACCTCGTGACCAAGGAGGACCGCCGCCCGGCCCCGGCGGCCCGTGCGACCGCCGGATAGCCGGCCGTGCCGGGGAGGGCGCCGCCGGTGACACCGGAGGCGCCCTTCGTGGCGCCCGTCAGTACGCGTGACCCACGTGGGCCAGCGCCTGCTTGAGCAGCACCCCGTGCCCGCCCGGCATCTCGCTCTGCAGCGCTGCGGAGGCCGCCTCCTGCGGGCTGAACCACACCAGGTCCAGCGCGTCCTGCCGGGGACGGCAGTCACCGGCGACCGGCACGATGTAGGCCAGCGAAACGGCGTGCTGACGCGGGTCGTGGTACGGCGTGATGCCGGCCGTCGGGAAGTACTCGGCGACGGTGAACGGCTGCAGGGACGCCGGCACGCGGGGCAGCGCCACCGGGCCGAGGTCCTTCTCCAGATGGCGCAGCAGGGCGTCTCGCACGCGCTCGTGGTGCAGCACCCGGCCGGAGACCAGAGTCCGGTTGACCGTTCCGTCCGGTCCGATGCGCAGCAGCACGCCGATGCTGGTCACTTCGCCGCTGTCGTCGACGCGCACCGGCACCGCCTCGACGTACAGGATCGGCATGCGGGCGCGTGCCGACTCCAGCTCGTCCGTGGTCAGCCAACCGGGCGTGGTTTCGGTCATGTCAGACATCGCTTGATCATACTTTCAGTGGTGCTCAACGGGGGAGGTCGGTGGCAGGGAGATCGGTGGGGTCAGCGGGGGCGTCGAGGTCGGTGAGGTCGGTGAATCCGTAGACACGCCGGGCGTTGTCCCGCCCCGCCCAGCGGGCGATCCGCAGCGCGTCCGCCGGGCTCAGCTCGTCGGCGTCCACCCGCTCCCGCAGCAGCCCGGCCAGTCCCAGCCGGAAGGCCACCGCGCCCAGGTGGTGGAACTCGGCCACACCGTAGGCGTCGGAGCTGTAGAGCAGCTTGCGGAACGGCGTGATCTCCAGGGCCTCGGCCAGGACCGCCCGGGCCCGGGCGGGACCCACGTGGTGCAGCGTCAGGCCGACGTCGAGGTACACCCGCTCGAACACGGCGGCCAGATAGGCGGCCTGGCGCTGGTAGGGCCAGCAGTGCAGCAGCAGGACCGGGATCGTGCCGGCGGTCAGGTGCAGCCAGTCGGTCAGAAGGGCGGGGTCCGCGCGGTGCAGGCGGAGGTCGCCGTCGCCGAACCCGGTGTGCAACTGGAGGGGCAGACCGAGGTCGACGGCCGTCCACAGCAGATGCCGTACGAGCACCGGGTCGTCGAGACGGTCGCCCGCGCGCGCGAGCCAGCCGGCCGCCGCCCGAGCGACCTCCTCCCGCGAGGGGCGTGCCGGGTCCAGGTCGAAGCCGGTGCGGTAGGCGGCCACCGACTTCACCGCGACCACGCCCGGCCGCCGCACGGCGTCCTGCGCGGCCGCACGGAAGGCGGCGCCGTACTCGCCGGGCTCGACGCCTCCGGCCGCCACGGCCTCCGCGACGCGCTCCAGCCGTACGACCTCGTACGCCACCGCGCCGCCGCCCGCGGCGCCGGCCAGCTCCAGCGGGGTGGTGCCGGGCTCGGGAGCGAAGCCGGTGTCGACGCAGAACACGGCCGTGCCGCAGGCGCCGAGGAAGCGCCGGTTGACCTCCGCCGCGCCCAACTCGGCCCGGCGGTCCAGGTACGCCTCGGCGGGCGCGTGGCGCGGCAGGTCCAGGACCGGCGCGCAGTGCCGGCGCACGGCCACACCGACCGGGCTGTCGAACGGCGAGATGCCGCTGCCGGGCCACACCTCGCCCTCGGTGAGCAGGGACTCGAAGCCGGTCCGGTCCAGGTCGGCGGTGACGACGCCGTGGCAGTGGTGGTCCACGAGCGGCAGCTCCGCCAGCGCCTCTTGGACCCCTCCGGCCCCGGTCGACGAGCTCATCAGTACGTCCAGCGGTACGCCGCCGCGACCTGCTCGTCGTCCAGCCCCTCGACGGCCGCGATCTCGCCCTGCCGCACGGCGGTGACCGCGTCGGCGAGGACCGGTCCGAGAGCGGTGCGCAGCAGGTCGTCCCCGCGGAACGCGGCGACCGCCTCCGCCAGCGAGACCGGCAGGCGCCGTACGCCACGGGCCGCCGCCTCCGCCTCGCCGAACCGGGCCGGGTCCCCGGTGATCTCCTCGGGCAGGGGCGTGGACGACGCCGTCCCGTCCAGCCCGGCGGCGATCAGGCAGCCCAGCGCCAGGTACGGGTTGGCCGCGAGGTCGACCGGTTTGACCTCCAGGTTGGCCGCCCGCGCGCCCTGCCCCCGGGTCCCGGTGACCACGCGCAGCGCGGCCTCGCGGGTCTCCCGGCCCCAGGCGGTGAACACCCCGGCCCACTGGGAGGGCTTGAGCCTGAGATAGCTGGACGGGCTCGGCGCGGCCACCGCCGTCAGCGCGGGCAGATGGGCGAGGAGACCGGCCGTGAAGGACTCGGCCTCGGCCGTCATGCCGTAGCGGCCGTCGCCCCCGGAATGCAGGTTGGTCCCGTCGCGCCAGGCCGAGAGGTGGACATGGCCGCCGTTGCCCACGCCCCGCGCCAGGACCGCCGGCGCGAAGGAGACCTTCAGCCCGTGCCGCCGGGCCACGGCCCGCACGGTCTGCCGCACCAGCACGCTGCGGTCGGCCGCCGCCACCGGGTCCAGCGCGCCGACGGACACCTCGAACTGCCCGGCCGCGTACTCGGGGTGGAACTGGTCCACGTCCACGCCCTGCTCCGCGAGGGCCGCCAGCAGGTCGGCGGCGCAGTCGCTCAGCTCCACCTGCCGGACGGCCCCGTACGCCGGACCCGACACCGCAGGCTCGAACCCGCCGCCGGACGCGTGTCCTTGGCCCACGGCCCACTCGACCTCGATGGCCGCCTTGAAGGTGAGGCCGTGGTGCCGCTCGGCGTCGGCGGTGATCCTGCGCAGGAACGTACGGCTGCACCCGGGGTGGCGTTCACCCTCCTGCGTGATCCGGTCGACCGGGGCCCAGGCCCAGCCGGGCTGCCCGGACAGGACCACCAGGTGGTCGAGGTCGGGGTAGAGCCGCAGATCGCCGTCGGGGGAGCCGAGGACGTCGGTGGTGACGATCGAGTCGTGCGCCAGGAAGGTGTCGAACACCGGGGACATGCCCACCCCCCAGGCCGCCGCCGAGGGGAGCTTGGCCGTCGGTACCGTCTTGACCCGGGCGATCCCCGCGGTGTCGACGTAGGCCAGGACGACTCCGTGCACGCCTCGCCCGGCGAGTTCGCCGCTGAGCGCGGTGGCCCGTTCGACGTCGCCGGGACGCCCGCCGGGGACGGGGTCGGCAAGGGTGGTCATAGTCCTCCTCGACGGGCTCGGGCGAACCGGCGGCCGGGTACCGCCCGCGTCAGGGTTTCACGGCGACCGCGCCGAACTGCGGTACCGCGGCGGGGGAGTCGCCGTCCGGGCGCCACCACGAGCACGGCACCAGGCCCGGCTCGACCAGATCCAGGCCCTCGAGGAAGGTGGCCACCTCGGAACGGGAGCGGGCGGTGATCGGCGGTGTGGCGTTGGCGTTCCAGAACTCCATCGCCGGGACGTTGCCCTCGCCGCCGAGGTCGGCGTCGTAGGTGGGGTGCGTCAGCACCAGGAAACTGCCCGAGGGGATGGCCGCCATGACACGGCGGACGATGTCGCGCGCCTGGTCGGTGTCCAGCACGAAGTTCAGGATGCCCAGCATCATCACCGCGACGGGCCGGCCGAAGTCGAGGGTCGCGGAGGCACGCTCGACGATGGCCTCCGGGGCGTGCACATCGGCCTCGATGTAGGCGGTGGCGCCCTCGGGGGTGCTGGTCAGCAGCGTGCGGGCGTGCGCGAGGACGACCGGGTCGTTGTCGACGTACACGATCCGCGCGTCCGGGGCGATCCGCTGGGCTGTGTCGTGGGTGTTGTCGACCGTCGGCAGCCCGGTGCCGACGTCGAGGAACTGGCGCACCCCGCGCTCGGCGGTCAGATGGCGGACCGCACGTCCGAGGAACTCGCGGTCGGCGCGGGCCACGTCCCGGATCACCGGGAACATCCCGGCGACGTGCTCGCCGACCTGCTGGTCGACCTCGTAGTTGTCCTTGCCGCCGACCCAGTAGTTCCACACGCGCGCGTTGTGCGCCACCGCGGTGTTCAGCCTCGCCGACCCGTCCGGCGGGGTGTGGCTCTCGCTCACGTCTGCACTCCTGGTTTGTCGCGTGCCGTCTCGTGACGGTCGTGGCCGTGGTCGCGCCCTGCCCGCGGCCGGCCGCGGCCGACGTCGCCATTGTGCCGCCCGGTGATCACCGTGTCCGGGAATCGGCCGAACCCGGCCGGCCGGGGAGACCGCCGGACCCGGGCCCCGGGCGGCCCCGGACCTGGTCGGGACGGAAACCCCTGCCAGGAGGCCCCGGTAGGCTGGCGGGACCGTGGCGCCACCGCGGAGGCACGGCCCGGCCGCCCCGGCCGGCGACGTCCCGGAGTCGGTACGGCGTCGACCACCGCACCCCTCGCGCACGGCAACGGAGCCGGCGCCCCACCACCCCGGACGCGCCCGCCGCGCCCGCCACGGAAAACGGACATGCCCAGCACACCCTCGCCCCTGCTCACCACCCCCGAACCCGCCCCGGAAACCGTCACCGGCCCCGCCGGCATACGGCTGATCGTCACCGACATGGACGGCACGCTCCTGGACGACGCCAAGCGGCTCCCGGCCGGACTGTGGCCGACCCTGGCCGAGCTGCGCCGCCGCGGTGTGCTGTTCAGCCCCGCGAGCGGCCGTCAGTACGCGACGCTGGCCGAGCAGTTCGCCGGCCACGACGAGGGCATGGTGTTCATCGCGGAGAACGGCACGTACGTCGTCCGGGACGGAATGGAGCTGAGCTCAGACCCTCTTGACCCGGCCGTCGCGGCCCGCCTCGTCGGAGCCGTACGGGAACTCGTCGCCCAGGGCGTGGACGTGGGCGCCGTGGTCTGCGGCAAGCGGTCGGCCTATGTGGAGCGGACCGACGAGGCCTTCCTGGCCGAGGTCCGCAAGTACTACGTACGGCACCGGATCGTGCCGGACGCGGCGGCCGTCGACGACGACATCATCAAGGTGGCCCTGTTCGACTTCGGGTCGGCCGAGCGGACCACCGCCCCGGCGCTGGCGCGGTTCGCCGCCACCCACCAGGTCGTCGTCTCGGGCAAGCACTGGGTCGACGTGATGAACCGCACCGCCGACAAGGGCGCCGCGCTGCGCCGGCTCCAGCGGGATCTGAGGATCACGCCCGCCCAGACCCTGGTGTTCGGCGACTACCTCAACGACCTGGAGATGCTGGACGCCGCCGAGTGGTCGTTCGCCATGGCCAACGCCCATCCCGAGGTCATCGGCCGGGCCCGCCACCTGGCCCCCTCCAACAACGACAACGGGGTACTGCGCACCATCGCGCGCCTGCTGCACCTGCCGCCCGGCCTCGGCGGCTGACCGCCGGGTGCCTGTCGGGTGCCCGGAGCCGGGGGAGTCCTGGCCGTCGGCAGAGGGGAGTCCAGGCCGTCAGCCGGGAGCCCGGGCCGTCAGCCGGGAGTGGTCTCCTCGACCCGGGTGTCCGGGTCGTCCCGGTCCCTGCGGTCGCGGTCGTCCTGGTCGTGGCCGTCGTCCGGGCCGGGCCGGCTGTCCTTGTCCTGCCGAGTGTCGTACCGACTGTCCTGCCGAGTGATCCGCCCGCCGCCGACGCGGCCGCGCAGCCGCCGCCACGCGTCGCCGCAGCGGTCGACGAACTCGACGTAGCGCGCTCCGCAGCCGGGCGGCGGAAATCCCAGGCGGTCCTGGAGGCGGTGGAACACCCCGCCGACGTCCGGCAGCAGATCGGGCCGGAAATCGGGCCGGAGATCGGAGGCGGCCGCCGCGTCCTCTGCCAGCGTCAGATGGACACCCCCGGCGTACTTCGAGGACATGTTGTAGAGGACCGCGCCCAGGGTCGCCATGGCCGTACCCAGGACGACCTCCAGGGTGACGACACCGGCGGCGATGACGAGCGTCCAGCCGAAGGAGGGCCAGGCTTCCGGGTCCATCGCGGTGAGCATGGCCCAGACGAGCACCATGGTGACGAGCACGCAGGCACCGAGTCCCAGCAGCACCAGACAACTCGTCGTCATCACCGACCAGGGATCGGCCCGCGATATCCGCATGCGTATCGCGGACCGCCCCGCTCCCGCCGCCTGGGGCCGCACGGGCCGGTCCGCGACCCCGCACTGCTGCGGTGCGGGGTCCTGCCCGGAGGCCTCGGTGCCGCGCTCCTGGCGCTCGGCTGGGCTCATGCCTTGCTCCTCACGGTGGGGCGACCGCCCGCGCGGCGTGCATGACGGCGGCCTGGCCGTGGTGGGCGGTGCGGGAATCAGGCGTTGGCGCCGCCATGGCGTGCGGCCGCCGCGACGATGTGGTGCCGGGTGACACGGCCGATCTCGTGCCAGAACGGCTTCGCCGTCAGGTAGGCGCCCAGCACGGAGAGCACTCCGAGGGAGACATCGACGCTGATCCGGCCCTGCTTGGCCCAGTAGACGTCCTTGAGATCCAGCAGGAGTGCGAACTCGTCGCAGATGAGGGCGGTGCCGCAGCCGTAGGCGGCCGCGACGGCGGGGTGCCCGACCGCGCGTTCGTCACCGCGTACGGCGATCAGGCCCACGCCGGCGAGGGTGGCGATGCCGATGTTGTAGTGGTGCAGGTGCTCGCCACCGGCGGAGATGTTGCCCCAGGGCAGCCAGCCGCCCCGGATGCCGTGCGTGATGACGCGGACGGTGCCGAAGGTGACTCCGAAGGAGATCCACGTGATCAGTAACGACCGTCGCTGCGCGGTCAGATGCCGGTCCGCCGTCTCATGCCATCTGCTGACGAGCAGTGGCCGGTCCGGGTCCCGATCGCGGCGCCGTGCTTCGGTGAGTCTCATTGGATGACCGGCCTCCCACGCCGAACCGGCACCCTCGGACGGCGTTGGGGCCGTCCCGGACACCGCCATTGGTGTGCGGTTTCGACGTTAGGCGCGGCGCTCCCGCCCCGCATGCCCGCCGCCGCGGGACGGGGCCGCTCGGGTGACGGCGGTGCGTACGCCGGCCCGGCCGGCCCGCCGCCGTGCGGTGCTCAGTCGCGCTCGTTCACGTTCTCGGCAGCGAACATCCAGTGCTGCTTCTCCAGTTCGGCCGTGATCGTGATCAGCAGGTCCTGGGTGACCGGGTCGGGCTTCTCCGTCGCGTCGATGCGCTCGCGCAGCCGCTTGATGGCCGCCTCCAGGGACTCGACCATGACCGCGACGACCTCCGTGTCCCTTACCCAGCCGTCCTTGGGGCCGGGCAGCGTGAAGGCCGAGGCGATCGTCTCCGGGCGTCCGTCCGGCGGCAGGCCGAGCGCCGTGGTGCGCTCCGCGACCGTGTCGGCGAACTCGCGGGCCGCCGCCACCACTTCGTCGAGCTGGAGGTGGGTGGACCGGAACCGCGGTCCCACGATGTTCCAGCTCGCCAGAACGGTGCCCCGGACTTCCCTGAGCGTCCCCGTTTTCCTCGTCTGCGCAGGTCAGCAGGTATAGGGGTGTCCGGGCCGTGATGATCATTCACGGGGTTTCACTGTCCTTCCGGACCCATCTGGGACCCATAAGGGCCCCGCCGGCGGGTTGTCCCGGCCCCAGCCGGGCGGTCCTCCAGCTCAGCGCCGGGGGCGAAAGCGCCTCCAGCGCACGGCCCTTGCGACGCAAAGAAGCCCTACCCCGCTGGGGGTAGGGCCTCCGACCGTCTACGCGGCCACCCTACCTGGGCCGCTGAGGACAGGCTAGCGGTTTTGATGCTCGATCGCCTGAAAGTAGCGCTAAACGACCTGGGCATTGGGCCCGTAGCGCGCCGTCAGGCCCTGGCAGCGCGCGTGGTGATCGACCGTCCCTGGGAGGAGTACGCATGAGCGAGGACCTGGCCCCCGCGCTGTCCGGTGTCGACCTGGCCCGGGTGGCGCTGCAGGTCGCTCGGGCTGCAGCGAAGACCCGGCCGGCCGACGCGGCAGGAGGCGGTGCCACCACCCGGCGCGTGAGGCCGTCGCGGCGTAGCGGTGGACGTGATCCGATCCTCGGCCACGTGATCGCCTAAACGGACGAAGAGGTGCGGCAGCAGTTCAATATCTGCTTCACCGCACAAGTGGTGGGCGGGATACTGGCGATCTCCGACGAGTCCACGGACCTACGCTTCGTCGATCCCACCGAGCTGGACTCGCTGCCGATCCACCACACACAACGACTCCGACTCACCCACTTCCTTGAGCACCGGGAGCGTCCCTACCTGGGGTGAGCACTACGACCTGCGCGACAGGGCTGATCATCGCGGTCGTGGTGATGACCGCCGGCGCCCACGACAACCAGGTCGGCACCGCGCTGCTGTCCAAGGATCTGGGGCGTGCCCCGGGCACATCCTCGCCTGACTGGGTGATGGCCCGCGCGGGGCGAGTGTTGGCGTTGGCGTGATCGGAAACTTGGGCCAGTCTCGTCGCGGAAGGGAGGCCCCGAAACATGGTCGTGCACGTTTTCGAATCCCCGCGTGGCGCCCGCGCCCTGACCGCTGCCACTGAGTGCTCCAGCGGTTCGGCCCCGGCCCCGACCGGGAGTCCGAGTCCCATCGACAAGCACAAGGAACTCTGGATGGACACCCACCTCCGGGTCGGGGGGAACGGCCCGGCGTCCTCAGCGCCCGGCAGTGCCGCAGCAAGCGCGACCGGGCAGTAGCGATGGCTGCCGGACCCGGCGACCGCCCGCGCCGCCACACGGTCGCCCGTGTGCTGCTCCAAGTGGTGACCGCAGCCGCCCTGGCGGTGAACGCCTACGTGCACGCCGACCTCGCCCACGCCTTCGATCGTGTCGGGCAGCAGATCAGCCAGGGAGCGCTGTTCCGCCTCGAAGCCGCCGTGGCGTCCCTGGCCGCGCTGCTGGTCCTGCTCCTCGGTCGCCGGCGGCCGGTGTGGGCGTTCGCCTTCCTGGTGTCCGTCTCCGCCCTGGGCGCCGTGCTGCTCTATCGGTACGTGAACGTGGGCGCTCTCGGTCCGCTGCCGAACATGTACGAGCCGGCCTGGTGGCCGAAGAGGACCGCCAGCGCGATCGCCGAGGCTGTCGGCGCCGTGACCTCGCTCGCCGGCTTCCTGATCACCGGCCCGCCGCGCTCTGCGTCCACTCGGGCCGGCGCTCCTCGGGGCGACGAGGGCGACGGCGTGGGCGGCTGATCACATGCCATGCCTCGCCCCGCGCACCGAATCGCGGCAGCTCCTGGGGCTGCTGCTGCCCTTGGCGGTGACCGGCGGCCTCATCTGGTACGGACGGGTACACATCCCGGAGTACCGGCGCAGCCTCTTCGGGGTGCACGGCCACGCCGTCATCCTGCTCAAGGCCCAGCTGGGCAGCGCTCTGCTGGGCCTGGCGCTGATCCAACTGCTCCTCGCGCTGTGGATGTACGGCCGGCTGCCCGGTCTGCGCGCCGCGCCGCGCCCGGTGCCCACCGTGCACCGCCTGATCGGTATGGTCGCTTTCCTGTTCTCTGTCCCGATCGCCCAGCAGTGCATCATCGCCTACGGCGTCAGCCTGACCGGGACCCGCGAGGCGCTGCACTCGCTCGCCGGCTGTTTTCTCTACGGGGCCGTCGTCGCCAAGGTCGTCGTAGTGCGCCACCGCCGTTGGCCGGGCTGGGCGCTCCCGCTCGCCGGTGGCGCGCTCGTCACGGTGATCGCCCTGGTCTGGTACTCGGCGGCGTTCTGGTACCTGGACGGCTACCGGGCGCCCGGCCTGTAGGCGGACGGCGCCGGTTCGGTGCCGTCGTCGGCCGCTATCGGCAGTGGTCACAGCTCGCCAACCCGCCGCCTTTCCGAGGCGCGAGGTGACAGGTTCGCGCGAAAGCCGTTCCGTTCCTTCGGGGCGTTGGTGCCGCCGGTCTTGAGGTGCCCGGCGCCGCCGCACCTCGCGGCCGGGGGCGGCGCCGACCTTCAGCACCGGGGCGACGTTGGCCGGCTGCGGGCCCGGCCCGCAGGCACGCTCCTTATCTCCATACGTGCGGCTGACGCCCTGAAGGTGACATATAGGGCATGTGTGAAAAAATTGCACCTATAACACATGGCGCTGAAGGCAGGCGAGAGGAGTGCGCCATGATCGCCAAGCTGCTCGGCAAGTTGTCCTTCACCCGCAACTACGGTGCGTACGGCGCCCACGACTGGGGCACGCACACCGGCGACGACAGGATGTGACCGCACGGTCGGCGGGCGCCCCCGGGCTCCCGCCGGCTCCCGGCCATGGTGCCGACGACATCGGCCTGACAGGTACGAGAAGTCAGGGGCGATCTCATGGGCCGAGTGAATGAGCCGCCGCGGTTGCCCGAAGGCAGCTTCGCGGCCTGGAGCCGCGACCGGCTGGCACTGGCGCGCCGTGGCGCTGACGAGTGCGGGGACGTCTGGCAGCTGGAGCCGGGTGTCTACGTAGCCGCTACGGCCGGGCCGTGTGAAGCAGTCCTGCACCGCGCGCAGGACTTCCCCAAGCCGTCCTCGCCCCTCTTCCCGTCGTTGAAGCGGTCCAGCGGCGCGCCGACGCCCGCGGAGCGTGTGCACGCTCGCGCCGCCCGCATGCACGGACTGCGTCCGCAGGCCGTTGCGGCCCGGGTCGGTGAGATCGCACCCGGGACCGCTCGATTTGTCGACCAGTGGCCCACGGGCCTGGACGTCGAGATTCTGCCCCTGGTCCGGCCCGTCCTGGCAGAGATCGGCGTGCGCTACCTCTTCTCCGAAGACGCTCCCACGCTGTTGCCCTTCGCGTGGCAGCTCTTCGTGGCCCGGGAGGTGCTCGTGCGCCCCACGCGCTGGGTATGGCCGCGCTGGGTCCCCACACCGGCACGGCGGTTCCGCACACGGCAGCAAGTCGCCTTCACCGACGCTGTGCGGCCCATCGTCCGCCGGCGCCGTTCATCGGGCCGGTTCGGTGACGACGTGCTGGGACAGATGCTCCGGCCCTCCCCTCGCTACGGCCTACTGTCGGAGGAGGCCGTCCTCGACACTCTCCCCGGAATCACCGTCGCCACCTTCGAGACACCTTCCCGGGCAGCCGGATGGATTCTGCTCCACCTGGCCCGGTACCCCCGGGCAGCGGGCCGGGTCGCGGCCGAAGCCGCCTTGCTGCCCGCGGACCCGGCCGCGACGACCAGTACCCACCTCGACAGCCTGCAATACACCCAGGCAGTGGTACGCGAGGTGCTCCGACTGCACCCCCCGAGTTGGCTACTGACCCGGCGCGCCACGCGGCAGACTCAGCTCGCCGACTACACCATCGACGCCGGGTCCACCGTTCTCGTCTGCCCCTACACCGCCCACCGCGACGCACGGGAACACCCCGAGCCGGACCGATTCCGGCCCGAGCGCTGGCTCGACGATTCGGGCTCGCCAGCGAAACCCGGCGTCTTCCTCGCCTTCGGTACCGGGCCGCATGGCTGCGAGGGAGCCGCTCTGGCCATGGCGATGCTGACGCTCCTGACTGCGCAGACCGCCCGCTGCTACCACGTGAGCGAGCCGCCCGGACCGGAACCCGGCTACCGGGTCACCACCTTCGAAGGTCTCGCAACCGCCGGCCTGCGCCTGCGTGCCACCGTGCGCGGCTGAGGGCAGTCCTGTTTTCGGTGGCAGGCCGCCTCGGCCCGCGAACAGCGAATGTTGAGCAAGTTCGAGTGCCGTTCCGCAGACGCTTGGATGACCGGCTCATGGTTCGCTCATCGTGTGTCGCTGGTCGAACTCGTTGGCGAGCATGCCCATCATGACGAGGTCGTGGTGCCGGCCGGCGAAGAAAACGTGTTCCCGCAATTGCTTTAGGAGTTCGATCCGACCTCTGCAGACTCGGCGTCTCGCTGCCGTGCCGCGTACGCTGGTTTTCTACCAAGGTACGCCGCTGTCCAGCGTCGTTGATGTCAACGTTGGATGTCAGGCGTTCGTCTCCCGGGCCATGGGACTCGCCGGTATCGGTGCCGCTGTTACGCTGATTCTGTGACGGTATTCCGGCGCACCGTGCTACACGGTTTTCGTCGAAACGGCAATCCAAAAGAGCGTCGCTTGCGTAACCAAATGCAGCCGCAACTAGGGATACGTCCCTAGTCAGGCGCCGATCGCCTTAGCCGCGATGATCAATTCTTTCCGTGGAGACCCGACGAGCGCGGTGCACCCCCTCGCACTTCGAGGGGTGGGCAGCGGCCGGATCCTCCCTCGTTGCGCGCGGAGTGGCGCTGGCTTGAGGGTCTGTAGCTCCCACTCCCTGTGGAGGTCGGGGTGAAAGTTGTCGTTGATCTTTCCCGATGTAAGGGGTATGCGCAGTGCGCGTTCCTGGCTCCGGACGCGTTCCGGATGCACGGTGAGGAAGCGCTCATGTACGCCCCGAACCCCGACGACGCCCAGCGCGACCAGGTGCTGCGCGCCGCGGCGGCCTGCCCGGTCCAGGCGATCCTGGTCGACCAGTTGGAGGCGCGGCACGCACCGGCGGAGGCGTCGCCGTCATGACCAGTGCCGACAACCTGCGTGCGTTCAAGCGCGATGGCCGCATCGTGGTTGTCGGGGCTTCGCTGGCGGGGCTGCGGGCCGCGGAGGCTCTGCGAGACGAGGGTTTCACCGGATCGTTGACCATGATCGGTGACGAGTTGGGCGAGCCCTACGACCGGCCTCCCCTGTCCAAGCAAGTACTGACCGGCTGGGTGCCGGCCGGGGGCACCACTTTGCCCCGCCGTCGTGGCATCGATGCGGAGTGGCTGCTGGGCATGCCCGCCAGCGGGCTGGACCTCGCGACGAACCACGTGCGTCTCGCCGACGGACGCGAGGTTCCCTTCGACCGGGTGCTGATCTCTACCGGGGTACGGGCCCGGCCGTGGTTCGTCGAGTCCGAGGCGGCCCTGGACGGAGTGTTCGTCGTACGTACGCGCGAGCATGCCGAGAGCCTGCAGCGGGCCCTCGCCGCCGGGCCCTCCCGTGTGCTGGTCATCGGTGCGGGATTCACCGGCTCCGAGATCGCCTCCATCTGCCGCGAGCGGGATATCCCGGTGACCGTCGCCGAACTCGCGCCGGCCCCGCTGGTCGGGGCGCTCGGCGCCATGATCGGCGAGGTTGCGGCCGACATGCAGCGTACTCACGGCGTCGACCTGCGGTGCGGTGTCAAGGTCGCCCGGCTTGAGGGCGATGCGCAGGGACGGTTTCGCCGTGCTCACTTCGACGACGGCAGTACGGTCGACGCTGATGTGGCGGTGGTGGCACTCGGGAGCATCCGCAACACCGAGTGGCTGCGGGAGTCGGGACTGGCGGCGGGCGTGTGGGGAATCACCTGTGACACGGGCTGCCGCGCCCTCGACATCAATGGCCGCGTCACCGACGACGTCTTCGCCGCGGGAGACGTGGCACGTTGCCCGAACCCCATCTACGAATACCGGCTCATCTCACTGGAGCACTGGGCCAACGCCGTGGAGCAGGCAGAGGTCGCAGCACACAACATGGTCAGTGCCCAGGCGGACTGCTGGCCCCACCTGTCCATCCCGCTGTTCTGGTCGATCCAGTTCGGCGTCAACATCAAGTCCGTCGGCGTGCCGACCTTCGCCGACGAGGTGGTCGTCACCCAGGGATCGCTGGACGACCACCGTTTCGTCACCGCATATGGCTATCGGGGCCGGGTCACGGCTGCCGTGAGCTTCAACAACGGTAAGTGGCTGGACCACTACCGACGGCTGATCGAGACGGCCGCACCTTTCCCGCCCCCCTGCCCCACGCCGGACCAGCCGGTCGACATGAAACCGGTGCCCGTCGACTTCCCCGGCCCCGCCCTGCTCGCTCAGGGCGCCACGGTGGTGGTCACAGGCCATGACCCGGGTGAGCGCCGCGTCACGGCCGTGCACCAGCATCGGCAGGAGGAAGGCCAGACGACGACCGGGACGCCCGGCACGCTGCAACGGATCTTCGACTACTCCGCCCGGGCCGACCCCTACCCGCTGTATGCCGAGTTGCGCAAGACGCCGGTGGCTCGGCAGGAGGACGGCAGCTACGTCATCAGTACCTATCGCGAGATCACGGACATACTGAATGACCCGCATCTGAGTTCCGACGTGCGCAATCTGTCGCGTCCGATGCCCCCAGCCGAGGGAGAGGCCACGTCGTCGTTCATCCACATGGACTCGCCCGAGCACGATCGCCTGCGGCGTATGGCGATGCGTCACTTCGGCCCCCCGCACACCCCTGGGCTGGTGACCGGACTTGAAGGCTTCCTGACCGCCACCGTCGGCAGCCTGATCGACGATTTGGCGGGCAAGGAGCAGATCGACGTCGTCGACGATTTCGCCTTCCCGTTCCCCGTAACCGTGATCTGTCACTTGCTCGGCGTGCCACGCGAGGACGAGCCGAGGTTCCACCTCTGGGTGACCGACATCATGAACTCGATCGACTACAACCCCAAGACCGACCCGAAGGAGAAACTGGACAAGGGCGTACAAGCCCGCAAGGACTTGTGCCAGTGCCTCGGCGAGCTGGTGGAACAGCGCCACGGCCGGCCGGGAGACGGCCTGCTGTCACGGCTGGCCAACGACGACGGGCCCGACGGTCGGATGGCCGACGCCGAAATCGTCGCCACCGCCAGACTGCTCCTCATCGCCGGCCATGAGACCATCGTCAACCTCATCACCAACGGCATGCTGACGCTGCTGCGCCACCCGCAGGTGCTGCAGCGACTGCGCGACGAACCGGACCTCGTCGTGCCGCTGGTCGAGGAACTGCTGCGCTACGAGCCCCCCGTGCACATCATTCCCTGGCGGGCGGCGTACAGCGACGTCACCGTCGCCGACACCGTCATCCCCCAGGGCTCGCAGATCATGCTCATGCTGGCCTCAGGCAGCCGCGATCCGAAGCGCTTCCACGATCCGGACCGCTTCGACCCGGATCGCCGTGACAACCAGCACCTGGGGCTCGGCAGCGGCATCCACCTATGTTTCGGCGGCCCGCTGGCCCGGCGGGAAACCCAGATCGCGCTGACCGAGTTGGTACGCCGGCTCGACCGCCCCAGGCTGGTCGCCGACCCGCCGCCGTACCGGCCCAGCCCCGTTCTTCGGGGTCCGATCCATCTGGACATCGAGCAGGGTGACGGTTGACGCGGCAGCCGAGGGCAGTTGCAAGGTCGCGCCGCGGACGGCCCGGCCGACTCTGCATTCGACAACAACCCGCTACCCCCCTCGGTCTCGCAACCCCCGGCCTGCACCTGCGTACCACCGTGCGCGGCTGAGGACAGCCCCGCTTTCGGCGACAGACCGCCTACACCCGCCAACAGCGAACGTCGATGAAGTCCGAGTACCGGTCCGCACACGCCCGGACGACCTGCTCACGGCTCGCTCATCGTGTGTCGCTGGTCGAACTCGTCGGCGAGCATGCCCATCATGACGAGGTCGTGATGCCCGCCGGCGAAGAAAACGTGTTCACGCAAGCGCCCCTCCTCGGTGAAGCCGAGCCGACGAAAAAGTGCCAACGACGCCTCGTTGGGGGCCAAGACCGCCGCCAGACACTTGTGATAGCGCCGCTCGGCGAACATGAAGCGCAGCAACAGCACCACGGCTTCCGCCGCGTAGCCCTTGCGCCGGTGGCCGGCGCCGATCACGACATCGAACTCGAACCAGCCCGGACAACGACCGGTGCGATGTGAGCCGACCGCGCCAACCAGGTCCCCCGTGGCCGTCGTTTCGACCGCCAACCGGAAACGGTCGTCATCGCACTCGGCAACGGCCTGCTCCTTCGCCCAGGCACGATAGCTTTCGGCGGACCGCGGCAGATCCAACCGGCCCACTCGCCGCCCGTCATCGTCCGCGAAGCGCGCGAACGCCGTCCAGTCATCGGGCTCAATAGCGCGTAGGCGCACCCGCCTACCGGTCCAGGACGATGCCATGCCCTATTCGATCACGCTGCACTGCGCGCGAGGCCAACAGGCACGCCGAGGCGGCGCTGTCGGCCCCGTGCCAGATGCGTGCCAGTTGGGGCAGTCAACACCGGACAACAGTGGTCGGTCACGGACAGCGTCCGAGGCCGAAACGGGGTCGATGAGGCACCGGTGAAGGGCATCCTCGTACGTCTGCTGCAGGGCCGCGGACGACTACCTGACCAAGCCGTTCACCGGTGAAGACGATCGCGCGGCCGGCCGCTGGGCCTTCAGACGACGCCGGCGAACGGACTTGGCGAGCGCGGCGTCGCCGCTGTCGTCGGTGTCCACACTGCGGTTGGCCCTGGTGGCGATGAGCCGGCTGGCTCGTTCGGACTTCGACAATCCCGAGCTGATCAGGAGGCCCTGCCTTCATGCGCGCACTGGCTGGAGATCACCCGACCGAGTCGCCTCAATCGAACCGATGTCCACCATGATCGGTACGACAACGGCTTCTTTAGCTGTGCTGGCCATCGGGTGGCAGACCTCGTGGCGACGCATTCCTGGCTGCGGGGTTGCCCCGTCAT
The DNA here is from genome assembly GCF_044754605.1 of Streptomyces sp. NPDC093064. Taxonomy (NCBI): domain Bacteria; kingdom Bacillati; phylum Actinomycetota; class Actinomycetes; order Kitasatosporales; family Streptomycetaceae; genus Streptomyces; species Streptomyces sp. NPDC093064. The sequence goes on from NZ_JBIVPK010000038.1 coordinate 23,358, forward strand.
GCAGCATCCCGCCGTCCAGCGGGCAGCGACTCACCCGCATGGCGCCGCATCGCTCTGGCCTGGCGTTTGAGGACATGGACGGACTTTCCCACCGCCTGGAACATGGCCCACTTGCCAGGGTCGAGCTGCAGAGTTGGCGGTGGTGACCTCGGGTTTCACGGGGTGAGTTGTTTGGCGATCTTCAGGAGTTCGGCTTCGTGGAGGTCCTGATCCGTGGTGCTCACGATGAATGTGTAGGTGCCGTTCGTCCATGTCGCGGTGTTATTGGAGTGACGAACATCGCCGCCGCAACCGACCACTACCGATCACCGACCGACCACGCACTCCAACCACTCGATCTTGAAACATGAGAACACATCAGCTCTGTCCAGGCACGTGCCTCTCATCAGCGGAAACGTCTACGCGCAGGACTTTGCGGCAGCCCTGGGACATCAACACCCCCCGTAGAACTTGATTGCTTCCTTAGGGTGAAAAGAGGAGGAGCGGCGACCCCGTACCCGCCTCGGATCCGGGAGCTGGTCCAACGTCTCGCTGAGCGAGGTGAGTTCCTCGGGCGGGCGGCGCGGATCGGTGATCCCGCAGTGGCGCTGCAGGACACCGATCAGGGAGGATGACACGCGAACGCGACCCTGTTCGTGATCGCTTCGAGAACCTTGATCATCAGAGGTCGCGTTCGCCATCTCCAGCCCGGACGACCCGCCCGTCCCGCCTCAGACACCCGCAATCATCACGTCTCGCCGAGTGAGAACGCATCAGCCCTGGGCGTACCTCGACTTGAATTTCTGCGCGCTCTGCAAGTGGCAGATGACCTTGCCGTCTCTGGCGTAGGCGGGCATCCCGTACCAGAGCTTGGGCGTGAGGTCCGGAGCGGCGGTCGTGATGATGTCGTGCATCTGCCGTCGGCGCCCTGGTGTCCGGGCGGCCCGGAGTCACGGGTAGAGGGCTGCCTCGCCCATGACGCGGACGCCCGTGTTCTCCCCGGGGCGTATCGGCACTGGGCCCGCGATCCGGATGTCGACTGGGGTGTCGTGGCCCTCGACGGCCACGGTGACTATGGCGTCGTGGCCGTAGTAGCGGACGTCGGTGACCGTGCCCCGGGCCGCGTCGTCGGAGTCCGGGGCGGTCAGTTGGAGTTGTTCGGGGCGGAGCAGGATCGTGCCGGCCCGGAGTCCGTTCGAGGGGGCGGTGAGGGGCACGGAACCGAGCGGGGTCAGGGCCGTGCCGTCGTCGTCGACGGTGCCGGGGAGCAGTACGGCTTCACCGACGAAGCGGGCGACCCAGGGGTCGGCGGGACGCCGGTAGAGGTTCTGCGGGGTGTCGCACTGGGCGACCTCGCCGTCGCATACGACGGCGACGAGGTCGGCGGTGGACAGGGCCTCCTGCTGGTCGTGGGTGACGAGCACGGCCGTCGCGTCCGTGACCCGCAGCGCTGCCCGCACGTCCGCCCGCACGCGCTCTTCGACGTCAAGGGCTTCGCCCACGTCCTCCTCGGTGTCGCGGGCTACAACTTCGCCCGTTTCCAACTCACCGACGCCGGGCGCCGCGAGCGCCTACGGCGCCTGTGGCGCAGCATCGCCCGTATCGCCGTACCGAGCATGGTGTGGATCACCTGCGCGGTGGTACTGACCGACTTCTACGAACCGGCCAACGCCCTGCTGCTCAACAGCCTGTTCGGCCAGGCGACCGACCGTTTCGAGTGGGCCTACTGGTTCGTGGAGGCCCTGGTCCACTTCCTGGTGGTCCTCGCCGTCCTCCTGGCCATACCGCTGCTGGACCGGCTGGAGCGACGGTACGCCTTCGGGGTGCCGCTGATTCTCATGGGAATCGGCCTGATCGGCCGCTACGACCTGTTGGGCCTGGAGCCCGTCCGCCCTCATCTGAGCCCCACCGTGGTCTTCTGGCTGTTCGCGCTGGGGTGGGCGGCAGCGCGGGCCTGCACGGCCGGGCAGCGGGCCCTGTTGACGGCGACGCTGCTGCTCACCGTGCCGGGCCTGTTCCAGGACCAGCCGTTGCGCACTGCCATCGTGATCGCCGGTCTGGTGCTGTTGATCTGGGTGCCGACGCTGCCCAGCCTCGCCCCGGTCAACGCGCTCGTGGGTGTCCTGGCGAGCTCTACGCTCTACATCTACCTGACGCACTATCAGGTCTATCCGTACCTCGAGGACGGCTTCCCGCTCACCGCTCTGTTCGCCTCCCTCGCGGTCGGTGTCGGCTATCGGGCGGTCGTGACCCGGATGGCGCGGAGGATCCGGTGGTTGTGACCAGGAGTGAGTGGCCGAGACCTTCGTGAGCGCCACCCAGGCCCGCGTCGTCATCCCCGTCGGCGGCGTGGTCGTCTCCGGCGCCATGCAGGCCACCGCCCTGGCTCACCGGGAACGGCCCCATAAAGGCCAACGGCCCCCAGAAGTTGAGCCAGAACCCCAGTTTGGGCACACTCACCTGATTCACCCAAATGCCACGCGCCTTGTCGTTGCTGGTCGTGGTCCAGCTGTGGCTGAAGGCGACGCGATTGTTCAGGGCGAGGAGGTTTTTCCCGTCTCCCGTTCGGGCGCGCAGGTGGTGCCGGTGCCTCGCCACCGGCACCGTCCTGGGGATCTGGAGGTTCCAGGTCTGCTTCCACGGCCGGAGGCTGGAGGTCCCTGAGGGGCTGGTGCCCACGCCTGCCGGCAGATTGGGCAGCCTTTGGCTTTTGTTCAGTATTTTCATCGGGCCGATCTACCGGAGTGCCGTCGCTTCGCGTGAGCATCGAATGTCTCGGGCCTTGAGTGCCTTCCCGAGTGGTGAGCAAGTGTGCTTTTCGGCCTGGTCAGCCCACAGGGTGGCGCCGTAGCCCAAGCCGTTCAGGGCGTCGGTGCCGCAGGCGTCTTGCTCGTCGACGTGGAACAGCGCGTCCTGGGCAGGCTTGGCTTTCACGCCGAAGTCGGCGGGCTTCATGCGCGACCAGTCGGGGCGGCCGGCGGTGTCGCTCACGGGGTTTCGCTTCACTGGATGGAGGCGGCCCGCCCCGGGCAGGGCGGGTCGTGCGGGTCAGACCGCGGTGGGCTTGGCGGGCTTGGCGGCGGTCTTCTTGGCCGTGGCCGGGCCCTGTCGCTTGGGGGCGTGCGGCCTCGGGTCGGCACGCTCGGCCGTGGCCTTCTTGGCGGGGGCCTTCGGCTTGGGCCCCGGCTTGGGCGCGGCCGGCTTGGCCTGCGTCGTCTTGGCCGGGGCTTTGGTGGTGAGGCTTTCGTGCTCGGCGTCGGGGTTCAGGCGGGCGATCTCGCGGGCCTCGGCGTGTGCCTTGGCCTGCCGCAGGTTCCAGCGGGCTTTGGAGATCGCGTCGGCCACGCGGTCCATCTGGTCCATGCGCTTGCCGACCTCGCCCTCCAGGGCCACGGCGAGCTTCAGCGGGTCGGCCTTGCCTAGCTCCTCCAGCAGGCCGAGGATCCGCTCTATCCGGTCGATCTTGTTGCGGGTCTCGGTGCGCTCGCGCTGCCGCTCCTCGCGCTCCTCGGGCGTCATGTCCTCCACGAGGAGGACGAACGTCTGGCCCTGCTGCTTGAGCGCGTACGCGAAGTGCACCAACTCGTTGTCGCCGGCGAAGGCGCCCTTGGCCCACTTCTTCATCACGGCGGCCTGGTTGCCGGGCGTGAGGGCGGCGATCTGCACGGCGGCCTGCGTGCCGATTGCGCCCGAGTTCACGTGCTGCTGGACCTCTTCGGTGAGGTTCAGTAGGGCCAGGCGCAGCATCACGTACTGCGAGGACTTGCCGAACTCCTTGGCGACGTCCTGGCTTCGGCGCCTTCCTGCTCGTTGAGGAGGCGGCGGAACGCCTTGGCCTCCTCCATCGGAGTCATGTCGGCGCGGTTGATGTTCTCGGCCACCGACCGCTTGAACCGCTCGATCTCGCTCAGGCCGTCGTCGGTGACGATGGCCTTGATCTCGGTGAGCCCGGCGAGCTGGTGGGCGCGCCTGCGGCGCTCGCCCGCGACGATCTCGTAACCGCCGGCGCCGCCGTCGTCTCTGGCGGTACGGAGCGGTGCGATGCGTTCGTCCTCGCTGGTCCCGGCCGGTCCCACCCGCACCGCGCAACCACTCCATGGGGGCGCGAGTGCCCTTGCCGAAAGGGGGCAAACAGCCGCCCCGCCCAGGTCGGACGCCCTCTTCCGACCCGAGACGGGCGCTCAGCGCGCGAGTACGCGGTCCAGGAAGTCCGTCATGTCGGCGAACACCTCCGCCCGGTTCGTCTCCAGGAACACCTCGTGCCGGGCGCCCGGATAGATCCGCTCGGTCAGCGCGCCGCCCAGCCGCTCGATCCCGGCCCGGCTCCCGTCGAGCGGGACCAGCCGGTCGTCGTCGCCGTGCAGCCACAGCACGGGCAGCTCCCCGACGTCGCCTCCCTCGGCGACGGCCTTCAGGGTCCGCGCGAACGCCTCGACCGTCGGCCGCTTCATCGGGCCGTGCCAGACGAGCGGGTCCGCCGCGTACGCCGCACGGACCGCCGGGTCCCGGGAGAGCGCGGCCGGGCTGACCGGCGTGTCGGGGATCTCGTCCAGGGCCAGCAGCCGGCCCGGGAGCTCCCAGGCGCCGATGACCGGCCCGGACAGCACGAGCCCGGCCAACTCCCCGCCGTGGCGCTGGGCGTAGCGGGCGGAGATCAGCCCACCCATGGAGTGGCCGATCAGCGCGAGCGGCAGCCCGGGGTGCGCGGCACGGGCCAGATCCGCCACGGCGCGCACGTCGGTGACAACCTCCTCGAAGTCCTCGACCACCACGCGTTCGCCCGCCGACCTCCCGTGGCCCATGTGGTCGGGGGCGTACACGGCCGCTCCGTGCGCGCCCAGTGCGCGGGCCGGTTCCTCGTAGCGGCCGGAGTGCTCGCCGTACCCGTGCACCACGAGCGCGACGTACCGCGGTCGCGGGTGCGGCCACTCGCGGACGGCGAGGGCGCCCCGGACGCCGGTCAGGACGTGCTCACGGACGTCGGCCATGGCTCCTCCAGGCGAGACGGTCCTTACGCCCCGCGGTTGTCAGGACATAACATCGGTCACCGCATGAACACGATGACGCTCTGGAACATATCCGGGTGGGGATTCGCCGCGCTCGCCTTCGCGGCCCTGCTCGTCGGCTTCTCGAAGACCGCCGTCAGCGGGGCCAACACGGTCAGCCTGGCCGTCTTCGCGGCCGTCCTGCCCGCCCGCGCCTCCACAGGAGTGCTGCTGCCGGTCCTGATCGCCGGCGACGTCCTCGCCGTCCTCACCTACCGGCGGCACGCCCACTGGCCCACGCTGTGGCGACTGTTCCCGGCGGTCGCGGCGGGGGTGGTCGTCGGCACCCTGTTCCTGATGTGGGCCGACGACGGGATCGTACGGACCTCGATCGGGGCGATCCTGCTGCTGATGGCGGGGGTGACGGTGTGGCGGCGCCGCAGCGCCGACCGGGGGGAGGAGCCGGACGCGGTCAGCACCCGTCCGGGCCGCCTCAAGGCCCGCTCCTACGGCGTCCTCGGCGGCTTCACCACCATGGTCGCCAACGCGGGCGGCCCGGTGATGTCGCTGTACCTGCTGTCGGCGGGCTTCCGCAAGTTCGGCTTCCTCGGTACGTCGGCCTTCTTCTTCCTGATCGTCAACGTCTCCAAGGTGCCGTTCAGCGCAGGTCTCGGACTGATCGACGGCCGCTCGCTCCTCCTGGACGCCGTGCTCGTGGTCTTCGTCGTGCCCGGGGCGCTGCTCGGCAAGTGGGCGGTGCACCGCATCAACCAGCGGCTGTTCGAACAGCTGGTGATCGCGGCCACCGTCGTGGGCGGCTTGCAGTTGCTGCTGCGCTAGTAGCCGGTCATCCGGGTCGAGAGGTGTCCGGGGCGCGAGGTGTCCGGGGCGCGAGGCAGTCCGGTCGGGGGTCGTCCGGTCAGGAGGCCGCGCGGCTCAGCGCCGCGCGGAAGCGGTCGTAGCGCTCCACGTCCTCCACGTCGTCGGCGCGCCGCGGCCGTCCCGCGAGCAGGCACCAGACGCTCGCCATGAGCAACGTCGCCAGGGGGATGAGCAGCCATGTAAGAGGGGTCACTGTCCGTCCTCTCCTTCCCGAGTGGATCAGCCGGGTAGGGCGACGATGACATACACGATCAGCTCTACACATTTGTGTGACGAGCGACTCCGCGCTTTTCACTCGGAGGGCCTCGGTCCGAAAGCCGGAAGGTTTCTTGTCCGGACAATCCGCCCGGGAGAGCCGGGGATGGGTCGGGAGCACCCTGAGTGATCGTTAAGATGAGCCGCGGTTGCCGCGATCCGTATGCGCTGCCCGGCTGCTGCCGCGCCTGCTGCGGGGAGCGGCCGTGAGGGCGGGAATTCGGGGATTTTGAGGGCGGGGCTACGGGTGCTGGTGGCGGGGCGGTACCGGCTGCAGACGGTCATCGGGCGCGGCGGAATGGGCGAGGTCTGGAGAGGCCTCGACGAGGTGCTCGGCAGACCGATCGCGGTCAAACTGCTGCTGAACGACGGGTCGGACGCCTCCGCCGAGGCCCGGTTCAGACTGGAGGCGCAGACCTCGGCCCGGCTGAACCATCCGCACGTGGTCGGGACGCTCGACTTCGGTGCCTGGGAGGACCGCTGCTTCCTCGTGATGGAACTGATCGAGGGCGACAGCCTGGCCGGTGAGCTGACCGCCGGCGGCCCGCTCTCACCGGAACGACTGGCCCAGGTGGCCCAGCACTCGGCCGAGGGCCTCGCCGCAGCGCACGCCCAGGGCATCGTGCACCGGGACGTCAAGCCCGGCAACCTGCTCAGCGACCACCAGGGCACCGTCCGCATCGCCGACTTCGGCATAGCCCGCTTCGTCGACGACCCCTCCGGCGCGCTCACCACCACCGGGCAGATCGTCGGCACCGGCCTCTACCTGGCGCCCGAGCGGGCCATCGGGACCCCGGCGAGCGCGGCCTCCGACATGTACTCGCTGGGCTGCGTGCTCTACCACCTGTCCGTCGGCTCCCCGCCCTTCGAGGCGTCGACCGCGACCGCGCTGCTCTACCAGCACGTCGACGCCCCGCCCGTACCGCCGCACCAGCGGGGCGTGGCGCTGCCGCCCGCCTTCGAGGCGTACCTGCTGAGCATGCTGGCCAAACGGCCGGAGGAGCGGCCCACCGCCCGGCAGGCCGCGGACTGGTTCGCAGGCGGCGCCTGGCGGGGCGTTCCCGAGCCGCTTCCTCCGGAGCACTGGAGTGGGGGCGGGGGCGGGGGACGCGGGCACCATCGCGGTCCGAGCCAGCGGGGTACGGCTCCCTCGCACCGTCGCGCCGCCACCACTCCCGCCCCCGCCCCCGCCCGCGCCGGGGTCGCGTCGGGGGCCGCCGGCATGGACGCCGGCTGGAACACCAGCGTGCACCGGGTGCCTCCGCGCCGACCCGGACTGCGTTCCTCGCTGCGCCGCCACCGCCGTGCCGCCGCCGTCGTGGGCGGTGCCGTGCTCTTCGTCTCCGCGCTGCTCGCCGGGATGGCGTGGTTCTCCTAGGCCCTGTCGTCACATTCCCGTCTGCCCCGCGACGCCTGGCACGCACTCTCGCCACACCGGGCGAAAGCCCAAGTACGTCCAGTACGAGGACTTCCGCCCGGCACGCCGAGAGCACGCACCAGACGCCGCGGAGCCGCCCTTCGGGCGACGACGGGAATGTGACGACAGGACCTAGGCGCGCCCACGGGCGGACGCGCCCGCGTGTGCGGTCGCCGGCCGGAGCGGGCGGGCGCCCTTGGAGTCCGGACGGCGCGCTGAGTAGTCTCCGGCACATGCGGATCTCCGTCTCCTCGGACATGGCCGAACCCGTCGCCCGCTCGCTGGTCGCCCTGCTGCGCGAGCGCGGGCACGAGGTGCTGACCCACGGCGCGCTGCGCCCCGGGGACGACCCGCAGTGGGCGGCGTGCTCGGCCGCCGCGGCCTGTGACGTCGCCGAGGGGCGGGCCGACCAGGCCGTCGTGTGCTGCTGGACCGGCACGGGCGCGTCCATCGCCGCGAACAAGGTGCCCGGCGTACGGGCGGCTCTGTGCACCGACGCCTACACGGCGGACGGCGCCCGCCGCTGGAACGACGCCAATGTGCTGGCGCTCGGCCTGCGGCTGACCTCCGAACCGCTGCTCAAGGAGATCCTCGACGCCTGGTTCGCCGCCGCGCCGAGCGAGGACGCCGAGGACCGCGAGAACGTCGCCCGCGTAGGACGCCTGGACCTCCGGCGGGACGTGACCCGGGGCGACCGGCCCTGACAAGCCCCATGAGGGACTGGCCTAGGAAGTCCGGCTCGCCCCCGCGGCCCGTAGGACCAGATCGAGCGGGTCCTCCCGGAAGAGGGCGCGCCCGGCCGCGATCCGTTCCTCACGTGGCGCGCCCGGCGCCGTGAGGCGGGTCAGGGAGCGCAGCAGGGCATCCGGGTCGGCTGCGTGGTCGCAGACGCCGAGGGCCGCCATACGGCGCAGCCCCTCCGCCCCGTGTCCGGGCAGCGGGCGGTGGCCGACGACGGGCAGACCCGCGGCGAGCGCCTGTACGGCGGTCTGCCCGGCCGCGTTGTCCACCAGGGCGGCACACGCGTGCAGCAGTTCCGGCATGTCCGTCACCCAACCGGGGGTGAGGACACCCGGCGTGCCGGACAGGGAGCGGCGCAGCCGTTCGTTGCGTCCGCAGAGCACGACCGGCAGGAAACCGTGCGCGGCGAGCAGCCGGGCCGTGTCGGCCAGCCGGCTGCCGGCTCCCCAGGCGCCGGCGGAGACCAGCACCGCGGGCCGCCCGCCGCCGTGCCGCTCCAGCCGGCGCCGCCACACGGCCGTCCCCGGCCCCGCGGCGAAGAACTCCGGTGCCACGACAGGGCCGGGCGCCTCCGCCGCCCGGCCGGTGCCCCGCCGGACCTCCCGAGCGGTCTCGTCCGTGAGGCACACATGCAGGTCGTTGCCCGGATGCAGCCACTGCCGGTGCGCCGCGAAGTCGACGACGACCACCGCGCTGGGCACCCGCAGCGCGCCGCGCGCCCGGAGGTGGCCGGTGAGCTGGGCGGCCAGATGGAAGACCGGCACGACGACATCGGGCCGCCACTCACCCACCAGGCTCAGCAGACGCCCACCGGCCAGCCGTGCCAGCGGGGTGCCGCTCGGGCGCGGCCGGGGGCCGGGTGCGAGGAACAGGTCGTAGATACCGGTGTAGACCCAGGGGGCCCGACGGACGACGGTCCGGTAGAAGCCGCGCAGGCCGCTTCCCAGACCGCCGGGCAGCAGGGCCAGCACGTCCACGACACGGGCCTCCTTGCCGGCGGCGCGGGCACGGCGGGCCAACTCGGCGGCCACCGTGTCATGGCCCGACCCCATGCTCGCGGTCACCACGAGCAGCCGTTCCGCCTCCGGCCGGGACGTCGGGGCCGGCCGGGCGGGCGCGTGGCGCGTGCCGGGCTCGCGGGCGGCGGGCAGCGGTGGCGGCACGGACGATTCGGACGACACTGGAAGTGAGTAACCCTCACCCACCGCAGTCAAACGAACGGGCACCCTTCCGCCCGTCCCACGTTTCGGGCACAGCCTCCGGGATACTTCACCAGCCCGGAGGCCGTCCCGTACCGCCGGGGCCGCACCGGCGGCCCTCGGTCCGTCCGATCCTCGAGGTGCGTCCCGATGTCCCACGCCCCCTCCCGCGTACGGTCCGGCTCCGGCACGCCGGTCGAGGCCCCGGCGGCGCCGAGCGCCGCGCCCGGCCGGACCGGCGGTGCCGCGGCGCCGGGCGGAGGCGCGCTGGTGACCGGGGCCTCGTCCGGGATCGGTGCGGCCGTGGCACGGCGGCTGGCCGCGGAGGGCGGCTGGCGCCTGGTGCTCAACGGGCGCGACCGCGCACGCCTCGAGGAGGTCGCCCGGGGCACCTCGGCCGTGGCCTTCCCGGCGGACCTGTCCGGCCAGGGCGCCGAGCGGCGGCTGGCGGAGTTCGCGCTCGACAACGTAGGCCGCGTCGACCTGCTGGTGGCGGGCGCGGGCATCGGGTGGGCCGGGCCGTTCAGCACCATGCCGCAGCCCGCCATCGACGAGCTGTTCGACGTCAACGTGCTGGCGACGCTGCGTCTGGTCCGGCTGCTGCTGCCCCAGATGATCAGGCAGGGCACGGGCCGCGTGGTCATCATCGGCTCCCTGGCCGGCACGGTAGGCGTCCGCGACGAGGCCGTCTACTCCGCCGCCAAGGCCGCGCTGGGCGCCTTCGCCGACGCCGTGCGCTACGAGCTGCGCGGCACGGGGGTCGGCATCAGCCATGTGGTGCCCGGGGTGGTCGACACGCCGTTCTTCGACCGCCGCGGAGTGCCCTACCGGCGTTCCTGGCCCCGGCCCGTCCCGGCGAGCCGGGTCGCCGACGCGGTGTGGGAGGCGGTGTCGCGAGGCCGGGACGAGGTGTACGTCCCCGGCTGGACCCGGCTGCCGGGCCGGGTGCGCGGTGCCGCGCCCGCCCTGTACCGCCGCCTTGCCGCACGATTTGGGTGACACACGGGGTGAACGCGCTCACCATCGTCCTCGCACTGTTCGCCGCGTGCGCCAACGCCGCGGCCTCGGTACTGATGAGGCGCGCGGCGACGGAGACGCCGGACGGCGGGGGAGGGGGCGACCGGCGCACCGGCGGTACGGCGGGCGAGACGCCGGACAGGCGCGGGGAGGGCGGCGGCCCGGCTCCCCGGGCGGCGGAGGGCGGCCACGGCCCGGACGCCTCGGGTACGCCGCATGCCGTCAAGGTCAGGCGGCGGCGGTTCTGGCTGGCCGGGGCGGCCATGCTGGCCGTGTCCGCGGTGTTGCAGGCCGCGGCGCTGGCCGTCGGGAGCCTGTCACTCGTCCAGCCCCTGCTGGCGACCGAACTGCTGTTCACGCTGGCGATGGGCAGCATCGTCTTCCGCCGGCGGCCGGCCCGGATCACCTGGCTGTCCTTCCTCGCCCTGGCCGCCGGACTGGCCGTCTTCCTCGGCGCCGCCTCGCCGTCCGCCGGACGCGCCACGGCCGAGGCAGCGCGCTGGATCCCCGTCGGTGTCGCCCTGGTGTGCCTGGTGCTCCTGCTGATCGGCGTGGCGCGGCTGGTCAAGGGCCCGCCCCGGGCCGCCGTGCTCGGTCTGGCCTCGGCCGTGCTGTTCGCGGCGACGGCCGCCCTCCTCAAGGAGGTGACGGGCCTCTATCCGCAGGGCCTGGCCACACTGTTGTCGAACTGGACGCCGTACGCCACGGCGATCACCGGGCTGGCCGCCTTCGGACTGCTCCAGTGCGCCTTCCGGGCGGGCACGCTCGTCGCCTCCCAGCCCGCCCTCACCCTCGGCGACGCCCTGACGAGCATGGCGCTGGGCTGGGCGCTGTTCGGGGAACACATCGCCCTGGGCGTACGCATGGTGCCCGAGGCGATCGGTATCGGTCTGCTCGCGGCCGGGACGATCGGTCTGTCCCGTTCCCCCGCCGTGTCGGGCAAGTGGGACGCGGAACCGGCGGTCGGCGCGTCCTCCGATCCGGGCAGGGCGCAGGCGGAGCACCCGTGAGGACAGGAGCATGGGGAGGAGTCGGCGGGTGGCAGTCAGAGCATCCGTGAGGAGGAGCCGTCAGGTGGCAGGACCAGGCAGCCGTCACGCGCGCACCGCGCTGGCGGCCCTCACGCCGGTGGCCGCCGTCGCGGCCGCCCACATCGTCCCGGCGGCCACCTGGCTGCCCCGCTTCCGGGCCCTGTGCTTCCCCGGCCTCGCCGGGACCGGCCGCCCCGACCACGTCGCACTGACCTTCGACGACGGCCCGGACCCGGCCTCCACGCCGCACTTCCTGGACGAGCTGGACCGGCTCCACGTACGCGCCACGTTCTTCGTCCTGGGCGAGAGAGTGGCCCGATTCCCCGGCCTCACCCGGCACATCGCGGACCGGGGACACGAGCTCGCCGTGCACGGCTGGACCCACAGCCGCCCCTGGCTGCCGGCTCCGGCCCGGGACGTCCGGGAGACCGGGCGGGCGGCCCTCGCCGTGCGCGAGACCACGGGCCTGCGGCCGCGGTGGTACCGCCCGCCCTACGGCATTCTCACCGCGGGCCGCTGGGCCGCCGCCCGGCACGCGGGCCTGTGCCCTGTGTTGTGGACCGCCTGGGGCCGCGACTGGACGGCGGACGCGACCCCTGCCTCCGTCCGCACCACCGTCACCGCGGACCTGCGGGGCGGAGGCACGATCCTCCTGCACGACACCGACCACGCCTGCGCCCCCCACTCCTGGCAGGCAACCCTCGGCGCCCTGCCCGGCCTCCTCCGCGTCTGCCACGACGCCGGCTGGTCGGTGGGCCCCCTGTCCGAACACGACCTGCGCCGAGCCGGGCAGGGCTGAGCCCGCCCACCCGTTGCCCAGGGTTCTCGCGCCGACGATGCCTCGGCCTCTGGGTGCCTTGCGCCCGCTGGCCTGCGGCGGACGGGCCCGCCCGATGCGCGACGGACCGCAGGTCTTGGGACAGGCCACGGCGCCGGGACGGCCTGGCCGATGGCCGTATGGAGATACTCGTCTCCACGGCGCGGCGCTCAGCGTCGGTACGCGGTGCCGCGCGCTGTGCCATGCCGAATCGCGGGTTCGAATCGGGGGTGATGCCACGCGCCGCACGCGCGTGAGGCCCGCCAGTCGGCAGGAGGACATCCCGCCCTCGTCGCCGCACCCTGGTGCCGCCCCCCGTCCGTCACCCCCTACGCTCGATGTCATGTCCTCGCACATCCTGGTTCTCGGTGGTACCGCCGAGGCCCGTGAGCTGGCCGCGGTGCTCGCGGCGCGGGACGGGGTGCGGGTGACCAGTTCGCTGGCGGGGCGGGTGACACGGCCGGGGGCGCTGGACGGGGACGTGCGGGTCGGCGGTTTCGGTGGGGCGGAGGGGCTGGCCTCCTGGCTGCGCGAGCACCGCGTGGACGCCGTCGTCGACGCCACCCACCCCTTCGCCGAGGCGATCACGCGGAACGCGGCGCGGGCCACGGCGGCGACCGGCGTACCCCTGGTGGTCCTGCGCCGACCCGGATGGCGGCCGGGACCCGGGGACCGCTGGCACCCGGTCGTCTCGCTGCACGCCGCGGCGGAGCTGCTGCCGCGGATCGGGCGCCGGGCGTTCCTGACCACGGGACGGCTGGGCCTTGCCGCCTTCGCCCACCTGGCCGAGACGCACTTCGTCGTACGGTCGGTCGAGCCGCCCGAGCCTCCGATGCCCCCGGACACGCGGGTGGTGCTCGCCCGCGGACCGTTCACCGTGGCCGGCGAGAAGGAGCTGCTCACGGCGCACCGCATCGACGTGCTGGTGACCAAGGACAGCGGAGGAGCGGCCACCGCGGCCAAACTCTCGGCCGCGCGGGAACTCGGGCTGCCGGTCGTCGTCGTACGCCGTCCGCCGCTGCCTCCGGAGCTGACCGCCGTACCGGATGTCGCGGCCGTGCTGGAACGCCTCGGCCGAGCCGCCGGGCCTACTCCGTCCGACCCTCGGGGTTGCGGCGCAGCAGATACGTGTCCATGATCCACCCCTTGCGCTCACGGGCCTCGGCCCGCAGCCGCTCGATACGCGGCGCGGCCTCGGCGATCGGGCCGGAGACGAGGATCTCGTCCGGAGTGCCTATGTAGGCGCCCCAGTAGATGTCGATGTCCTGGTCGGCGCAGTGCCGGAAGGCCTGGTGGGCGTCGAGCATCACCACCACGTCGTCCACGCCCTCCGGGAACCCCTCGGCCAGCCGCCGCCCGGTGGTGATCTGCACGGGCCGGGCGACCCGGTTGAGCCCCGTGCAGTGCCGGGCCACCAGGGCCGAGACGCTGCTGATGCCGGGCACCACGTCGTACGCGAAGTCCACCGTGCCCCGCGCCAGCACCTCCTGGAGGACGCCGAGCGTGCTGTCGTACAGCGCCGGATCGCCCCAGACCAGGAACGCGCCGGTCTCGTCCTCGCCCAGTTCCCCCGTGATCAGCCGCTCGTAGATGTCGGCGCGTGCGCTGCGCCAGTCGCCGACGGCGGGGGAGTAGGCGGCACCGCCCGCCGTCCGGTCCCGCTCCGGGTCACGCGCCTCCACCACGCGGTACGTCCCCTCCGGTATGTGCGTGCGAAGCATGTCCCGGCGCAGTTCTACGAGGTCCGACTTCGCCTCGCCCTTGTCGAGGACGAAGAACACGTCCGTGTCGCGCAGCGCCCTGACCGCCTGGAGGGTGAGCTGGTCGGGGTCGCCCGCGCCGATGCCGATCACATGAATCTTTCGCACGCCCCGAGTCTGCCGTACGGCACTGACAACGCGTCCACCGGTGCCACACCGACCGCTACCGGCACCACTCACGCAGCCCGTCGGCTACGCCCCATCCCCGCGCAGCCGAGGCGCCCGTTCCGCCGCGTCCACGGCACCCGCCGCCCCGCTGTCCACGGCGTCCGCCAGTTCCCGCGCCCACGCCACCACCCCGGACGCGTCCATGCCGTACGGAGTCCGCTGCCCGGTGTCCGCCACCCATTCCTCCACGGCACCCGCCCCGCGCCGCAGCAGCCGGGCGCCGCCGCTGACGTTGCCGCGGGCCGCGTGCGTGAGCCCCACCGCGAGCTGGGCCAGCCCCCGCCACAGGGCGCGCTCCGCCGGTGGCCCCGACTTCCAGGCGTCCTCGAAGACCTCGTGGGCGTGGAAGGGCTTGCCCGCGTCCAGCAGTGCCTGAGCCTCGGCGACCGTCGCCGGCGGGGTGCGCACCACGCCCTCGGGCTGCCTCGGTACGCCGTCGGCGCCGTACGGCAGGGGCCGCCCGAGCCCGTCCCGGGGCCGCGCGTTGCGCGCCCGCCCCTCACTGTCCCGGTCCCGCGCGCCCGCCGGCCTGTCGGAGGAAGTGCCGCTCATACGCCGATTGTCCCCGACCCCGTGCCCCTTTTCGGCGCGGCCCCCGAGGTGCGGTAAAGTGACGTTCGCGCGATCACGCGGTTCACCGCACGAACGCGCACCGGGACGTGGCGCAGCTTGGTAGCGCACTTGACTGGGGGTCAAGGGGTCGCAGGTTCAAATCCTGTCGTCCCGACGGTGCGAAAAGAGCCCCGCAGGCAGCAGCCTGCGGGGCTCTTCGCGTGCGTGCGTCGTTCCCTCACGACCTCACCAGCAGCTGGAAGTCGAAGGTGTACCGGGACGCGCGGTACACGTGGGCGCCGTGCTCGACCGCGCGACCGGTGTCGTCGTAGGCCGTGCGCTGCATGGTGAGCAGGGCGGCGCCCTCCCGCTCGTCGAGCAGGGGGGCCTCCTCGGCGGTGGCCGTGCGGGCGCCGATGGTCTGGCGGGCGCTGTGCAGGGTGATGCCCGCCGAGCGCATCACGCGATACAGGCCCGTCGACTCCAGCCGGGCGGTGTCGGGTTCGAGCAGGGCCGCCGGCAGGTGGTTGCACAGGAACGCCACCGGTCGGCCGTGCGTGAACCGCAGCCGTTCCAGCACCGTGACCTCGGCGCCCTCCGCGAGGCCGAGCGCGGCGGCCACGTCGGCGGTCGCGGGCATCCGCTCGTTGCGCAGCACCCTGGTGGTCGGTCCCTGCCCGGCCGTCTCCAGGTCGTCGTAGAGACTGCTCAGCTCCAGGGGGCGCTTGACCCGGCTGTGCACCACCTGGGTGCCCACCCCGCGCCGCCGCACCAGCAGGCCCTTGTCGACCAGGGACTGGATGGCCTGGCGGACCGTGGGGCGGGACAGGCCCAGGCGCGCGGACAGGTCGATCTCGTTGCCCAGGAGGTTCCCCGGGGTGAGGAGCCCGCGCTCGATCGCGGCCTCCAGTTGCTGGGCGAACTGGTGGTACAGCGGCACCGGACTGCCCCGGTCCAGCGCGAAGTCCAGGGAATCGAGCGCGCAGACGGTCCCGGGACGGGACCGGTCACCGGTCGTCGCCACGGCGGCACCCCCTTCGGGTCGGGTCGATTGGGACACGGGCTCGAGCGGCCCCCGCCGGGGCGCGTTCACAGATGACGGCGGCGGGCGGCCACCTCGCGGTCGTAGCGCGTGCGGGCCCGGACGGCGGGCTCACGGGCGGACACCTCGGCCACCGGCACGTCCCACCAGGCCTCGGCCGGGGGAGCGGCCGGGGCGGGACGCTCGACGTCGGTCTCGACGTAGACGCACGTCGGTCGGTCGGACGCACGGGCCGCCCCGAGCGCCCGGCGCAGCTCGCCGACCGTCTTGGCGCGCAGCACCTCCATGCCGAGGCTGGCGGCGTTGGCGGCGAGGTCCACGGGGAGGGGTGCGCCGGTGAAGGAGCCGTCGGCGGCGCGGTAGCGGTAGGCGGTGCCGTAGCGCTCGGCGCCCACCGACTCCGACAGGCCGCCGATGGAGGCGTACCCGTGGTTCTGGACCAGCACCACGTTGACGGGCAGGCCCTCCTGGACGGCGGTGACGATCTCCGTCGGCATCATCAGATAGGTGCCGTCGCCGACCAGCGCCCACACCGGCGTGTCCGGCGCGGCCTGCTGCACGCCGATCGCGGCGGGGATCTCGTAGCCCATGCAGGAGTAGCCGTACTCCAGGTGGTACTGGCGCGGGGAGCGGGTCCGCCACAGTTTGTGCAGGTCACCGGGGAGGGAGCCGGCTGCGTTGATCACCACGTCGTCGTCGCCCACGACCGCGTCCAGCGCGCCCAGCACCTGGCTCTGGGTCGGTACGACGCTGTCGTCGTCGGCGCGGAACGCCGCTTCGACCACCCGCTCCCAGCGCTCCTTGCCGGCGCGGTACTCGGCCTCGTACCCGGCGTCCACACGGTGCCCGGTCAGCGCCTCCGTGAGCGCCGTGAGACCGGTCCGCGCGTCGCAGACGAGGGTGGTGGCCGCCAGCTTGTGGGCGTCGAACGCGGTGACGTTGAGGTTGACGAAACGGACCTCCGGGTTCTGGAAGAGCGTGCCGGAGGCCGTGGTGAAGTCGGTGTAGCGGGTGCCGACGCCGAGGACCAGGTCCGCGGTGCGGGCCAGGTCGTCACTGACGGCCGTGCCGGTGTGGCCGATGCCGCCGAGGTCGGCCGGGTGGTCGTGGCGCAGCGAGCCCTTGCCCGCCTGGGTGGAGGCGACCGGGATGCCGGTGGCGTCGGCGAGCGACTTCAGCGCGTCCTCGGCCCCGCTGTGGTGGACGCCGCCGCCTGCGACGAGCAGCGGGCGGCGGGCGGCCCGCACGGCCCGTACCGCGTCGGCGAGTTCGGCCGGGTCCGGGGCGGGGCGCCGTACCCGCCACACCCGCTCGGCGAAGAACTCCTCGGGCCAGTCGAAGGCCTCCGCCTGCACGTCCTGCGGCAACGCGAGGGTGACGGCCCCGGTCTCGGCCGGGTCGGTGAGTACCCGCATGGCGTTCAGGGCGGAGGGGATCAGGGCCTCGGGGCGGGTGATCCGGTCGAACCAGCGGGAGACCGGGCGCAGGGTGTCGTTGACCGACACGTCCGCCTCGACGGGGTGCTCCAGCTGCTGGAGCAGCGGGTCGGCGGCGTGCGAGGCGAAGTAGTCGCCGGGGAGCAGGAGCACCGGGAGGCGGTTGATGGTGGCCAGGGCCGCACCCGTGGCGAGGTTGGTGGCGCCCGGTCCGATGGACGTCGTGACCGCCTGCGTGGACAGCCGGCCGGACTGCCGGGCGTACCCGACCGCCGCGTGCACCATGGCCTGCTCGTTGCGGCCCTGGTGGTACGGCATGACGTCCTCGCCCGCCTCCATCAGCGCCTGTCCGAGACCGGCCACGTTGCCGTGGCCGAAGATGCCCCAGGTGCCGGCGATCAGCCGGTGCCGTACGCCGTCCCGCTCGGTGTGCTGGGCGGCGAGGAACCGCACCAGCGCCTGGGCGGCGGTGAGGCGGATCGTGGAGTGGCTCATCGTGACCTCACGGGGAAGGGGCGGTGTACAGGGGCAGGCGGGGGTCGACGGGCTGCTCGGGCCAGGTGCCGCGGATCCACGCGTGGTCGGGGTGGTCGCAGATCAGCCAGGCGCGCTCGGCGTCCGGGCCGGCCATGACGTTGAGGTAGTACATGTGGTGGCCGGGCACGGCCATCGACGGTCCGTGCCAGCCGTCCGGGATCAGGACCACGTCACCGCCGCGCACCTCGGCCAGCACGTCCGTCTCCCGGCCGGGACCGGACGGGGAGACCCGCTGGTAGCCGAGGCCGGGGGTGCCGTCGTGGGCGGCGAACTCGAAGTAGTAGACCTCCTCCAGGACCGACTCCTCGCCCGGCCGGTGCTCGTCGTGCTTGTGCGGCGGGAAGGAGGACCAGTTGCCGCCCGGGGTGATCACCTCCACGGCGATCAGCTTGTCGCACTCGAAGACGTCCGCCGCGCCGAAGTTGTTGACCTGCCGGGAGCAGTTCCCGGTGCCGCGCAGCTCCACCGGTACGCCGGACGCCGGACCGTACCGGGCGGGCAGGCGCCGGACGCAGCGGGCGCCGGTGAGCGCGAACCGCCCGCCGCCGGTGGACGAGACGGTCACGCGGGCGTCGCGGGGTACGTACGCGAAGTCGCTCACGCCGCTGAACACGCTCTCGCGGCCGGTCAGTTGGAACGTGTCACTGCCGAAGTCGTCGGCGGCGGCGACCGTGCAGCCGCCGCCGAGCGGCAGCACGATCCACTCGCTGTCGCCGGTGTCGAAGGCGTGCGAGCCGCCGGGCGGCAGTTCCAGGACGCGCAGGCTGGAGTGGCCCCAGCCGGCGGACTCCGGGTTCACGTCCACGACGTAGGGCCCGCCGAGGGCCTTTCCGGCGGGGAGGTGGTAGGGGCTGGTCACGAAATGCCTCCTTTTCGCGGCGGGATCACGGCGAATCACGACGGATCACGGCTGGAGCACGGGCGTCACGGCCGAAGCACGGGCGAGGCCGGGGCGGCCCCGGACTGGACGGACCCCGTCACAGCAGGCTCACGGCCGTGTCGACCGCGCTCTCCACACTGCCCGCGGCCGGGTACAGCAGCGACCGGCCGACGACCATGCCCTGCACGGTGGGGAGCCTGAGGGCCTTGCCCCAGCGTTCGTAGGCGCCCTCCTGGTCGTCGCCGATCTCGCCGCCGAGCAGCACGGCCGGCAGCGTGGAGGTCCGCAGGACCTCGGCCATGTCGTCCGGGTTCTCGGTGACGGGCAGTTTCAGCCAGGTGTAGGCTGAGGTGCCGCCCAGGCCCGACGCTATGGCGATGGAGCGGGTGACGGCCTCGGCGGACAGGTCGTTGGCGACCCTGCCGCCGGCGCGGCGCGCGATGAACGGCTCGACGAAGACCGGCAGACGCAGCTCCGCCATCTCGTCGACGGCCCGCGCGGTGGACTCCATGGTGGTCAGCGAGCCCGGGTCGTCGTAGTCGATGCGCAGCAGCAGCTTGCCCGCGTCGAAGCGGAGCCGGGCGATGTCGCGGGCGCGGTGCCCGGTGAAGCGGTCGTCCATTTCGAAGGAGGCGCCGGACAGGCCGCCGCGGTTCATCGAGCCCATGACGACCTTGCCGTCGAGCACCCCGAGGAGCAGCAGGTCCTCCAGGACGTCGGCGGTGGCGAGCACCCCGTCGACGCCGGGCCGCGACAGCGCGACGCAGAGGCGTTCGAGCAGGTCGCCCCGGTTGGCCATGGCGAGTCTGCGGTCGCCGACGCCGAGCGCGCCGCGCGCGGGGTGGTCGGCGGCCACGATCATCAGCCGACCGTTGTCGCCGATCAGCGGGCGGCGTTCCCGGCGCGCGGCCGCCTCCGCGACGGCCTCGGGGTGCCGGGCACGGACCGCGGTGAGGTCGGGGATGCTGAGGGTCAAGGGGAGGCTCCGTTCAGGCAGTGGCTCGCGCGAGGAGGCCGTCGACCTCCGCACGGGTGGGCATCGCGGAGGAGCAGGCGAGGCGGGAGGCGACGAGGGCGCCGGCCGCGTTGGCGTACCGCATGGTCGTCGTGAGGTCCCAGCCGGACAGCAGGCCGTGGCAGAGCGAGCCGCCGAACGCGTCGCCCGCGCCGAGGCCGTTGACGACCTCGACGGGCACCGGCGGGACCTCGGCCCGAGTGCCGTCCCGGTGCACGGCGAGGACGCCCCTGGGGCCCTGTTTGACGACGGCCAGTTCCACACCGGCCGCCAGCAGTGCCTCGGCGCAGGCCTCGGGTTCGCGCGCGCCGGTGGCGATCTCGCACTCGTCGACGTTGCCGACCGCCACGGTGGCGTGCCGCAGCGCCTCGGCGTAGTAAGGGCGGGCCTGGGCGGGATCCGGCCAGAACATCGGGCGCCAGTCGAGGTCGAAGACGGTGGTGCCCGCCCTGTCGCGCGCGGCCAGGGCGGCGAGCGTGGCGGAGCGGCTCGGCTCCTCGCTCAGGCCGGTGCCGGTGATCCAGAAGATCCGGGCCGCGCGGATGGCGGAGAGGTCCAGCTCGTCGGTGTGGATCTCCAGGTCCGGGGCCTTGGGCCGGCGGTAGAAGTACAGGGGGAAGTCGTCCGGCGGGAAGATCTCGCAGAAGGTCACCGGGGTCGGGTACGCGGCGACCGGCGTGACCCAGCGGTCGTCGACGCCGAAGTCCTTCAGAGCCTCGTGCAGATACGCGCCGAACGGGTCGTCGCCGGTGCGGGTGATCACCGCGGTGGAGCGGCCGAGCCGGGCCGCGGCGACGGCCACGTTGGCCGCGGAACCGCCGAGGAACTTGCCGAAGGTCTCCACGCGGGCCAGGGGTACGCCGGACTGCAGGGGGTAGAGATCGACCCCGATGCGTCCCATGGTGATCAGGTCGAACGACTGGGCGGACTCAACGGGCTCTGCCATGCGCGACGCTCCTCGAGCTGGGCTGGGGTGCGGATCCCAGGGGGCCCCGCGACGGTGGGGACACGGATCCCGGGGCCTGCCGCTTCCCAGATGTAGGACGCGGACGGCCACACTGTCAAGAGTTTGTTCTTACATTCGGACTAGCTCGTGAACGGATGTCTTGACAAAGTATTGACAGTGGGCGCGCCAGGGGATTGGATCCGGTCCCAACGCACCAGCCGCGCAAGCGGCATACGGCCCCGGAACCGACCTTGCCGGCCCTGGGCCCCGGACCTCCCGATGCCCTACCCTCCCCCGAGTTTCCCCGAGTTCTCCCCCCGAGCTCTCCCCGAACCACAGTGAGGTGCAGGAAAGATGGACCGCTCTTCTCGCCGCTCCCGCGGAGTCGCCCCCCTCGTGGCCGTGACCGCGGTGGCGGCTCTGGCCCTCGCCGGCTGTTCCAGCGGCTCGGGCGGAAAGAAGGCCGAGGAGGGCGGAGACGGTGGCGGCACGGCGGGCAAGGCCGGCACGCCCCGGATGACGGTCGCGCTGGTCACCCACCAGGCGCCCGGCGACACCTTCTGGGACATCGTCCGCAAGGGCGCGGAGGCGGCCGCCGCCAAGGACAACATCAAGCTGGTCTACTCCGCCGACCCCAACGCCGGCACGCAGGCCAACCTCGTCCAGAACGCCATCGACCAGAAGGTCGACGGCATCGCCGTCACCCTCGCCAAGCCGGACGCGATGCGGAGCGTGCTGGCCAAGGCCGAGCAGGCCGGCATACCCGTGGTCGGACTCAACTCCGGCCTGAACGACTGGAAGAAGCTCAACCTGCTGGAGTTCTTCGGGCAGGACGAGTCGGTGGCGGGCGAGGCGTTCGGCAAGAAGCTGAACGAGGTCGGCGCCAAGAAGGCCGTCTGCGTGATCCACGAGCAGGGCAATGTCGGCCTGACCCAGCGCTGCGACGGCGTGAAGAAGACCTTCCAGGGCTCGATCGAGAACCTCTACGTCAACGGCGCGGACATGCCGTCGGTGAAGTCGACGATCACCGCCAAGCTCAAGCAGGACGGCTCCGTCGACCACGTCGTCACCCTCGGCGCCCCCGTCGCGATGACCGCCGTGCAGTCGGTCGGTGACGCGGGCCGCAAGGCCCAGGTCGCCACCTTCGACCTCAACAAGGAACTGACCGGCGCCGTCAAGAAGGGCGACATCGAGTTCGCCGTCGACCAGCAGCCCTACCTCCAGGGCTACCTGGCCGTGGACGGCCTGTGGCTGTACAAGAACAACGGCAACTACAGCGGCGGCGGCGAGCAGCCGGTGCTCACCGGACCGGCCTTCGTCGACAAGTCCAACGTCGAGAAGATCGCGGGGTTCGCCGCGAAGGGCACCCGGTGAGCGACATGTCCCAGCAGGCCGCACCGGCGGTGAGCACACCGCCGGCTCCCGGCTCCCAGCAGACCGACGGCCGTACCGTACGGCGCCCGCTGGCGCTGCGGCTGCTGGCCCGCCCGGAGGTCGGGGTCTTCCTCGGCGCCGTCGCCGTGCTCGTGTTCTTCCTCGTCGCCGCGCCCTCGGTCCGCCAGGGCGGCTCCATGGCGACGGTCCTCTACCAGTCGTCGACCATCGGGATCATGGCCCTGCCGGTGGCACTGCTGATGATCGGCGGCGAGTTCGACCTCTCCGCCGGTGTCGGCGTGATCACTTCGGCGCTCACCGCGAGCATGCTCAGCTACCAGCTCACGATGAACGTGTGGGCGGGGGTGATCGTCGCCCTGGCGGTGTCCCTGGGCATCGGCGCTTTCAACGGCTGGATGCTGGTGAAGACCGGCCTGCCGAGCTTCCTGGTCACCCTCGGCACCTTCCTGATCCTCCAGGGCGTCAACCTCGCCGTCACCAAACTGGTCACCGGCAACGTCGCCACCGACGACATCAGCGACATGGACGGCTTCGACCAGGCCAAGGCCGTCTTCGCCTCGTCCTTCGACGTCGGCGGTGTCGAGGTGAAGATCACCGTGGTGTGGTGGCTGGTCTTCGCCGCACTGGCCACCTGGGTCCTGCTGCGCACAAAGTACGGCAACTGGATCTTCGCGGTCGGCGGCAACAAGGACAGCGCCCGCGCGGTCGGCGTGCCCGTCACCTTCACCAAGATCAGCCTGTTCATGCTGGTCGGCTTCGGCGCCTGGTTCGCGGGCATGCACCAGCTCTTCTCGTTCAACACCGTGCAGTCCGGCGAGGGCGTCGGCCAGGAGCTCATCTACATCGCCGCCGCCGTGATCGGCGGCTGCCTGCTCACCGGCGGCTACGGCTCCGCCATCGGCCCCGTCTTCGGCGCCTTCATGTTCGGGATGGTGAACCAGGGCATCGTCTACGCGGGCTGGAACCCCGACTGGTTCAAGGCCTTCCTCGGCGTGATGCTGCTCGGAGCCGTCCTCATCAATCTGTGGGTCCGGCGCACGGCGACCCGGAGGTGACCGACATGACGACCGACAAGGCGGCGACCCACGGAGCCGTCCTCCCCGACACCCCGCCCGCGCACGACGGACCCGTCGTCGAACTGCGCGGCGCCGGCAAGTCCTACGGCAACATCCGCGCCCTGCACGGCGTCGACCTCGCCGTCCACCCGGGGCACGTGACCTGCGTGCTCGGCGACAACGGCGCCGGCAAGTCCACCCTCATCAAGATCATCTCCGGGCTGCACCGGCACACCGAGGGCGAGTTCCTCGTCGACGGCGAACCGGTGCGCTTCTCCAGCCCGCGCGACGCCCTCGCCAAGGGCATCGCCACCGTCTACCAGGACCTCGCGACCGTCCCGCTCATGCCGGTGTGGCGGAACTTCTTCCTCGGCTCGGAGATGACCAAGGGCCCCTGGCCCGTCCGCCGCCTCGACATCGCCCGGATGAAGCGGACCGCGGACGAGGAACTGCGCAACATGGGCATCGTCCTGGACGACCTGGAACAGCCCATCGGCACCCTCTCCGGCGGCCAGCGCCAGTGCGTGGCCATCGCCCGCGCCGTCCACTTCGGCGCCCGCGTCCTCATCCTGGACGAGCCCACCGCCGCGCTCGGCGTCAAGCAGTCCGGTGTGGTCCTCAAGTACATCGCCGCCGCCCGCGACCGCGGCCTCGGCGTCATCTTCATCACCCACAACCCCCACCACGCCTACATGGTCGGCGACCACTTCAGCGTGCTGCGCCTGGGCACCCTCGAACTCAGCGCCGGCCGCAGCGACGTCGGCCTGGAGGAGCTGACCCACCACATGGCCGGCGGCACCGAACTCGCCGCCCTCAAGCACGAGCTGTCGCAGGTCCGCGGTGTCGACACCGAGGAGCTCCCGGAGGCGGAGGACCTCGCCGCACCCACCGCGCCCGCACCGGCACCCACCGAAGGGAACTGATGACATGGCCCCCGTGCTGGACCGCATCCGGGTCGGCTCCGCCCCCGACTCCTGGGGTGTCTGGTTCCCCGACGACCCCGCGCAGGTGCCCTGGGAACGCTTCCTCGACGAGGTCGCCGAGGCCGGCTACTCCTGGATCGAACTCGGCCCCTACGGCTATCTGCCGACCGACCCGGCCCGGCTCACCGACGAGGTGGCCAAGCGCGACCTCAAGGTCTCGGCGGGCACCGTCTTCACCGGCCTGCACCGCGGCCCGTCGGTGTGGGACTCCACCTGGGAACACGTGAGCCAGGTCGCCGAACTCACCCGGGCCATGGGCGCACGCCACCTCGTC
This sequence comes from Streptomyces sp. NPDC093064, assembly GCF_044754605.1. Lineage (NCBI taxonomy): Bacteria > Bacillati > Actinomycetota > Actinomycetes > Kitasatosporales > Streptomycetaceae > Streptomyces > Streptomyces sp. NPDC093064. The sequence goes on from NZ_JBIVPK010000038.1 coordinate 47,724, forward strand.
GTCATCCCCTCCTTCTGGCGCGACGACAAGACCGCCGAGATCCTGGAGCAGCCGGAGCTGACCTGTGAGCAGTGGACGCACCTGGCCCGGGGCATGGAACGGCTCGGCCGGCAGGTCAGGGAGACGTACGGCCTCGACATCGTCGTCCATCCGCACGCCGACACCCACATCGACACCGAGGCCCACGTCGAGCGCTTCCTCGACTCCACCGACTCCGATCTCGTCAACCTCTGCCTGGACACCGGGCACTACGCCTACTGCGGCGGCGACAGCGTCAAGCTGATCGAGACCTACGGCGAGCGCATCGGCTACCTGCACCTCAAGCAGGTCGACCCGGAGATCCTTGCCGAGGTGGTGGCGAACGAGGTCCCCTTCGGGCCGGCGGTCCAGCGGGGCGTCATGTGCGAGCCGCCGGCCGGAGTACCGGAGCTGGAACCGGTCCTGACGGCCGCGCAGGGACTCGGCGTGGACCTCTTCGCGATCGTCGAGCAGGACATGTACCCGTGCGAGCCGGACAGGCCGCTGCCCATCGCGGTGCGCACACGCAGGTTCCTCAAGTCCTGCGGTGCCTGACCCCGCCGAGGAAGGACGACGATGGCCCGGTCATCGACGCTGAACGTCGCCGTCATCGGCGTGGGCCGGATGGGCGCCGACCATGTCCGCCGGATCCAGGAGGTCGTCAGCGGGGCCCGGGTGAGCGCCGTCGTGGACGCCGACGCGGAACGCGCCTCGGCGGTCGCGGCCCGCGCCGGCGGCTGCGCCGCGTACAGCGACCCGGCCGCCGCGCTGGCCGCGGCCGACGTCGACGCGGTGCTCGTGGCCTCTTCGAGCCCGGCCCACGAGGCGGCGCTGCTCGACGCTCTCGCCCACGACCTGCCCGTCCTGTGCGAGAAGCCCCTCACCCCGGACCCGGCCTCCGCCCTGCGCGTGCTCGAAGCCGAGCAGCGGCTCGGCCGGCGGCGCATCCAGGTGGGCTTCATGCGGCGCTACGACCCGGAATACGTCCGGCTCGAACAGCTCCTGCGGACCGGCCGACTGGGCCGCCCGCTGCTGCTGCACCACCGCCACCGCAACGTGGCCGCCCCGCCCGGATGGGCCAGCGAGCTGCTCATCACCGACTCGCTCGTGCACGAGATGGACGTGACCCGCTGGCTGCTCGGCCAGGAGATCACCGCGGTGACGGTCCTGCGCCCCACACCGTCCCGCGACGCTCCTGAGGGCATCCAGGACCCGCAGTTCGTCGTCCTGGAGACGGACGGCGGCGTCATCGCCGACGCGGAGATCTTCGTCAACTGCGGCTTCGGCTACCAGGTCCAGGCCGAGGCCGTCTGCGAGCGCGGCACGGCCCGCGTCGGCGACGGCCACGCCATGGTCACCCAGACGGCGGGCCGCTGGGGCGGCACCATCGCCCAGGACTACCTCGAACGCTTCGAAGACGCCTACGACCGCGAGCTGCGGGCCTGGATCGACTCCGTCCGCCACGGCACGGCCACGGGTCCCACCGCCTGGGACGGCTACGCCGCGGCCGCGGTCTGCGCGGCGGGCGTCCGGTCCCTGACCGAGGGCGGCCGGGTCGAGGTGGAGCTGCCGGAACGCCCGGCACTGTACGGATGACAGCCGCCGCGCGCCTCGCCCGCCGCGCTACAGTCGGGGCGTACGGGAAGCACGAAACGTCGCGTTCCGCGCGCCGGTGGCGCAGTGGCGGGCAACTCCTCGACGGGGAGCGTAATGAGCACAGCGCGTGACCTGATGATCGTCGCCCTGGACCTGGAACCCAGCCGGTCCCTGGAGCGCGGGGACCTCTCCCTGGCGCTGGCCGGCGCCGAGGCGTACGACCTGCTGCAGGCAGAGGTGCTGGAGCTGGACGGCGACCGGATCGTGCCGCGGCCGCTGCCGGAGCTCGACGACCGGCTGCTGGACGAGGCCGCCTCCTCGCTGGTGCGCCAGGTGCCGCACGAAACCCTGGAGGACTGGCTCTGGCGGCGCGGGCGCGGCCTGGCCCGGGCCTATCTGACCGCCCTGGAACAGGAGGGCCAGGTCACCTGGGAACGCAGCCGCTGGCTGCCCTTCCGGGGCGGCCGCTCGGTCCTCAGCGACACCGAGGCACGGAGCCGCGCGGGCTACCGCTGGGCGGCCGACGAGCCGGTGCTGCTCACCCTCGCCGCGGCCGTCGGCATCCGCGACGAGATGACCGCGGCGGAGCCGGGCGTCACCGACGACGCGGTCCTCACCGTCCTCGCCGCCGTCCACGACGCGGTGATGGAACTGGAGGCCGTCCGCCAGCGCAAGGCCATCGAGGACGCGGCCTTCGCCAACGTGTGGCGGGGCGCGTAGCCGCCGCCGACAGGCGGTGCCGCGGGGGCGCTCCTAAGCTGAGGGACGGCGCGGGTCAACCGTCCGCGCGATTCCGTCGGCGCCCGCCGACGGAATCGCGCGGCGTCCCCTCGTCCCCTGCTCGTCCGGGACGGCCGCGGGCTCGTTCCCACGCGCTTGGAGCCGGCGCATGACCCACGTATGTCAACGACTGCGACGGGGTGTCGCCACCGCGACCGCCGTCGGAATCCTCGTGGTGCCGCTCGCCGGCGGGACCGCCTTCGCCGGACCCCACGTCCGCCCCGGCACCGTCACCGTCACCTCGCCTCCGGGGCTGTCCCCGACCGGGGTGCGGACACTGAGTCCCGACGTGGTCCGGCAACTCGACCAGGCCGTGCTGCGCGTCATGCGGCAGGCGGGCGTGCCCGGGGTGACCGTGGGGCTGTGGACACCGGACCAGGGGCAGTACGTCAAGTCCTTCGGCGTCGCCGACAAGAGCACCGGGCGGAAGATGTCGCCCGACCTGTACATGCGGATCGGCAGCGAGACCAAGACCTTCACCGTGACGGCGCTGCTGCATCTGGTGGACCGGCACAAGGTGGGCCTGGACGACCCCGTCGGCAAGTACGTCGCCGGCGTGCCGAACGGGGACAGGATCACCCTGCGGCAGCTCGCCGGCATGCGCAGCGGACTGTCCGACTACACGGCCGACGCGGGCTTCCGCAAGGCGCTGACCGCGGATCCGCGCCGGCCCTTCACCCCGAAGCAGCTGCTCGCGTACGCCTTCAAGCACCCCGTGCTCTTCCCGCCGGGCCGGAAGTTCGACTACAGCAACACCAACCTCATCCTGCTGGGCCTGGTCGTCCAGAAGGCGAGCGGCCGACAACTCGCGGACTACGTCGGCACCCATGTGCTGCGGCCGGCCGGACTCGACCAGACCTTCTTCCCGGCCGGGGCGCAGTTCCCCCGGCCGCACGCGCAGGGCTACACGAACCAGACGGCCAACGGCGAGGTGCGGGACGCGGCCGACTGGAATCCCTCCTGGGGCTGGGCGGCCGGAGCGATGGTCTCCAACCTCGACGACCTGCGCGTATGGGCGCGCACCGTCGCCACGGGCGTCCTGCCCGACGGCACCAGGCTCATCAGCCCCGCCTCCCAGAGGCAGCGGCTCACCACACCCCCGACCTCGGTCCCTGGCGCCGGATACGGCCTCGGCATCTTCGACGTGCGGGGCTGGATAGGCCACAACGGCTCACTGCCGGGCTACGAGTCCCTCACGGTCCACCTTCCCTCGGCGCGGACGACCCTCGTCCTCCTGCTGAACAGCGACATCGACGACAAGGGGACCGAGCCCAGCACCCTGCTCGGCGAGGCGATCACGAAGATCGTCACCCCGGGGCACGTCATCGACCTGCCGACCCGGGCAGCCGCCCGGTGACCGGCCGCTCCATGGACTGACGACGTGTCCCGGGCTTTGACCGCACCTCCGGAACAGCCGCCCATGAGCGGGCAGACCGCCTGCGGCGCCGGCGCGCGCGGACCGCTGCGCACCTTCCTGCGCACCGAGACCGGCAGCGCCGCCGTGCTGCTCGCCGCCGCGGTCGCCGCGCTGGTGTGGGCCAACGTCTCGCCCGGAACCTACGAGTCGTTCTGGCGCACCCACGTGTCGTTCATGGTCGGCTCGACCGGGGTCTCCCTGGGACTGCGGGAGTGGATCAACAGCGGGCTGATGGCGCTGTTCTTCTTCGTCGTCGGCCTGGAGGCCCGCCGGGAGTTCGACATCGGGGAGCTGAGAGAGCGCAGGCGGCTCGCGCTCTCGGCGATCGCCGGGATCAGCGGCATGGCCGTACCCGTGGCGATCTACCTGGCCCTCAACGCGGGCCACGCCACCGCACGGGGGTGGGGCGCGGCCATGTCCACCGACACGGCGTTCGCGCTCGGCATCCTCGCCGTCTTCGGCTCCCGGCTGCCCGGCGGTCTGCGCGTCTTCCTGCTCGGCGTCACGGTCGCCGACGACTTCCTCGCCCTCGCCGTCATCGCCTTCGCCTACAGCGGGACCCTCTACGTGCCCGCGCTGCTCACCGCGTTCGGCGTCCTCGCCGTGCTGATCGCACTGCGCCTGGCCGGCGTACGGATCTCCGTCGTGTACGCGCTCGTCGCCCTGGTCCTGTGGGGTGCGCTGCTGCGCTCCGGCGTCGACCCGGTGGTCAGCGGACTGGTCATGGGCCTGCTCACCTACGCCCACCCGGCCCAGCGGCACGCCCTGGAACGCGCCAGCCGGCTCTTCCGGCGCTTCCGCGAGCAGCCCACCCCCGAGCTGGAACGCACCCTGCGCCGGGGCCTGGCCACCGCGCTGTCGCCCAACGAGCGGCTTCAGCGCATGCTCCACCCCTGGACCAGCTATCTGATCGTGCCGCTGTTCGCGCTGGCCAACGCCGGCCTCCCGCTCGGCGCGGCCCGGCTCGCGGACGCGTTCACCTCACCCGTCACCGTCGGCATCCTGCTCGGCTACGTCGTCGGCAAGCCGATCGGCATCGTCGGCTCCACCTGGCTCGCCGTGCGGCTGAGCCGCGGCCGGCTGCGCCCGCCGATCGGCTGGGGCGCCATCACCGCGGGCGGCGGCCTGGCCGGGGTGGGCTTCACAGTGTCCCTGCTGATCGCCACCCTGGCCTTCCGCGGGACCCGGCTGGAGGAGGCGAAGATCGGCATCCTGGCGACCGTCCTGTGCTCCTTCGCCGTCACCTGGCTGGTGACCGGAGTCCTCTCCCTGCTGTCCCCGCGCCGCCGGGCCCGCGCGCTGCTGGGCCGGGGCCGGGTCATCGTCGATCTCGGCGAGCCCGTCGACCCCGAGCGCGACCACGTCCGCGGGCCGCTGGACGCCCCGGTGACCCTGGTCGAGTACGGCGATTACGAGTGCCCGTACTGCGGACTCGCCGAGCCGGTCGTGCGGGAGCTGCTCGCCGACTTCGGCGACGACGTGCGCTACGTCTGGCGGCACCTGCCGCTGACCGACGTCCACCCGAACGCGCAGCTCGCCGCCGAGGCCGCGGAGGGCGCCGCCCGCCAGGGCCGCTTCTGGGACCTGCACGACGTCCTGATCAGCCACCAGGGCGACCTGAGCCCCAAGGACCTCCTGCGCTACGCCGAGCAGATCGGCCTCGACGTGGACCGCCTCCGCCGGGACCTGCGGGAGCGGACGGGCGCGCAGCGGGTGGCCGACGACGTGGAGTCGGCCGACCTCAGCGCCGTCTCCGGCACCCCGACCTTCTTCGTCAACGGCCGCCGCCACCACGGCGCCTACGACATCGCCACCCTCACGACAACAGTCCGCACAGCCCGCGAACGCGCCACACTCGCGGGGGCGGGCCCGCAGCCCTGACGACGCGGCCCGCAACGCTCCGCATGGCCGGTCATGCGGACCCGCCGGATCGGTCACGTGGCCGACGGCCGATCACGTGGGTCGCGCGGCGATCCGGCCCGGCGGCCCCTCACATGGGACGGCAGGGCCGGTCGCATGGCCGCGAGGTCGGCCGCACGGCCCGCATGGTTCGTCGTGCGGGCCCGCCGGATCGGCCGCGTGGCCCGTCAGCCCGGCCGTACGGTCCGCGTGGGCCCGCCGGAGGCATGCGGGTTCGCAGGGGAGGTCGGGTGGATGGACGCGTGGAGTGCCGGAGCGGGCCATCGGGACCTTCCTGGCTGGCCACGCGGACCCGTAGAGGCTGGTTGTGTGGCCTGTGGCGTGGGGCTTGCAGGCCCGCCGGGTCGGTCGGGGCCGGACCGGCGGACCCGCGCGGCCGGTCGTGGGTCCGTAGGGGCCGCGTTGCCGGTCTTGCGTCGGTGGGTCAGGTGGTTCGTACCTCGTCGATGCGTACCGGGCGGTGTTCGTGGAGGGACAGGGTGCAGGCCTCGGCGATCCAGCCTGCCTCCAGGGCGTCGGCGACCGTGCACGGGGAGGGGAGTCGGCCGGCCACGACCTCGGTGAACGCGGTGAGTTCGGCGCGGTAGGCGGCGGTGAAGCGGTCCATGAAGAAGTCGTGCGGGGTGCCGGCGGGGAAGGTCGCGCCGGGTTCGACGGAGCGCAGCGGCAGCTTGTCGTCCAGGCCGACGGCGATCGAGTCCTCGAAGCCGTGCAGCTCCATGCGGACGTCGTAACCGCTGGCGTTGTGGCGGCTGTTGGAGACCACCGCGATCGTGCCGTCGTCCAGGGTGAGCACCGCCCCGGTGGTGTCGGCGTCGCCCGCCTCCCTGATGTAGTCGGCGCCCCGGTTGCCGCCGACGGCGTACACCTCGGTCACCTCCCGCCCGGTCACCCAGCGGATGATGTCGAAGTCGTGCACCGAGCAGTCCCGGAAGATCCCGCCGGAGGCGGCGATGTACGCGGCCGGCGGCGGCGCCGGGTCGAGCGTGGTGGACCGCACGGTGTGCAGCCTGCCCAGCTCGCCCGCCTGAACCGCGGCGCGGGCGGCGGCGAATCCGGCGTCGAAGCGGCGGTTGTAGCCGATCTGTACGGGCACACCGCTGCCCTGGACCGCCTTGAGGACCTCGACGCCTTCCGCCATGGTGCGGGCCACCGGCTTCTCGCAGAAGACGGGGACGTCGGCGTCGACGGCGGCGAGGATCAGCGCCGGGTGGGCGTCGGTCGCGGCGGCCACGACGACGCCGTCCACCCCGGCGGCCAGCACCGCCTCGGCCGAGTCGGCCACCTCGGCCCCGAACCGCTCGGCGGCGGCCTTGGCGGCGTCCGTGAACGGGTCGGCGAGGACGAGCGACTCGACCGTGTCGAGTCCGGAGAGGGTCTCGGCGTGGAAGGCGCCGATCCGGCCGAGGCCGAGGATTCCGATACGCATGGGGGCTGATGCTCCTTGGGTGCGTGGGTGGTGCGTGGTCGCGCGCGTGGTGCGGCAGTACGTCAGTCCAGTCCGCCGAGCACGTTCTGGTCCCAGTCGATCACGGAACCGGTGACCACCCCGGACCGCTCGGACAGCAGCAGGACCACGAAGTCGGCGATCTCGTCGGGCCGGCCGAGCCTGCCCATCGGCAGCCGCTCCCCGGCCCGCTCCCGCCAGTCTTCACCGGCGCCGTGGAAGGCGCGCTGGGTGGCGTCCTCGCCCTCGGTCGCGGTCCAGCCGATGTTCAGGCCGTTGATCCGCACCCGGTCGAAGCGGTGGGCGTGCGCGGCGTTGCGGGTGAGCCCGGCCAGGCCGGCCTTGGCGGCGACGTACGGCGCCAGGAACGGCTGCCCGCCGTGCGCAGAGGACGTGATGATGTTGACGACCGTGCCCGGCGCCCCGCGGGCCACCATGTCGGCCACCGCCGCCTGCATCGCGAAGAACGGCCCCTTGAGGTTGACCGCGATGTGCGCGTCGAACAGTTCGGGCGTGGTGTCGAGGAGCGTGCCGCGCGAGGTCAGCCCCGCGGAGTTCACCAGGCAGTCGATCCGTCCGTACGCGGAGACCACACGCTCCACCGACCCCTTGGCCTGCTCCGCCTCGGCCAGGTCGGCCCGGACGAACATCGCCTTGCCCCCGGCGGCCGTCAGCTCCGCCACCAGTGCCTCGCCCGGCTCGGTCCGCCGCCCGGTCACGGCGACCACGGCGCCCTCGCGGACGGCGGCCCGCGCGATCGCGGCCCCGACGCCCTGGCTGCCGCCGTTGACGAGGACGACCTTGCCGTGCAGCAGCCCGTCCGCGGTTCCGTCGAGAAGTCCCATGGCTTTCCTCAGCTCTCGCGTCGCTCGGCACCGGCCCGCAGCTCCGCGCGGAGCGCGTCCGGTGTCCACTCCTCGCGCACCGCCCGCCGTACGAGGTCCGCCTGCGAGGGCGGGGCCAGCCCGTCGACCGGCGGATCGCTGTCGAGGTTCGTGGGGAACGGGTAGCCCTCGGCGCTCGCGGCGACGACGCGGTCCAGCCATGCGACGTCGGCGCCCTCCGCCTTGCGCTTGAGCAGCACCGGGAAGACGGCGCCCGCGACGGCCTCGCGGTCCACGGTCTCCATCGCGCGCCCGAAGGCGGAGGAGACCTGGAGCAGGTTGGCCATGCGAGGGATGTCCACCGACCGGTTCGTCCCGGCGGCGTGGAAGAGCGCCGGGTTGAAGAAGACCGCGTCCCCCTTGGCCAGCGGCAGTTGCACGTGGTGGTCCTCGAAGTAGGCCTGGAACGCGGGCAGTCGCCAGGCGAGATACCCCGGCTCGTACCGCTGCGAGTACGGCAGGTACATCGTCGGACCCGACTCCACGGGCATGTCGCAGTGCGCGACCGCGCCCTGGAGGGTCAGCACGGGGGAGAGCCGGTGGACGTGCGCCGGGTAGGCGGCGGCGACCTCGTTGGCCAGGAAGCCCAGGTGGTAGTCGCGGTGCACCGTCTGGGCCGCGCCGCCCGGGTTGACCACGTTGATCTGCGAGGTGACCTGGTAGCCGGGGCCCAGCCAGGCCTCGCCGACCAGCGCCAGGACGTCGTTCGCGTAGTAGTCGGCGAACGCCTCCGGGTCGTGCAGCGCCGCCTTCTCCAGGGCGTTCCACACCCGGTCGTTGGCGCCCGGCTCGGCGAAGTGGTCCCCGGCGCCCGCGCCCGAGGCGCGCTGCTCGGCGATCAGGGCGCGGAAGACGGCGGTGGCCCGGTCGGCCACCGCGGTGTCGGGGAAGGCGCCCCGGAACACCACGATGCCGGGACCCTCGTCCAGGGCGCGGACCAGTTCGGCCCGCAGGGCGTCGCGGGCGGCGGGTTCGGCGGCCCCGCGCAGCCGCTCGGCGTCGTAGACGAGGACGTTGCGGTCCACCGACGAGGCGTGCGGATAGTCGGCGGCGTCGGTCGCTCGCTCGACGAGCGCGCGGAAGGAGTCGAGGTCGCAGTCCTGCTCGGACAGCCAGACGCGGCGGTGTACGGGGGTGGAGGACATCGTCGTCCTTTCGGTCGTCGGGCGACGCGGCCACGGGAAGGGTCGTCGGGCGGGCTCGGTGACGGGGACGGTCATGGGCGGACTCGGGGACGGTGACGGGCGGACTCGGTCCCGGACCCGGTCGTCGGCGGACCCGGTCACGAGGGCCGTCGTGTCCTGTCATTCTTGTCAGTACAAACACCTCGAACAACCAGCAGCGAGCCATCAAAAACCCCTCAGGAACCCACCCAAGGAGCCTGCGCATGGGTCACCCCTTCCCGATCCGCGAGATAGCACGTCAGGCAGGGCTGAGCGAGGCCACCGTCGACCGGGTGCTCAACGGCCGCGGCGGGGTGCGGGAGAGCACCGCGCGGGAGGTGCGCCGGGCGATCGCCGACCTCGACCGGCAGCGCACCCAGGTCCGGCTGGTGGGCCGCACCTTCATGGTCGACATCGTGATGCAGGCGCCCGAGCGGTTCAGCACTGCGGTACGGGCCGCCCTGGAGGCCGAACTGCCGTCCCTGCACCCGGCCGTGGTGCGCTCCCGCTTCCACTTCCGCGAGACCGGTCCGGTGCGCGAGCAGATCGCCGTACTCGACCGGATCGCGCGGCGCGGCTCGCAGGGCGTGATCCTCAAGGCCCCGGGTCACCGACCTGCCCGCCAGCGCCCGGCTCGGCTACGTCGGCAGCGACAACCGGGCGGCGGGCGCGACGGCCGCGTACCTGATGGGCCAGTGGCTCGGCGACCGGCCCGGCAATGTGCTCACCAGCCTCAGCAGCGGCTTCTTCCGCAACGAGGAGGAACGCGAGATGGGCTTCCGCGGCGCCATGCGCGCCCGCCACCCCGGGCGGGTCCTGGTGGAGATCGCCGAGGGGCAGGGCCTGGACGCCACGCAGTACGACCTCGTGCGGGCCGCCCTGGAACGCGACCCGGAGATCCGCGCGGTCTACTCGATCGGCGGCGGCAACATCGCCACCCTGCGGGCCTTCGCGGACCTCGGCCGTGAGTGCGCGGTGTTCATCGCGCACGACCTCGACCAGGACAACACCCGCCTGCTGCGTGAGCACCGTCTGTCCGCCGTGCTCCACCACGACCTGCGGCAGGACATGCGGGAGGCCTGCCACCTGGTGATGCGGGCCCACGGAGCCCTGCCGCCCGCGGCACCGACGCTTCCGTCGGCGATCCAGGTGGTGACCCCGTACAACATGCCGCCGCACCCGGGGGCCGGCTGAACCCCGCGGCGGGCCTCACAGGTTGATCGCGTACGCCTTGCGCAGCGTCTCGTGCACCGTCCACGTCGTGCGGTCGCCCTCGCGGAGCACCGCCATGTCGCCGGGGCCGACGCGCAGGGTCGGCCCGCCCTCGACCTCGATGGTCGCCGAGCCGCTGATCACCACGAACAACTCGTCCGCCTCGGTGTCGGTGACGACCCCGGGGGTGATCTGCCAGATCCCGCGGATCTGCCGGCCGTCGGCCGACTCCCAGACCACCTTGCCGGTCACCTCGGGCGTCCCGGAGACGATCTGCTCCGGTGCGAGCGGCTCGGGCACGAGGTCGGCGTCGGGAACGTGCAGAACAAAACTGTGCGTCATGCCGTGACCCTAGCCGGGGCGGACGGCACGGGAACGCCGACAGAGTGTGGGGGATCGGCCCCGGCCCGAGGACACTTCGTCGCTTCCGGCGGGAAGCCCGGCATGTACGAGGGGGTACGTGCGGGCAATATGACCAACAAAATTGTTGACAATCTTGCTACGCCACGGTCTCCATCCGCTCCAACGCCGGAAACCGCGCCACCGCCGTCGGCTGGACCTCCGGCATGGGCCGCTTCGGTGCCGTCTTCGGCCCCTGGCTCGGCGGCCAGTTGCTGGCCGCCGACCGCGGCGACTGGGGCTTCACGGCCTTCGCCCTGGCCGGTGTCTCCTCCATGGTCTTCATCGGAATCGCGGCCCTGCGCACCCCGAGGAACCCCGCGCAGAGCAGCCCCCGCCAGGACCTCCTGGCCGCGAACTGACACTCCCGCCCTCCCCGGGGGCGTCACGGGTGGTCCGGCGCGTCGGGGTCCAGGCCGGTGCAGGCCAACTTCCCCTCGACCTCGGCGCAGGCCTCCACACCCCGTGGGGAGGAGACGCTGAGCATGGGGCTCGTGTCGCCGCTGGTGTCGTCGGCAGCGTAGGTGGCCGACAGGACGTTCCCGCCCATCCGTACGGAGATCTCCCGGGCGACCGCGCCCCGTACCCGCACCTGGGACCAGGCGGTACGGCAGGAGGACGAGTACCGCAGCCGCACGGTGTACGTCGAGCCGACCACGGCGCTCTGGGTGCGCGCGTCCCCGGCGCAGGCCGAGGCGTCGGGCAACTCGCCCTGACAGGAGGCGCCGTGGCAGCGTGGCGACGCCACCATCACCCGGGTGCCCGGTGGTTTGCCGGGGGACGGTGTGAGGAGGACCGTGGCCACCGCGGTGACCGCGGCGGGCAGGGTGAGAGCCGTCAGCAGCGGCAGGCGTCCCACCCGCGTCCTGGGCGGATCGACCGGCTCGGACTCGGGCCGGGGGACGGGATCGGGTCTGGACTCGGGTCCGGGATCGGGTTCGGGCTCGGCATCAGGCCCGGAGCCGGGCTCGGCGGCCGCGGAAGGGCACTCGCCGACGGCGTCCCACAGGGCCAGCGCCGGGGCTGGATCCGCGCCCGCGAGCCGGGCGAGCGCCTCCACGGCCGAGCGGGGAGGGTGCTTGGCCCCGGTCAGATAGCGGTGCCAGGCGGACTTGCTGTACGGAGTGCGCGCGGCCAGGGCCGCCAGGCTCAGACCCGTACGGTCCCGCAGCTCGCGCAGGGCTGTCGTCAACTGCCCGGGTGACGCTGCCGTTCCTTGGGGTTGCCGCATGCTGCTGCTCCCGAATCCATTCCCGCTTTGGGCGTTTCGCCCCGGTTGTCGGGATGGTTTCCCGGGCTGAGGGCACCGATACACCTCGAACCGACGGCCCGTCCGGGAGCATGCTGCTCCTGGACGGGCCCGGCCGGTCACCGCGTTCGCGCGTGACGGCGCGTCAGCACCACGGCAGGCTGTGCCGGACCCGCACGTAGTGCGCGGAGACGTAACCCCGTGCGTGCGCGAGGCGGTACCACTGTCGCGTGCCGCCCACCCAGGACCCGCGCGTCCGGCACTTCAGCGCCACCAGGCGGTGTGCGTGCCGGACGCCGACCACCCGGTACCGGGTGCTGGGGCCTGAGCGGACGTTCAGTGCCCGGCGGTGCGTGACCACACGTCCGAGGGAGTGGATCGAACGGTGGTGCGTCGCCCACCGGTTGACATGGTGCGACTGCTGGGCGGGCTCGGGCGGCATCGAGGGGAGCAGGTGCGGGGCGACCGCCGACACGGCCGGGCGTGAGCCGGGGCCGGCCGGGGCGGCGTCGGCCGCCGTGGGCACGAGCGCGAGTGCCGCGACCGTGGCCAGCACACCGCTGGTGAGGGTCCGTCGGATCATGGAAACCTCCGGGCTGTCGTTCCTGCGACCACGCGTCGTGATCGCATGCCGCCCAGCGTTTCCGTGCCACGCCTCCGCGATGCCGTCCCCGCGTCCCCGGGGACGTCCCCGCCGTCCCCGGGGACGAGCCCCGGGGTGCGGCCGGCCGGGGAGACGACTCCGCGCACGCATCGCCGTGCTCCGGTTCGCAGCAAATTGCTTGAGTAAGGCAATGATATGGTAAAGTTGTCGGTATGGTCACTCCACCGTTGCCCACCGGACCCGTCTCGCCCGAGGTGGCCGAGATCGAGCGCGCGCTGATGCGCATCACCTACCTGGGGACGCGGGCCCGGCAGCACGAGAGGCTGATGGGCCTGGCCGGGGTGCCGCTGGACCGGGCGGCGGTCGCCCTGCTGCGCCAGATCGCCGACTGCGAGCCGCAGCGGCCGGGGGAGCTGGCCAACCGCCTGGGCGTGGAGGCCTCCCATGTCACACGCACGGTGCAGCAGTTGGAGCGGTCCGGCCATGTGATCCGGATTCCCGACCCCGACGATCGCCGTGCCCAGCGCATCCAGCTCACCGACCTCGGCAGGGACGCCATCTCCCGTATTCGTGAGGTCGGGGCCCGCGGTATGCAGGTCGCCCTGGCCGACTGGTCCCCGGAGGACCTGAGTCGCCTCGCGACACTCTTCCATCGCATGGTCGACGACTTCCTCGTCTACGCCAAGGAAGTCGAGAGTGAACACGAGGCCGCCGAGCCGGTCCGGCGCACCCGCTGAGGGTGTGCCGGACCCCGGGTCCGCGCCGAATGGCGTATCAGCGGTGACTTATATAAGTGGTGGGTGATACGTTGGCGGCCATGCACGCGTTCGACGTCCTCGGCGACCCCGTCCGGCGGCGGATACTGGAACTGCTCGCCGACGGCGAGAAGACCTCCGGTGCCGTCTGCGAGGCCGTCACGGCGGAGTTCGGGATCTCGCAGCCCGCGGTGTCGCAGCATCTGAAGGTGCTGCGGGAGAACGGTTTCGCGACCGTCCGTCCCGAGGGCGCCCGGCGGCTGTACGCGGTGAACTCCGCACCGCTCAAGGACGTCGACGCCTGGCTCGACCGGTTCCGCGGCTTCTGGGCCCAGCCCTTGGACGCGCTGGCCACCGAGCTGGCCCGCGGCAGGCGCGAACGCCGGCTGCGCGGTGCCGACGACCCTCCGAGGAGCACCCCATGATCGACGTGACCCATCAGATCAACGCCGTCGACCGCCGGGTCGGCCGCCGCGTCTTCAAGGCGGCCGAGGCCCGTGTGGTCACGGTGAGCCAGTCCTACGACGCCCTGCTCGACGATGTCTGGGACGCCTGCACCAACCCCGAGCGCATCCCGCGCTGGTTCCTCCCCGTCACCGGTGAACTCCGCCTGGGCGGTCACTACCAACTCGAGGGCAACGCCGGCGGCACGATCGAACGCTGCGACCCGCCCAAGGGCTTCGCCGCGACCTGGGAGTACGGCGGCGAGACCAGTTGGATCGAGCTGCGCCTGACCGCGCGGGACGGCGGCGGCACCCGCTTCGAGCTGGACCACCTCTTCCACATCGACGACACCAAGTGGGGCGAGTTCGGCCCCGGCGCGGTCGGGGTCGGCTGGGACATGATGCTCATCGGCCTGACCCGCCATCTGTCGAGCGGCGCTCCGGTCGACCCCCGCGAGGCCATGGCCTGGGTGGGCTCCGACGAGGGCCGCCGATTCGTCGCCGCGAGCAGCGAGGGGTGGTACGCGGCCAACGTCGCGAGCGGCGAGGACCCGGCACGCGCACGCGAGGCCGCCGACCGCACCACCGCCGCCTACACGGGCGCCGAGGGATAGCCGGAAATCGGCCGCACCCGCCCGCGTAAGGTAAGGTTCACCTGCGCGTTCGGGCGGATCTCCGCACGAACGCACCGGGACGTGGCGCAGCTTGGTAGCGCACTTGACTGGGGGTCAAGGGGTCGCAGGTTCAAATCCTGTCGTCCCGACTTTACGGAGTCGCAGGTCAGGGGCCTTTTCAGAAGACATCTGAAAAGGCCCCTTGATCATTCTTGGGGAACAGGTGGCGACCGGCCCGTCCCCACCGGAGCGCTTCCGTCCGGAACCGACTGGCCCTACGCTCTCCTCCGCAGTTCCGGCACCCAGCAGTGAGGAGAACGCGATGGCCGAACATCCGCCTCCCGACTCGCTCCAGAACTACGGCTACAGGCAAGAACTCCACCGCTCCCTGACCTTCCGCGACCTGCTGGTCTACGGCCTGGTGTTCATGGTGCCCATCGCCCCCTTCGGGATCTTCGGCAGCGTCTTCCAGGGCTCCGGCGGCATGGTGGCGCTGACCTACGCGATCGGCATGGTGGCGATGATGTTCACCGCGCTGTCGTACGCGCAGATGGCCCGGGCGTTCCCCATGTCCGGCTCGGTCTACGCATACGCCGGACGGGGCATCGCGGCTCCCGTCGGGTTCCTCTCCGGCTGGATGATCCTGCTCGACTACGTGCTGGTGCCCGGACTGCTGTACCTGATCGCCGGGATCGCCATGAACTCGCTGGTCCCGGCAGTCCCGGTGTGGCTTTGGCTGCTGGGCTTCGTGGTGCTCAACACCGCGGTCAACTACGCGGGCATCCAGATGACCGCGCGGGTCAACAAGGTGATGCTGCTGGCCGAACTCGTCGTGCTGGCCGTCTTCGTGGTGATCGGCGTGATCGCGCTCGCCCAGGGCAAGGGCCGCGGTTTCGACTTCACCGCGGTCTACAACAGCGGAACCTTCTCCTGGGGGCTGGTCTTCGGCGCCGTCTCCATCGCCGTGCTGAGTTTCCTCGGGTTCGACGGCATCTCGATGCTGGCCGAGGAGAACAAGGAATCCGCCCGTGCCATCGGTCGTTCGATGGTGGCGGCGCTGCTGCTGGCCGGCGCCCTGTTCATCGTCCAGACGTGGCTGGCCTCCCTGCTGGTGCCCGACCCGGACAAGCTCATCGACCAGGGCGACCCCGACGGCACCGCCTTCTACGACGCGGCCCGCGTGGCCTCCGGCGAGTGGCTGGCCACCCTGACCGCCGCGGCCACCGCCGTGGCCTGGGGCTTCGCCAACTCGCTGGTGGCCCAGGCCGCCACCTCCCGCCTGCTGTTCGCGATGGCACGGGACCGGCAACTGCCCTCTTTCCTGGCCAGGGTTCACCCGCGGCACCGGGTTCCGGTCAACGCGACTCTGCTCACGGCCGCCGTCTCGCTGGTGCTGGGCCTCTACATGAACTCCCGCGACGACGGCGTGACTCTGCTGAGCACCCTGATCAACTTCGGTGCGCTGACGACCTTCCTGGTCCTGCACGTGTCCGTGGTCGTCCACTACCTGATCCGCCGACGCAGCCGTGACTACTGGCGGCATCTGATCGCACCCGGCATCGGCTTCGCGATCCTGGCCTACGTCGTGGTGAACGCCAACATCGCCGCGCAGCGACTGGGGTTCGTCTGGCTGGGCGTCGGTGTAGTGGTCCTGGCCGGGCTGCTGCTGACCGGCCGCCGACCGCGCCTGGCCGCCATGGAGGCCACGGACGAGCCGGCGGGGACACCGCCGCGCAACGGATAGACACCGCCCGCGCACGCCGCATCCCGTATTCCCGCAGGCAAGGAGACACATTGAACACGCTCGCCCAGGTGATCAGCATCCCCGCGGACCCGGACCGGTACGCCTACTCCTTCGGCGGCGGGTCGCCCGTCGTGACGGTGCCGCCCGGCAGCATCGTGGAGCTGACCACCGAGGACTGCTTCGGCGGCCGGGTACGCGGAACGGCCGACCTGCCCAGTCAGGTGTGCTCCTTCCCCTACCTGAACCCGGTCACCGGTCCCATCGCCGTCGCCGGCGCCGAACCCGGCGACGCGCTGGCGGTGCACTTCGTGGACATCTCCCCGGCCCGTGACTGGGGCGTGTCCAGCACCTTCCCGCACTTCGGCGCGCTGACCGCCACCCACGCCACCGCCATGCTGCATCCGGCGCTGGAGGAGCGGGTCTGGCTCTACGCCATCGACGCCAAGGCCGGCACCTGCCGGTTCGAGGCCCGCCGAAGCGACTTCGCGGTGGATCTGCCGCTGGATCCGATGCACGGCACGGTCGGCGTCGCCCCCGCCGCGGGCGAACGGCTGATGTCCATCTCGCCGGGTGTGCACGGCGGCAACATGGACACGCCGGAACTGCGCACCGGAACCACCGTGTACTTCGGGGTCAACGTCGAGGGCGCGATGCTCGCCATCGGGGACGGCCACGCACGCCAGGGTGAGGGCGAGGTGTGCGGGACCGCGGTGGAGACCGCCATGAACACGGTCGTGGCCGTGGATCTCGTCAAGGGCGGCGCGCCCGCGGTGCCGCGGCTGGAGAACGACGACTTCCTGCTGAGCACGGGCCACGCGCGCCCACTGGAGGACGCCTTCCGGATCAGCCAGCACGACCTGGTGCAGTGGACGGCGGATCTGCTGGGACTCGACCAGCTGGACGCCTACCAGCTGGTCAGCCAGGCCGGGCTGGCACCGGCGGCGAACGTGTGCGACACCCAGTACACGATGGTCGCCAAGCTGCCCAAGCGGATCCTCGGCGGCGCCCGCGCCTACACAGGGGTCCACGAGCGGTTGCGGGCGCTGGGGGCGGAATACCTGCGGCAGCGCTGAGCCGCCCCGGCCAGGGGCGGACTACTGCGGCCGTACCGGATGCTTGCTCATGATCGAGACCCGGTTGAACGCGTTGATGGTGACCGCCGCCCAGATCACGGCGGAGATCTGGTCGTCGGTGAGCACCTCGCGGGCCGTGTCGTACGCGGCCTCCTGAAGGGCCGCGTCACCGGGGTCGGTGGTCGCCTCCGCGAGCGCGAGCGCCGCGCGCTCGTCGGGGGTGAACAGTTCGGTGTCCCGCCAGGCCGCCAGCACCCCGAGCCGCTGTGTGGTCTCGCCCGCCCGCACAGCCGCCCTGGTGTGTACGTTGAGGCAGTAGGCGCAGCCGTTGATCTGCGACACGCGCAGGTTGACCAGTTCCACGAGCGTCCGGTCGAGCCCCGCCTCGGCGGTGACCGTACGGACCGCTTCCGCGGCCTGGACGAGCGCGCGGTATGCGGTGGGGCTCTGCTTGTCGATGAAGATCCGTTGGGTCGCGGACTCCGTCGTGTGGGTGCTCAACCTGGGACTCCTCCGGGGCCTGTGCGGCTCCCTTGTCGTGTGGTGTGTACCTGCCGGTGTCGCCCGACCTATTATCACGGCATGATAGTTGAATGTAAAACGATTCTTGAGGGAGGCGGTCGACGGTGAGCAACGCCGAGACGAAACCCATGGAAGTGCGCTGCGGCGGGCCGGCGGACGGCGAGCGGCCGACCGAGGCGGCCCGGGTCGACGTCCTGACCGCGCGTGACGTGCCCCTCGGCGGCCCCCGGGCGATGACCGTGCGGCGGACCCTGCCGCAGCGCGCCCGGACCCTGATCGGCGCCTGGTGCTTCGCCGACCACTACGGCCCCGACGACGTCTCGGTGACAGGCGGCATGGACGTCGCCCCGCATCCGCACACCGGGCTCCAGACGGTGAGCTGGCTGTTCAGCGGGGAGATCGAGCACCGGGACAGCCTGGGCAGCCACGCCTACGTACGGCCCGGCGAGCTGAACCTCATGACCGGCGGGTACGGCATCTGCCACTCGGAGGTCTCCACCCCGCGGACCACCGTCCTGCACGGCGTCCAGCTGTGGGTGGCGCTGCCGGAGGAGCACCGCGACGCCGCACGGGACTTCCAGCACTACGCACCCGAGACCGCGCGGATCGACGGGGCCGAGATCAGGGTCTTCCTGGGCTCCCTCGCCGGCCACGCCTCCCCGGTGCGGACCTTCACACCCCTGCTCGGCGCCGAGATCGTCCTCCAGCCGCGCGCGGCCCTCACGCTCCCCGTGGACCCCGGCTTCGAGCACGGCCTCCTGGTCGACCAGGGAGAGGTGCGCCTGGCCGGCACCCTGGTGGCTCCCGCCGAGATGGGTTACGCCCACCCGGGCGTCGACACGCTGACGCTGACGAACGAGTCGGACGACATCGCACGGACGGTCCTGCTCGGCGGAACCCCGTTCGAGGAGGAGATCGTCATGTGGTGGAACTTCATCGGGCGCAGCCACGAGGACATCGCCAAGGCCCGGGACGACTGGCAGAACTCCTCCGATCGCTTCGGCGCCGTCGAGGGATACCCGGGGGACCGGCTTCCCGCCCCCGCGCTGCCGAACGCCGTCATCACGCCGCGCAGGAATCCACCGCGCCACTGATCCGTTCGACGTGTCACCGACCTCATCCGAGAGGAACCCGATGAGCCAGCCTTCCACCGCTCCGACCGTCCAGCGGGCAGACGCAAAGCACCGCTACGAAATCCTGGTCGACGGCAAGCGCGCCGGACTGACCGCCTACCGCGACCGCGGTGAACAGCGCGTCTTCTACCACACCGAGATCGACGACGCCTTCGCCGGACAGGGCCTCGCCTCCCAACTGGTCCAGGAGGCGCTCACCGACGTACGCGAGTCCGGAAAGCGGATCGTGCCCGTCTGCCCGTACGTGGCCAAGTTCCTGAAGAGGCACGAGGAGTTCGCAGACATCACGGACCCCGTGACCCCCGACGTCCTGCAGTGGCTGGACACCCAGCTGGGCTGACCGCTCGCACGCTTCGAACCGGCTGACTCGGAAGCCAGAAAAAGAAGAGCCGGGCCCGGGGCGACCGCCCCGAGCCCGGCTCCTTCTGCTGTCCGGCTACAGGCTTCGTACCCGGATGTTGCGGAACTCGGTCAGATCGGTGTTGCTGTGGTTCTGCAGCCCGATGTACCCGCTGAGGAACTGACGCAGGTCCGTGGGCGGGTCACCCGCACGGGACGACGACTTGCCGGGCGTGTTGTCGAACTCGTTGATCACCACGCCGTTGCGGATGATCGTGTAGTGCTGCCCGACCGCACGCACCTCGTAGTCGTTCCACTGGCCCTTCGGGGTCACCCCCGCCTTGTCCAGGCCGAGCGGTTTGAAGTTGTAGACGGAACCGGTCTTCTGGACCTCGCCCGTGGCCCCGTCGTAGATCTGGATCTCATGGCCGCAGTAGATCGCGACCCACTCGGGGGCGGTGCGGGCCGAGCCCACCGTCCCGCAACTGCCGGCCGGGCGCTCCGCCAGCGGTGTCCGCGGGTCAGGGAACCGGATGAAGACTCCGCTGTTGGTGTTGGCGGTACCCGGAGCCACGTCCCGGAACTGGAGCCTGACCGAGAAGTCCTTCAACTCCTCCTTGGCGTACCACAGCATGCCCATGCCGCCGGTGCTGCGCATGGTGCCGTCAGGCTGGACCGAGAACGAACCCGCGCCCGCCTGCCGCCAGTCGGACAGACTCGCCGCGGTTCCGTCGAAGATGGACTTGTACCCGGCGACCTTGCCGATCTCGGACTTCGCCGCCGCCTTGCTGATCGCCGCCGACTCCTGGTTGTCGAGGACGCCCTCCTTGCGGAGGTCGTTGACCACGGAGTTGACGTGGCTGACGAACTCGCCGTGGTTCGACCAGGAGGCCTCGTCGTCGATCAGGTCGTTGACGGTGCAGCCGCCTCCGGCCTTGTGGTTGGCCACGCCCGTGTCGGTGTCCAGCAGCTGGACGGTCGGCCGGGCGTCGGGAGCCGGGCAGCCGGCCTTGGCGTCGAGCGTCGCGGTGGCCTTCTCGCCGTTGGCGTAGGTGACCGTCAGCTTCGCGTGGTACGTGCCGTAGTCGGCGTACGTGTGCGTCGGGTTGGCCTCGTGCGAGGGCTTGCTGCCGTCGCCGAAGTCCCACTCCCAGGCCACACCGCCGGTCTTGGCGCTGGAGAACGCCACCGCCTTCGGCTTGCTCTGGGTGATGACCCGCGCCCCCGCGTCCTGCGGCTTCGGAGTGGCCGGGCCGCCCTGGTAGGAGATGCGGATGAGCTTCTGGTTGCTGTGCAGGCTGAAGAAGCCGCCCGCGTAGTCGAGCATGTACAGGGCACCGTCGGGACCGAACTTGGCATCCATCCAGCTCTGCATCTGGGTGGCGCCGCTGCCGGGCGCGATGATGCTGCGCACGTCCTCACCGAAGGCCGGCGCGCCCTGGTCCTTGATGTGGTCGGGGTCGAGGGTCACCGCGACCCGGTTGTTGGCGTTGGACTCGTCACCGATGAACCACTTGTCCTCCCAGTACGCCGGCCAGGCGACACCGCTCTTGGTGTCCACCTGGGAGCGGTGGTAGGTCGGACCGGACATGATGGCCTGGCCGCCACCCTTGAGGTACGGCTGGGTGTAGGTGGCCTCGCTGTCGACGTAGCTGGGGACGCCGCTGCCGTCGGAGCGCTCGGGGAAGACCGGTCCGCCGCCCTGGGGCGAGTACCAGATCATGTTGTCGCGGGCCGGCGGGATGTCCACCAGGCCGGTGTTGCGCGGCGACTCGTTCTTGAGGTGGTCGCAGTCGTACCAGCCGGTGAGGACGCTGGCGTCGGTGCTGCTGCGGTCACGGTACGGCTGCCGGTTGCCCATGCAGTACGGCCAGCCCTGGTTGCCCGCGGAGGTGATGACCGTGGCCGTCTCGTACTTGGCCGGGCCCAGCTCCGGGCTGGAGGCTCCCGCGTCCGGACCGACCCAGCCGGCGTTCAGCCAGTTGTGCACCGGGTCGATGGAGAGCCGCGCGATGTTGCGGACACCCATCACGTAGATCTCCGGGCGGGTCTTGGCCGTGCCCGGCGCGAAGAGGTTGCCCTTGGGGATGGTGTAGGTGCCGTCGGACTCGGGGTGGATACGGATGATCTTGCCGTTGAGGTCGTTGGTGTTGCCGGAGGTGCGGCGTGCGTCCTGGAAGGAGACGCCCTTGTAGTCCTGGGTCCAGTTGTTCCCGGAGTAGCCGCTGGAGCCCTCGGAGGAGTTGTTGTCGCCGGAGCCGATGTAGAGGTTGCCGTCCTTGTCGAAGGACATGCCGCCACCGGCGTGGCAGCAGCTGTGGATCTGGGTGTCCCAGTGCAGCAGGTCCTTGCGGGTGCCCTGGTCGATGGACTCGGACGCGAAGTCGTAGGTCAGCCGGGAGACCGTCCGCTGGCCGATCCGCTTGTCGCGGTCGATCGACTCGTGCGGCATCCAGTAGATGTAGATCCACCCGTTCTTCTCGAACTTCGGGTCGAGGGTGATGCCGACGAGGCCCTCTTCGTTCTTGACCAGTTCGCTACCGCTGCCCCGGTTGCCCATCACGTCGAGCGTGGTGAGCAGCTTGACCTTCTTGGTCTTGGGATCCCACTGGTGGATGGTGCCGCAGCCCAGGCCGACCTTGGGGTTGTTCCAGTCGGCGATCGCGCCGGACGGGCAGGCGGCCTTGCCGATGTAGAAGGCCTTGCCGTCGGGGGCCATGGTGAGACCGTGCGGCTCACCGATCTGGTCGAGCTGCCCCGCCTGGTTCTGGGCCGTCAGCCGCTCGGTCTTGTAGTTGGAGGCGATGGTCGCCTGGCAGTCGCCGCGCACCATACCGGTGGTCCACTGGATGGCGCCGAGGAGGTGGCTCTGGAACTTCGTGTCGGTGGTGTAGCTCTCCTCGGTGCGGCCCATGCCGGTGTAGAAGGACCGGCCGCCGTCGTAGTCACGGCACCACGAGATCGGGTGGAACGCGCCGTTGGAGCCTGCTCCCGGCTTGTACTTCCACTCCTCGACCTGGGCGATGGTGTGGACCTTGCCGACCGGGTTCGGGTCCCAGTTGATCCACTGGTCGGAGCGGGTCCAGTTGAGCGGCAGGCCCTCGTTGGCCGGGTGCTGACGATCCGTCACGTCGACCACGGCCTGCTGGACCTTGGAGGCCTGCGGAGGCGTCGGGTTGGCGTTGAACAGCCGCAGCTCGGCCAGCTGGGTCAGCGGCTCACCGCTGTTCGCGGTGATGTCCAGCCGGTAGTGCTGGTAGGCCTGCGTGTTGGTGAACTGGAACTGCCTGGTCTGGAACCGCGACGGGAAGGTCTCGCCGCTCCGGGTGTCCAGGGTCGTCCAGTTCTGGCCGTCCTGCGAACCCTGGAGCTTCCAGTCCTTCGGGTCCCGCCCCTGGTAGTCGTTGGCGGAGGTCAGCGCGTAGTTGACCACCGCGACCGGCTTGTCCAGCTTCATGGTGACCCAGGCGGTCGGCGTACGGGCCAGCCACTTGGTGTCGTCCTTGCCGTCGAACAGCTTGTCCTTGCCCTCGCTCGGCGGGTTCTCCGAGTTGACCGCGCTCTCGACGACCTTCTCGGCGTCGGGCAGGCCCAGGGCGGGTCGGGTGCCGATCAGCCCGGTGAACCAGGCCGAGTCGGACTGCGCCCGGGCGGCGTCGTGGACACCGACGAAGCCGCCGCCGTTCTTGATGTACGACTGGAACGCGGATTCCTGGTCGGCGTTGAGGGTCACGCCGTCGGCCGACAGGAACACCACCCCTCGGTACTTGGCGAGGCCGGCGGTGGTGAACACACCCGCGTCATCGGACTCGACGACCTTGAACCCGTTCTTCTCGCCGAGGGCCTCGATCGCCGCCGCGGCCTTCTTCACGGGGTCGTCCTGCTTGGCGGCCGGTCCGTGGAAGACCAGGACGTTCACCTGGCTCTCGGCGCCGGCGTCCTGGGCGGTCTCAGCCGGCGGCTGCGCGTTCGCCTCCACGGCCGGCAGCGTGGCAAGTCCCACGGTCAGCGCGGCGCTGGACAGCAGGACCACGGCGCGACGCCAGGACCACGCGTGACCAGAGGCCCGCGCGGGACGCGACGGCGGCGCACCGCTTCGTCGTGAGAGGGCGAACCTGTCTCTCTTGCCCATGCTTGCTCCTTGACTCGATCCGACAACGGAAGAGTGATCAGGGGGTGGAGCGAGGGCTGCCGCGGACGCCCCGCCCGGCGTGCGCCGGGTGAGGCGGATTTCGGCGGGCGGTCACCAGGCCCGGGAAGGACGGTGCCGGAGGGACGAGGACAGGTTCGCCTCAAGTCCTTGCGGGTGAGGACCGGCCGGCGGCAGTCGTACACGCCCGTCGGACCGTCAGGTGGTACGACGGGCGTGGTTTGGGGGGCGGAGCCCGGATCGAGGGCCCCGCCGCTGCCGTCCAGCGCCTAATGGTGGGGCATGCCGCCGGGGACCGAGCCGTCTTCCTCGGTCACGAGGAAGACACCGGCCATGCCCATGTCCGAGTGGCTCTGGACGTGGCAGTGGTACATCCAGGCACCCGCGCCGACATGGTCACCCGCGATCACCTGGAATCCGAAGGAGTCCGCCGGGCCGACCGTCTTGGTGTCGATGACCCGGCTCACGTCCTGCGGCCCCTGGAGGATTCCGGTGCGGTTGTCCACCCAGCGGTGGCCGTGGATGTGGAAGGTGTGGAAGAAGTCCCCGTGGGTGATCACGATGAACTCCACCCGCTCACCGCGGACGGCTTTGAAGGTGGGCGCGTTGTGGGCGCCCTTGTTGTTGATCATCATGTCGTTGAACACGACCGTGAACTGCTTGTCGGGCAGGACGTCGCCCTTGCGGCGCACGATCACGGGGCCGTACAGGCCCTTCTTGATGCCGCCCGTGCCGTGCTCGGTGCCCACGTTGTGGTCGTGGTAGTGCCAGTAGCCGGCGCTGCCGGCGTCCCACGTCCCGTCGTGGTTCGGGCCCGGGGCATGGGTGCGCCAGACGTAGGTCCGCCGGCCGCCCGGCTCGACGACGCTGTCGTTCATCTTGGTGCCGTCGCTGGCGACGTCGTAGTCCATGCCGTGCACGTGCAGACTCGCGGCGACGTCCAGGTTGTTGACGACCTCGATGTTCATCGTGTCGCCCTCGGTCAGCTCGATGAGCGGGCCGGGAATCGTCGCCTCGCCCGGCTTCAGGCCGTAGCCCATCTCCCCGTTCGGCAGCTTCTCCATGTACAGGGTCAGGTTGCGGACGGTGCCCTTGTTTCCTTGGCCGTTTCCTTCCGCCGGCTTGTCCTTCGGGGCGGCGGCGGTTGCGGTGATGCCGAGCACCGTGGGTACGACCGCCGCGGCGGCCGCCCCGGTGGCGAAGGCCCGCCGAGAGAAGCGGCGTCTCGTACCTGCGCCTGAGTCGGTCATCGTTCTCCAATCCTCGAAACGCGTGCGGGCCCGAAGGCGTCGCGTGGTGGTGATGTGAGCCGCCGCCGACGGCAGCCGTCCCGTCAGGGCGGTGAGCGGTGGTGCGCGGGGCGTTCGGGCCCGTGGGGCAGGCGGGGCGGTCGTCGGATCGGACTCCGGTGGCAGCCGTCCGGCTTGGCTCGATGTGTCGGATACGGCGGGTATCGGGACGGCTGGGCGAACGGGATTCGCCTCGGGACCGCCTCACCGTAGCGGGCGCCCCTCCAGTTTTTCCAGACTCAGGTCAAAGTTGGTTGGATTGTGGTCATAGACCTTGGCGAGTAGTCAAAAGGCCGGTAGCTTCCCAACGTTGCCGCACTTTGAGAGAGGTTGGGTCCGGGCGACCACCCCCTCGACGCGCTCATCCTGGCGGCTGGTCATCCACTAGACGGGACCGCGAGTCCCTGCGCGGTGCCGCACAAGCGAATTCGCGAAAGGTGCAGCGGTGTTCAGAAGACTGCTCCATGCCAATACGGATCCGCCCCTCTCCAGATCAGCGCCACTCAGCCGATTCCGCGCACACCCGGTGCTGGTGGCGCTGGTGGCCGTGTTCACGGCCTTCTCGTTGGCCGTGCCGGCTGCGTACGCGGCGGCGAGCCGTGGGTCCGAGAAGGCGGCGACCCAGGTGCTCACCTGGACGGCCGGCGACGACTACACGAAGTACGCGTCGGCACCCACCACCGCGGTGGCCGGACCGGCGACGATCGTGTTCGAGAACAGCGCGGCGACCGGCAACACCACGGGAATGCCGCACACGTTGACGTTCGACGTCTCGAGCTCCGACTACAACAACGACGTCAGCCTGAACATCTTCGCGAGCCCCTTCGATTCCAACGGGGGCAAGTACACGGCCGAGGTCAACCTCAAGCCCGGCGTGTACCGCTACTTCTGCGCGATGCCGGGCCACCAGTCGATGACGGGCGAGCTCGTCGTCACCCCCGCAGCCGGCGGCGACACCACCGCGCCGGAGACGTCGGCGAGTGTGTCGGGTACGAAGGACGCTTCCGGTAACTACGTGGGCAGTGCGACCGTGACGGTGTCCGCTTCGGATGCCGAGTCGGGTGTGGCGAGTGTGGAGTATTCGCTGGACGGTGCGGCCTATGCGGCGTACTCGGCGCCGGTTCAGGTGAGTGCGGTTGGTGCGCACACGTTGTCGTATCGGGCGACGGACAAGGCGGGGAACACGTCGGTTGTGAAGTCGGTGCAGTTCACCGTGGTGGCGGCTCAGCCGGAGGACAAGACGCCGCCGGAGACGTCGGCGACTGTGTCCGGGACGAAGGACGCTTCCGGTAACTACGTGGGCAGTGCGACGGTGACGGTGTCCGCTTCCGACACTGAGTCGGGTGTGGCGAAGATCGAGTATTCGCTGGACGGTGCGGCCTATGCGACTTATTCGGCGCCGGTTCAGGTGAGTGCGGTTGGTGCGCACACGTTGTCGTATCGGGCGACGGACAAGGCGGGGAACACGTCGGTTGTGAAGTCGGTGCA
>NZ_JBIVPK010000039.1:0-73254 GCF_044754605.1 Streptomyces sp. NPDC093064
AAGCTCTTCGAGCAGGGGGGACCCCCAGCCGCGTTGTCGCATCACCCGAGTACATCCAGTACGCGGGCGATGCTCCGCCTTGCGATGCTCCCCCAACTAGGCACCGGAGTGAGAGCGCATCCGATCGGTAGCCTGCTGGCTGGTCAAGGCTGAGCGGAGTCAAGCTGAAACTCCCCTGATCCTTCCCAGAACAGGTATGAAGGATTGGCGAGGCCGCAGGCGCGCCCAAACACCGAGGTGAGAGATGCAGTTCACCACCCGACCCACGCTTCAGGGATCCTTCGGCATGGTGTCCTCCACCCACTGGCTCGCCTCGCAGTCGGCGATGGCCGTGCTGGAGGACGGCGGCAACGCCTACGACGCGGCCGTGGCCGGCGCCTTCGTACTGCACGTCGTGGAGCCGCATCTGAACGGGCCCGCCGGTGAGGTGCCGATCCTGCTCGCCCCGGCGGGCGGCGAGGTGCGGGTGCTGTGCGGGCAGGGTGTCGCCCCGGCCGGGGCGACGGTCGCGCACTACCGGGCGCTCGGGCTGGACCTCGTACCCGGCACCGGCCCGCTGGCCGCCGCCGTGCCGGGCGCGTTCGACGCGTGGATGGTGCTGCTGCGCGACCACGGCACGAAGTCCCTCGACGACGTCCTCAAGTACGCCGTCGGGTACGCGGAACACGGGCACGCGCCCGTGGAGCGCGTCGGCGAGACCGTCGAGACCGTGCGGAGGCTGTTCGAGACCGAGTGGACCTCGTCCGCCGAGGTCTACCTGCCCGGCGGGCACTCGCCGCGCCCCGGCACGCTGCTGCGCAACCCCGTGCTCGCCGCCACCTGGAAGCGGCTGCTCGCCGAGACCGCGGGCGCGGGGCACCGGGAGGCGCGGATCGAGGCCGCGCGGGAGGTGTGGCGCACCGGTTTCATCGCCGAGGCGCTGGTCCGGCAGGCCGGGCGGCCGACACTGGACACCAGCGGCGAACGGCACACCGGCACCCTGACGGCCGCCGACCTCGCCGACTGGTCCGCGACCTACGAGACGCCGGCGACGTACGACTGGAACGGCTGGACCGTGTGCAAGGCCGGCCCCTGGAGCCAGGGCCCGGTGCTCCTCCAACAACTCGCCCTGCTCCCGGCCGAGCTGCCCCCGTACGGCTCCGCCGACTACGTCCACCTGCTCATCGAGGGCTGCAAGCTCGCCATGGCCGACCGGGAGGCCTGGTACGGGGACGCCGCCGAGGTGCCGCTGGCGGAGCTGCTGTCGGCGCCGTACAACACCGAGCGGCGGAAGCTGGTCGGCGACGCCGCCTCGTACGAGCTGCGGCCCGGCAGCCCCGGCGGGCGCGTCCCGCGGCTGAGCACGCACACGCACGCGGTGGCAGACGGCGAGGGCGAGTTCGACGCGATGGGCGTCGGCGAGCCGACGTTCGCCAAGAGCCCCGCGTCACCCGTGCCGGGCGAACCCGACGTGGCCGCCGACGGCGGCACGCGCGGCGACACCTGCCACATCGACGTCGTCGACCGCTGGGGCAACATGGTCGCCGCCACACCCAGCGGCGGCTGGCTCCAGTCCAACCCCGTCGTGCCCGAACTGGGCTTCCCGCTCGGCACCCGGCTCCAGATGGCCTGGCTGGAGGAGGGCCTGTCCAACTCGCTGACACCGGGCCGCCGTCCACGCACCACCCTCACCCCCTCGATCGCGCTGCGCGACGGGGTGCCCGTCATGGCCTTCGGCACGCCCGGCGGGGACCAGCAGGACCAGTGGCAAATGCACTTCCTCCTCGCGGTCGCGCTGCGCGCCGCCGTCCGCGGGAGCCTCGACCTCCAGGGCGCCATTGACGCGCCGAACTGGCACAACGACAGCTTCCCCGGCTCCTTCTACCCGCGCGGGACGCGCCCCGGCAGCGTCACCGTCGAGTCGCGCATGGACCCGGAGGTCGTCACGGAACTGCGGCGCCGCGGTCACGACGTGACCATTGGTGGGCCGTGGTCCGAGGGACGTCTGTGCGCCGTCGCCCGCTGCCCCGAGACCGGCATCCTGTCGGCGGCCGCCAACCCGCGGGGGATGCAGGGGTACGCGGTCGGCCGGTGAAGCCGGCCGGCGTCCGCCGCGCGCCTTTACCGGACGTACCGGGATGTCCGATGACGGGTGTTCACGCCGATTCCATCCGGTGTGCACCGGCCCGGCGGGGAATGTCAGTGGGGCATGTTCTCATAGAGACATGATCGAAGAGACGGAAACCATCGAAGAGTTTCTCGCACGTCATTCGGCCGACGTGGAGGAGGCGGTCCGCAAGGCGGCCGCGGCCGAGATCATGCCCCGCTTCCGCCGGCTGGCGGAGCACGAGGTGGACCAGAAGTCCGGACCGCACGATCTGGTGACGGACGCGGACCGGCTGGCCGAGCGGTACCTCACGGACGCGCTCGGCACGCTGCTGCCGGGCTCCGTCGTGGTCGGCGAGGAGGCGGTGCACGCCGACCCGGCGGTCTACGAGGCGGTACGGGGCGACGCCCCCGTCTGGATCGTCGATCCGGTGGACGGCACACGGCAGTTCGTGCACGGCGACCCCGGCTTCTGCACCCTGGTCGCCCTCGCCCGGCACGGGGTCGTGCTGGCCTCCTGGACGTACGCGCCGGCGCGCGACCAACTCGCCACGGCCGTACGCGGTCAGGGCGCCTTCCTCGACGGCGCGCCCCTGCGCTGCGGTGCGCCCGAGCCGGGGCGGCCCCTCGAAGTCGCCACGTCCCACCCCGACTACACGACGGACGAGCAGAAGCATGCCCTGCGCGGCCTGTGGGTGGACGGTGTCGCACCGCGTCCCTGCGGGTCGGCGGGACTGGAGTATCTGGCGGTCGCCCGGGGCGAGTTGGACGCCACGGCCTTCTGCTGGGAGGCGGCCTGGGACCACGCGGCGGGCCTCCTGCTGGTCGAGGAGGCCGGCGGTACCCACCTGACCCTGGCCGGCACCCCCTTCCGCATCACGGGCGGCAACACCCTGCCGTTCACAGCAGCCCGAGACACGGCCACGGCCCGTCGCGTCACGGGACTGCTCTCCTCCCCGGAGACGGAAGGCGCGCCCCTAGCCTCCTGACCCCGGCGAGTCCGGACACGGCGGGCCTGGCCCCTGATCCAGGCTCCTGACCCCGGCGAGTCCGGACACGGCGGGCTTGGCAAGTGATTCGGGCCCCCTGACGCCGGCGCACCCAGGCACGGCCGCCTGTCCGCCCTGACCTTGCCAGCGCCGCCCGAGGTGCCCGGGGGATCCCGAGCCCCCGACCCGCCCCCGTCGTGTCGGGGTTTGAACTGCTGCCGTTTGACAGCGGTTGGGTGTGTTCTGGTGTGCATGAGTGAGCTTCGCAGTTGCGGTGCGCAGGGTGGGGTGGCAGCGCGCGGCAGGGCGACGGGAGTTCTGGTTTCGAATGCGTGACCTTGGGCCGGGGGTGGTCGTTGGGTGCTGTGAAACGGATTCTTCGGCATCGGGCGGGGGTGCGGTGTGGGCGGGCTGCGTGAGGTGGCGGCGTCGTTCGTGGTGCCCGGCCCGTCCGGGGTGGCGATCCGCTCCGGTCTCAAGGGCCTGACGGCACGGGACGAGACGGTGCTGCGCCAGGTCGGCGCTCTGCTCGGCTCGCTGGCATCGCGTGACCTGAAGGTGCGCTGTGCGGCGGGCCTGGAGCACGGCAGTGAGCAGTGGGCGCGGCGGAAGCGGGCGTTGACGGGGGAGTCGTCTTCCCGGTGGGCGGGCAGTATCACCAAGGCGACGCATGATCAGTGGGCGTTGGCCCGGCGCGGTCAGCTCGCCCACATCCACAGCCTGCGGGCAGGCGTCGAGACGATCACGCACCGGCTTGCGCAGCCCGTCGGCGTCAAGGGTGCCAAGGGGGCTCCGGGCGGTTACCGCTCCGAGCGGGAGTGGTTTGCCAAGTCCCGTCGGCTGCATGTGCTTGAGGACCAGTTGGAGGGCGAACGGGCCGACTGGGAGGCAGGGCGGGTGCAGGTGGTGCGCGGCGGCAAGAAGCTGCTCCGTACCCGGCACCACCTGAAGGCCGCTGGGCTGACCGAGGCGCAGTGGCGGCTGCGGTGGGAGGCCGAGCGGTGGTTCCTGCAGGCCGATGGCGAGTCCGGGAAGCCGTACGGGAACGAGACGATCCGCATCACACCGGAGGGCGAGGTGAGCATACGGCTTCCGGCGGCGCTGGCCGGGCTGGCCAACGCGCCGCACGGCCGATACGTGCTGGCCTGCCGGGCCCGCTTCCGCCACCGGGGCGGGCAGTGGGCCGATCGCGTCGCAGCGGGTCGTGCGGTGGCCTACCGCATCCACTACGACACCGGCCGCAACCGCTGGTATGTGACCGCCTCCTGGCAGAACCCGCCCCTGACGAAGGTGCCGCTTTCAGCGGCCCGTGCGTGTGGGCTGGTCGGGGTGGACATGAACGCCGACCACCTGGCCGCCTGGCGCCTGGATCAGCACGGCAACCCCGTCGGCGAGCCCCGCAGATTCGACTACCAGCTGACCGGCAGCGCACAGCACCGCGACGCGCAGGTCCGCCACGCCCTCATCCGCCTGCTGCACTGGGCCGCTCGCCACAGTCTGGCCCTCGCGATCGAGGATCTGGACTTCTCAGCGGAGAAGACCCGGGAGAAGCACGGCAGACGGAAGCGGTTCCGGAAGCTGATCTCCGGGATGCCGACCGCCCGGCTGCGGGCACGGCTGGTGTCGATGGCCGCCGAGTTGGGTGTCACCGTTGTCGCGGTCGACCCGGCTTACACCAGCCGCTGGGGAGCCCAGCACTGGCAGGAACCCCTGACCACCACAACACGCAAGCCCACGCGGCACGATGCTGCCGCCGTGGCAATCGGACGACGCGCCCTGGGATGCCCGATCCGGCGTCGGATGGCACCGCCCCCACCGCACCGGAGTGATGCGGTGGGGCATCGGACCGTCCAGGCCGCACCGGCAGCCCGGGGCGTGAGGGACCCCGCCCCCGCATTCCCGGACCACGGACACGATCCGTGCCGCCCGGATACGGAGCGAAAGCGGGCGACCAGTGTGCCCACAACCGTTCGGGGCACACGGCTGAGCACGAGTCCTGGCACCAGGACTCACTCCCGCTCAGTCCGTGGGAACGGTGCGGCATATCCTGGGGCCGAGTGGCCATCGGCTGACTAGGGGGTCCGAAGGTGCCGTCGATGCTCGATGCGGTCGTGGTGGGTGCGGGGCCGAACGGACTGACCGCTGCCGTGGAGCTCGCCCGCCGCGGCTTCGACGTGGCGGTGTTCGAGGCGCGGGACACCGTGGGCGGCGGTGCCCGGACCGAGGAGCTCACCCTGCCCGGCTTCCGGCACGACCCCTGCTCCGCCGCGCACCCCCTCGGCATCAACTCGCCCGCGTTCCGCGCCCTGCCCCTGGAGCGCTATGGCCTGGAGTGGCTGCACGCCGAACTGCCCATGGCGCACCCCTTCCCGGACGGCACCGCGGCCGTGCTGGCCCGCTCCGTCGCCGAGACGGCCGCCTCCTTCGGACCGCGCGACGCGGGCACGTACCGCAGACTGGTCCAGCCGTTCCTGCCCAGGTGGGACACGCTCGCCCGCGACTTCATGTCGCTGCCCCTGACCGCGCTCCCGCGCGACCCGGTCACCCTGGCCCGCTTCGGCCTGGTCGGCCTGCCCCCGTCCACGTGGCTGATGCGCCGCTTCCGGGACGAGCGGGCCAGGACCCTCTTCGCCGGCCTCGTCGCCCACGTCATGGCACCCCTCGGCGGCTTCGCCACCGCCGCCGTCGGCCTGATCTTCGCACTCGCCGCGCACGCCCGCGGCTGGCCGGTCGCCCGCGGCGGCTCCCAGTCGATCTCCGACGCCCTCGCCGCGTACCTCAAGGACCTCGGCGGCGCCCTGCACACCGACTACGAGGTCAAGCGCCTCGACGACCTGCCGCCCGCGCGGGCGTACGTCTTCGACACCTCGCCCACCGCGCTGGCCCGCATCGCCGGCCTCGGCCGCTACTACGACGGCTACCGCTACGGCCCCGGCGTCTTCAAGATCGACTACGCCCTGGACGGCCCGGTGCCGTGGACCGCGCGGGAGCCCCGCGGCGCCGGCACCGTGCAGATCGGCGCGGACAGCGCCGAGATCGGCACCGCGCTGCGCGCCGCGTCCCGCGAGGGCCGCGCCCCCGACCGGCCCTTCCTCATCACGGTCCAGCCCAGCGTCGCCGACCCCACCCGCGCCCCCGCGGGCAAGCAGGTCTTCTGGGCGTACGGCCACGTCCCCAACGGCTGGACCGGCGACCTCACCGACGCCGTGGAACGCCAGCTGGAGCGCTTCGCCCCGGGCTTCCGCGACCGCGTACTCGCCCGCGCCACCGCCGGCCCGCCCGAGGTCGCCGCCCGCAACGCCAACTATGTCGGCGGCGACATCGGCTCCGGCGCGGTCTCCGGGCTTCAGCTCCTGCTGCGTCCGAAACCGTCGCTGTTCCCGTACAGCACCCCGCATCCGGCCGTCTTCATCTGTTCCTCGGCCACCCCGCCGGGCCCCGGCGTGCACGGCATGTCGGGGCACAACGCCGCGAAGGCCGTCTGGAGGAGGCTGCGGCAGTCATGACCACCGTCATCACGCTCGTCCAGGGCGACATCACCAGGCAGCGCGCCGACGCGATCGTCAACGCCGCCAACTCCTCCCTCCTCGGCGGCGGAGGCGTCGACGGCGCCATCCACCGCCGCGGCGGCCCCGCGATCCTCCAGGAGTGCCGCGCCCTGCGCGCCTCCCGCTACGGCAAAGGCCTGCCCACCGGCCAGGCGGTCGCCACCACGGCCGGCGAACTGGACGCCCTCTGGGTCATCCACACCGTCGGCCCCGTCCACAGCCGCACCGAGGACCGCTCGCACCTGCTGGCCTCCTGCTACCGCGCGTCCCTCGGCGTCGCCGACGAGCTGGGCGCCCGCACCGTGGCGTTCCCGGCGATCTCCACCGGCGTCTACCGCTGGCCGATGGACGACGCGGCCCGGATCGCGGTGGAGACCGTGAGGGAGACCGGCACCTCGGTCGAAGAGGTCCGCTTCGTCCTCTTCGACGACCGCGCCTACGAGGCGTTCGCCGCCCACGTCGGCTGATCCGACCGTCCCCCGAACGGGACGGAACTCCGGCAAATCGCCGTATAAAATGGCTGATTATGGCGGGTAGGAGCCGAGGCAGAGCCGCTCACGCCGGCGTCGGTCGTCATCGGACAGTGACGTCGCCATGATCTGGGGGATGCTGGGCCTGGGTTTCGTACTCAGCCTGGACAATTTCCGGGTGTCGATAGCGCTCGGCACCGTCCCCTTCGGTCTGAAGCGCGCGATGCAGGTCGCGCTGACCTTCGGGCTGTGGGACGCGGTCATGCCCCTGGTCGGGCTGCTCATCGGCCGCGAAATCGGGGAGGCCGTCGGGGGCGTCGCCGACGTGGTGGGCGCTGTCGCGCTCGGCGGGTACGGCCTCTACCTCGTCATCTCGTCCCTCCGGAACCCCGAGCCGGACGAGCTGGACCACCCGTGGGCGCTGTTCGGCATCCCGCTGACGCTGAGCCTGGACAACCTGGTCGCCGGCGCGAGCCTGGGCATCCTCGGGCTTTCGCCGTGGTTCTCGGCCCCCGTCTTCGGCCTCGGCACGGCGGTGATGTCGCTGATCGGGCTCCAGCTCGGGCAGGCCGCGGCGCGCCTCATCCGGATCCGCGCGGACCTGGTGAGCGGGGTCAGCCTGATCATCGCCGCGGCGGTGCTGCCGTTGGTCTTCGGTGGCTAACCCGCTCACTCGGCCCCGGAAGCCGGCCGACCCACTCGGTCCGGCAGGCGGTCCGGCCGGCGGCCCCGGTGCGAGCGGGGGATCAGCCGAAGGGCCTCGGCGCGCGAGCCGGCGTTGGCGGCCTCGACCGCCCGGGCGACCAGGTCGTGGTCGGGCGACAGATGGCAGACCGGGTCGGTGCGGGCGGCGTCGCCGGTGAGCAGGAACGCCTGGCAGCGGCACCCGCCGAAGTCCACCTCCCGCCGGGGGCAGCTCCGGCACGGCTCCGGCATCCAGTCGGTCCCCCGGAACGCGGTCATCACCGGGGACTCGGCCCAGATCCGCTCCAGCGAGTCCTCCCGCACGCTGGCCCGCGGCAACGGCAGGGACTGGGCGGTCGGGCAGGGCAGGACGTCACCGTTCGGCGTCACGGTCAGTTGCCGGGAGGCCCAGCCGCTCATGCAGGGCTTCGGATAGCGACTGTAGTAGTCGGGGAGGACGTAGATGACGTCCATGCGGTCCCGCAACCGCTCGCGGGCGGCCCGTACGACGACCTCGGCCGCTTCGAGCTGGGCCCGGCTCGGCAGCAGCGCGTCACGGTTCCGCCAGGCCCACCCGTAGTACTGGGTGTTGGCCAGCTCCACCCGGTCGGCGCCCACCTTCTCGGCCAGCCCGAGCACGTCGGCGACGCGGTCGATGTTGTACCGGTGCAGCACCACGTTCACGGTGAGCGGCCAGCCCAGCTCCTTGACCACGCCCATCGCCTCGATCTTGCGCTCGAAGGACGGGAGCCCGGCGATCCGGTCGGACACGGCCGGCTCGTCGGCCTGGATGCTGACCTGCACGTGGTCCAGGCCGGCTGCCCGCAGCCGCTCGGCCCTCGGCCGCGAGAACCCGACGGCGCTGGTGATGAGGTTGGTGTAGAGACCCAGGTCGTGCGCGTCCGCCACGATCTCCACCAGGTCGTGCCGCAGCAGCGGCTCCCCGCCGGACAGGTGGCACTGGAGCACTCCCAGATCGCCGGCCTCGGCCAGCACCCGCCGCCACTCGTCGGTGGTCAGCTCGTCCCGGTAGTCGCCCAGGTTCAGCGGGTTGGAGCAGTACGGGCAGGCCAGCGGGCAGCGGTAGGTGAGCTCGGCGAGCAGCCCGAACGGGCTATCCATCGGCGAGCTCCACCCAGCGCCGGGCGACGAGCCGGGACAGGAACCGCCGCACCTCGTCGTCGGGGACGGACTCGTAGCGCGTGCCCAGCTCGGCCATGATCTCCGCGACGGTGCGCCGCCCGTCGCACAGCTTGAGGATCTCCGCGCCGCTGCCGTTCAGCACCACCACCGTCTCGGGGTGCAGCAGGACCGGACGCTGCCTGGTCCGGGAGTAGGCCAGCCGCACATGGCGCGCCAGGCGGGGCCGGTCCGTGCCGGACACCTCGACGCCGGGGCGGGTCCTGGATGTGGTCCGGGTCGTTCCGGTAGGGGTCGGGTCCATGGTGGTCACTCCGGATAGGCCTGGTCGACGGCGTCCATCAGGCTCCACAGGACGTCGCACTTGAACGACAGCGCGTCGACGGCGCGTGCCTGGGACTCGGCGGAGAGGCAGTGCGCCGTGACCACCTCGAGGGCGTGCTCGCAGTCGCGGGGCGCCTGCTCCAGGCGGGTACGGAAGTAGGCGAGGCCCTCGGGGTCGATCCACGGGTACCACCGCTCGAACGCGGCCAGCCGCGCCGCCATCAGATCGGGCGCGAACAGCTCGGTGAGCGAGGACGCCACCGCCTCCACCCAGGGGCGGGTCCGGGCGAAGTTCACGTAGGCGTCGACGGCGAACCGCACCCCGGGCACCAGGTGCCGGTGGTCCCGGACCTCCTCGCGGGTCAGCCCCGCGGCCTCGCCGAGGCGCAGCCACGCCTCGATGCCGCCCTCGCCGGCGGCGGTGCCGTCGTGGTCGGTGATCCGCCGGATCCAGCGGCGCCGGACCTCCAGGTCGGGGCAGTTGGAGAGGATCGCGGCGTCCTTGCGGGGGATGTTCTCCTGGTAGTAGAAGCGGTTGGCCACCCAGCCCCGGATCTGCCGACGGCTCAGCCGGCCGGCGTTCATCCGGACGTGGAACGGGTGCTGGTCGTGGTATCGCCGCGAGTGGGCCCGCAACGCCTCGACGAAGTCGTCGGCGCCGGTTCTCGTGGTCGTTGCCGTCACGGCTCTACACCTGGACCTCTAGGCCGTCCGTGGCCACTTCCATGCCGCTCGTCTCCACGATACGACGCTCGGGAGTGTCCTCCAGAAGGATCGGGTTGGTGTTGTTCATGTGCACGAAGATCGTCCGCCGCACGCCCAGCGACGGGAGCTGCGCCAGGCTGCCGTCCGGGCCGTCGATGGGCAGATGGCCCATCTCCCTGGACGTCTTGCCGGCCAGGCCGAGCCGTACGAGCTCGTCGTCGCGCCAGCAGGTCCCGTCGATCAGCAGGCAGGCGCAGCCCTGAATCTCCCCGCGCAGCGCCGGCGCCAGCGACTGCACCCCCGGCAGATACACCAGCGTCCCGCCGCTGCGCTCGTCGGTCAGCCGGTAGCCCACGACGCGGCCGTGGTCCATCCCGGTTCCGAACCGGTCGCGTTTGCCGGTGGGCACGTCGAACGCCCGGCAGGACAGCCCGTCCGCCAGGGCCAGGCCGGCGCCGGGGGTCACCGCCCGCCACTCGACCGGGCAGTAGCGTTCCAGCGTGCGCAGGATTCCCGAGCCGACGCACAGGGTCTCGCGCACCGCCGGCGTGGCGTACAGCCGCAGGGCGCGGGCCTCGCGCAACAGCAGCAGGCCCAGCGTGTGGTCCAGTTCGGCGTCGGTGAGCAGCACCGCCTCCAGCGGCGTCGTCCGGTCGTCGTGCGGGTGCAGTCCGGGGAAGGCCTCGATCTGGGCGCGGACGTCGGGCGAGGCGTTGACGAGGAACCACCGGCGGCCGTCGGCGCTGACCGCGACCGACGACTGGGTGCGCGCGAGGCCGGCCCGGGAGCGGACCGCGGCGCACACCGGGCAGCCGCAGTTCCACTGCGGGGAGCCGCCCCCGGCCGCCGAGCCCAGCACGCGCAGCAACACGCCGGCACTCCGTTCGTCGAAGGGGTCCGGGTCCGTCGCCGGCCCGGCCGTCCGTGGCCGTCCTGAACCGCCGGAGGGCGCCGGACCGGGTCCGGCGCTGTCCCACGTCCGCCGGTCCGTCAGTCCGCTAGTCCTCCAACCGGGCGACGTACATGGTCACCTCGGCCGCGACCGCGATCTCCTCGAACTCGGGCGTCTCCCACACTTCGAGCACTTCCAGCACTTCCAGCACTTCGAGCTGAGACTCCATGGATTCACCTCCTCTCCGCCCGGACGGGCAGGCTCCGGTCACGCGCTACGGCGATTCCGGGAGGGCGAAGACCATCAGGGCGCTTCCGTGCCCCGCGCCGAGCATGCCGGGGAGGAATCCCTCGGCCCATCCGCCCCAACCGACGGGCACGGCGATGTACTGCCTGCCGTCGACCATGTAGGTGGTCGGGCTGCTGTGGTGGCCGCTTCCGCACTGGAACTGCCACAGCAGTTCCCCGGTGCGGGCGTCGAGCGCGTTGAACTCCCCGGAGGCCTCACCGGCGAACACCAGGTCGCCGCCGGTGGCCAGCACCGAGGCGCACATCGGGAGTTCGTTGCGCCACCGCCACTTCTCCTCGCCGCTCGCGTCGAACGCGCTGATGGACCCGGCCATGTCCTCGATGTCCACCTGAACGCCCGCGCCCCAGTACGGAATGCTCTCCTTGAACTCCCGGCGCCGCCGGGTGGCCGTGGCCCCGGTGTCCTGGACCGGGACGTAGAAGAGCCCGGTCTTCGGGCTGTAGGCCGCGTGCGTCCATTCCTTGGCACCGGCCGGCCCCGGGTAGAAGTGGACCGGCACTCCCTCCTGGTCCGGGTACGCCTTCGCCGTCACCTGGCCGTCCCTCGTGATCGCTCCCCAGGTGATGCGGTCCACGAAGGGGGTGATCCCGACCCTCTCGCCGTTCGTGCGATCGAGGACGAAGAAGTAGCCGTTCTTGTCGAAGTGCCCGAGCAGTTTGCGCCCGTCCCGCTCGAACAGGATGCACTCGGCGATGCTGTCGTAGTCCCACACGTCGTGCGGGGTGCACTGGTAGTGCCAGCGGATCTGACCGCTGTCCACGTCGACGGCGATGATGCAGTCGGTGAAGAGGTTGTCGCCCTCGCGGACTGCCCCGTCGAAGTCGGGCGCCGGGTTGCCGGTGCCGACGTACAGCAGGTTGGTCTCCGGGTCGAAGGTGCCGGTGACCCAGCAGTTCGCCCCGCCACGGGCCCAGGCCTCGCCGTCGGCGGGCCAGGTCTCCGAGCCGGGCTCCCCGGGCTTCGGCACCGTGTAGCAGCGCCACTGGTGCTCGCCCGTCTCGAGGTCGAACGCGTCGAGGTGGCCCCGTACGCCGAACTCGCCGCCGGAACTGCCGACGATGAGCAGGTTCTTCACGACCAGCGGGGCGAGGGTGGCGCTCTCCCCGGCGCGGACGTCTCCGTAGGTCCTGTCCCAGACCCGCTTGCCGGTGGTGGCGTCGAGCGCGAGCACACGGGCGTTCGCCGTGACGAAGAAGACCTTCCCCTGCGCCACTGCGACCCCGCGGTTGACGTTCCCGCAGCACAGGGACACGTCGAAGGGAACCGCGTGCTTGTACCGCCAGATCTCCACACCCGTCTTCGCGTTGAGGGCCCAGACCCAGCCGTCCCAGCCCGAGAGGAACATGACCCCGTCGACGACGATCGGGGCGGCCTCGAACGAGTAGGTCGACGCGCCCGCGATCAGTCCGGTCGTGCCGGCCTGGAAGACCCATGCGGGGACCATGCGCCTGATGGTCTCCGTGTTGATCTGGTCCAGCGGGCTGTACCGCCACCCGTCGTAGGCGCCGTAGTAGGTGAGCCAGTTCTGGGGCTCCTCGCGGGCGTTGAGCAGGCGTTCGTAGTCGACGCCGGCCACCACGGGCGGCGCGATGTCCCCGCCCGCGATCTTGCCGCTCAGGCTTCCCTGGTCGACGGCCCAGCCCGCGTCCACGTACTCGACGGCCATGTGCTCCACCTCCTTCTTCCTACGGCCGCGGCTGTTCGGGACGGTCGAGGCGGGCCTCCGGCGGAGCGTCCCCCATGACGACGATGGCCCCGGTCAGACCCCGGCCCTCGTCATTGCCCGTGGGCGAGCCGAACCAGTAGTAGCCCGGTCCGTCGAGGTTGAGGGCCGCCCGTCCTCGCGAATGGTTCACCAGCCAGATGAATTTCCGGTCGCCATTGCTGGGCAGGAGCGCACAGTGCGTGTTCCGGTCGTCATTGACGAGTTCGAGCTCGATATCGCCTTCATGGGGCATGACCAGAATCGAGGGATCCCAGGCCAGCTCGTCCGGGTGGATGCGGATGGTGGCCTCCATGCGGCCGTCCGGCCTCACGGTGGCCTGCCCAATGCTTCCGGTCCCCAGCACCTGGCCCAGCGCTGCCTTGTTCTGTCCGGCCAACCCGAGATTGTCCAGCAGGTCGGATCGTTCCTGCGCGGTCGTCATCGGGGCGTCACTCTCCTCACCCGAATCCGCAGTGACTCTGAATTCGCGAATTATTTAAGTCACGCCGTAAAGGGTAAAAAAATTGGTCAGCAAAGAGCACGCTACGCCGGAGGAATCACACCGGGTGGTGTATGCCGTTCGTCCGCGACGAGCCGCCGTTCGTACCCGAGGTGCCGCCGTTGGGAGGAGCGGAGGAATCAGGCGAGGTCGTATCGATCGAGATTCATGACTTTGTCCCAGGCGGCGACGAAATCCCGCACGAACTTCTCCCGTGCGTCGTCGCTCGCGTAGACCTCCGCGAGGGCCCGCAGTTCGGAGTTCGAGCCGAAGACGAGGTCGACACGGCTGCCGGTCCACTTCACCTCGCCGGTGGCGCGGTCGCGGCCCTCGAAGGTTTCCGCGGTCGCGGACGTCGGCCTCCACTCCGTGCCCATGTCGGCCCTGTTCTCCCGAAGCTACGGCGAAGTGACAAGTAGCTCTCTGTAGCGGATCTGGGGTGTGCTTGTCGGCGTTTTTGATCTTCTGGACTCATCGGGGGCCGTGCTCGGCGAGGTTGGTCCGGTCATGACGACCGGAGGGAGCGCGGGGTGCGGCAGGAATGGGAGCCGGAGGACCTGATCGAGGTCTGGACGCTGCTGGAGGAGGACCAGGAGCGGCTGCGGAACAAGTCGGGGACGAACCGGTTGGGGTTCGCGCTGTTACTGAAGTTCTGCGAGGTGGAGGCCCGGTTCCCGGAGGACGCCGGGGAGATCCCGGAGCCGGCGGTGTCGTACGTCGCCCAGCAGGTGAAGGTGGCCGCGGAGGAGTGGGCCGCGTACGACTGGTCGGGGCGGGCGATCAAGCGGCACCGGATGGAGATCCGGGGCGCGTTCGGTTTCCGTGAGTGCTCCGAGGAGGACCAGGCGCAGCTCGCCGAGTGGCTGGCGGTCGAGCTGTGCGGGGTGGAGCTGAACCGGGACCGGCTCGCGGAGGCCGTGGTGGCCCGCTGCCGCAAGGACCGGCTGGAGCCGCCGGCCCCAGGACAGATCGCCCGGCTGGTGGGCAAGGCGGTCAGCACCTTCGAGGAGCGGTTCTGCGCGGCCGCCGTGGGCCGGCTGTCGGCGGCGACCAGGTCCCGGCTGGACGACCTGATCGCCGAGGACGTCGGCGCGGACGAGGAGAGCGCGGGCGGCGGGGGCACCTTCTTCACCGAGCTGAAGGCGGACCCGGGCGCGCTGGAGCTGGACAGCCTGCTGGCGGAGGTGAACAAGCTCCAGCGGGTGCGTGGGCTCCAGCTGCCGCCGGAGCTGTTCGCGGACGTGTCGGAGAAGCTGGTGGCGGCCTGGCGGGCGCGGGCGGCGAAGGAGTACCCCTCGGACCTGCGGGCGGCGGCCGGGCCGGTGGGGTACACGCTGCTGTCGACGCTGTGCCACGTGCGGGAGACGGAGATCACCGACTCGCTGGTGGAGCTGTTCATCCAGCTCGTACAGAAGATCAACACACGGGCGGAGAAGAAGGTCGAGGGTGAGTTCAACAAGGAGCTCAAGCGGGTCCGCGGCAAGGAGGGCATCCTGCTGCGACTGGCGGAGGCGGCGGTCGCGGAGCCGGGCGGCACGGTCCGCAAGGTGATCTATCCAGTGGCCGGGGAGTCCACGCTGAAGGCGCTGGCGGCAGAGGCCGCGGCGAACGAGGCCCGCTACCGGGCCCGGGTGCGTACGGTGCTGCGCTCGTCGTACTCCAACCACTGGCGGCGGATGCTCTCGCCGCTGCTGAACGCGCTGGAGCTGAAGTGCAACAACACCGCCTACCGGCAGGTGATGGACGCCATCGAACCTGCTCAAGCGGTATCTGGACCAGCCCATCGCGAAGGAGGGAGCGTTCTTCGACGAGGCGGAGAAGATCCCGCTGGGCGGGGTGGTGCGCGAGGAGTGGCGCAAGGCGGTCGTGGACGAGCGCGGCCGGGTCGAGCGCATCCCGTACGAGCTGTGCGTGCTGGTCAGCCTGCGGGACGCACTGCGGCGGCGGGAGATCTGGGTGCCGGGCGCGAACCGGTGGCGGAACCCGGAGGACGATCTGCCGCCGGACTTCGAGGACAACCGCGATGTGCACTACGACGCGATCCGCCAGCCACAGGACCCGCAAGCGTTCATCGAGGCCCTGCAGAAGCGGCTGCGCGAGGCCCTGACCCGCTTCGACACCGCGCTGGAGCTGGGCACCACGGGCGGGGTGGACATCGTCCGTCGGCACGGTGAGCCGTGGATCAAGGTCTCGCCGCTGGGCAAGCAGGAGGAACCGGAGAACCTCGTCGCGCTGAAGGCGGAGATCGAACGCCGCTGGGGCACCATCGACCTGATCGACATCCTCAAGGAGGCCGAGTTCGCCACCGGCTTCACCGACGAGTTCACCTCGGTCGCCACCAGGGAGGCGGTCCCGAAGGCGGTGCTGCGGCGTCGGCTGCTGCTGGTGCTGTTCGCGCTGGGTACGAACATGGGCATCAAGCGGGTCGCGGTCACCGGCAAGCACGGCGAGAGCGAGGCCGTCCTGCGCCGGGTACGGCACCTGTTGGTCAACCGGACTAACCTGCGCGCGGCGCTGGTGCGGCTGGTCAACGCCACCTTCGCCGCCCGGGATGCGGCGTGGTGGGGCGAGGGCACCGCATGCGCGAGCGATTCCAAGAAGTTCGGCTCCTGGTCCAGCAACTTCATGACCGAGTGGCACCAGCGGTACCGCGGGCCCGGGGTGATGATCTACTGGCACGTCGAGAAGAAGTCGCTGTGCGTCTACAGCCAGCTCAAATCCTGCTCGGCCTCCGAGGTCGCCGCGATGATCGAGGGGGTGCTGCGGCACTGCACGGACGTGGAGATCGACCGGCAGTACACCGACACGCACGGCGCCTCCATCGTCGGGTTCGCCTTCGCCCACATGCTCGGCTTCAACCTGCTCCCACGGTTGAAGAACGTCGGCTCGGCGCGGCTGTACCGGCCGGCGGCCGGTCAGGACGAGACGTGGCCGAACCTGGCGCCGGTGCTGTCGACCAAAACGATCGACTGGGACCTGATCCGCCAGCAGTACGACCAGATCGTGAAGTACACCACCGCCCTGCGCCTGGGCACCGCCGAGGCCGAGCAGGTCCTGCGCCGCTTCACCCGCGGTGGGCCCAAGCACCCCACCTACC
This sequence comes from Streptomyces sp. NPDC093064, assembly GCF_044754605.1. NCBI lineage: Bacteria > Bacillati > Actinomycetota > Actinomycetes > Kitasatosporales > Streptomycetaceae > Streptomyces > Streptomyces sp. NPDC093064. The sequence continues at coordinate 16,448 of NZ_JBIVPK010000039.1, forward strand.
GCGCGATCGAGGAACTCGGGCGGGCGGTGCGTACGGCGTTCATCTGTGACTACCTCGCCGACGCCGACCTGCGCCGCGAGATCAACGACGGCCTCCAGGTCGTGGAGAACTGGAACTCCGCCAACCACGACCTGTTCTACGGCAAGGACGGCGACCTGACCGGCTCCGACAAGGAGTCCCAGGAGGTCTCCATGCTCGCCCTGCACCTGCTCCAGTCCGCTCTGGTGCACGTCAACACCCTGCTCCTCCAGGACATCCTGAGCGAGGAGAAGTGGCAGAAGCGACTCACCGACGCCGACCGGCGGGCCCTGTCCCCGCTGTTCTGGACCCACGTGAACCCCTACGGTCGGTTCGAGCTGGACATGAACTCACACCTCGCCCTCGCCGCCACGGCGTCCATGGTGCCCGGCCCCCGCACCGTGCCCGAAGCGGAAGCCGCCCGATCGGCGGCGGACGGTGGGTCCAGGTCGGCATCCTGAAGACCCGCCCGCCCGGCGTCGCTCCCGGTCGGCTGGATCGTTGACCGGGTGAGGCGCCGGGCCGGGGAGGGGCCCGAAGCCACCGTGCTCGCGGGCGGCTCGATTCGGCTACGCGTCGCGCCTGTGCAGCAGCAGGCTGCCGACCAGCAGCGCGGCCGCGGCCCACGCCGCGAGCACGCCCAGGCCGGCCCATGGGCCGATGGGCAGCTCGTGCAGATGGATGGTGGCTTGGACCGCGAGTCCGGCGGTCATGGGCGAGATCCGCTGGAGGTGGCGCTGCCACTCCGGGTCGTTGACCACCTGGGTGACGACCGGGAAGAGGTAGAGCAGCCCGAGCACGATCCCGATGGCGGTCGCCGCCTCCCGTACCGCCGTCGCCACGCCGAGGCCGAGCAGGGCGATCAGGACGAGGTAGAGGACCGAGCCCACGGCCGCGCGCAGGGTCGGGCCGTCGGCCAGGGAGAGCGGGGCATAGCCGTGCGCCTCGGTGAATCCGTTGCCGGGCAGGATGTAGCGGCCGGCGAGGAGGGAGGCCAGGACGGCAGCCGTCCCGGAGGCGAGGACGACCGTGGTGAGGATCGTCGCCTTGGCGGTGAGTACGGTGATCCGGTTCGGCACTGCCATGAGCGTGGTGCGGATCATCCCGGTGCCGTACTCGCCGCTGACGGCCAGCACCGCGAGGACGGCGATGACCGCCTGCCCGACGGTGACGCCGGTCAGGGCGAGCTTGACGGCGTCCTGGCCGCACCCCGCGTCCGGGCACTTCACGGCCTTGGCGGTGCCGCAGCCGACGGCCACGGTCAGCGCGACGGCGAGCAGAAGCAACCTGCCCATTTCCCCTGCGGTGCGCAGCTTTGTCCACTCCGCGCACAAGGCACGGCCGAAGTCCCCTCGCCACGCGCCGTCCGCCGTGCTCGCGAGTCGTGCACCGCTCAGGAGACTCATACATCCCTCCCGCGCAGCCGCACCACGGCCAGACCGAAGGCGAGCGCGGCGTATCCGCACGGCACGGCGAGGCCGGCCCATGGCGTCAGCGGGTAGTAGCCGGTCGACGGTTCGTACACGCTGAGCACCTGCGCGTACTGTGGCAGGGTCTGCTGGATGGCGAAGCCCGCAGCCGGGGTCACCCGCAGCAGCCACTCCGAGACGCCCGGGGGCAGTACGCCGGAGGTGGCAAGCAGGAAGGGCAGCACGATCGACGCGATGACCAGGGCGACCGCCGCGCCGCTGCGCCGCAGCAGGGCACCGACGCCGAGAGCGAGCACGGTGGCGGCTGCGCAGAGCAGGCCGGTTCCGACCATGACGCGCGCTTCGGTCGCCGATGTGACGGGGAAGACATGGAAGCCCCTGCCGCGCGCGCTGTGTTCCCCGATGGGAACGGTGATTGCGGCGGCCACCAGGCCGATGGCGAACGCGACGCCCCCGGCCACCAGCGCCTTGGCACCAAGCACCCGGCCCCGCAGGGGAGTTGCCGCCATGGTCGTACGCAGCAGACCACGCCGATACTCGCCGGTGATGAACACCGTGCCCACGGCGATCACCACGATCAGCCCGGCGAAGGTGCCGACGAGGAAGTTCTCGACGGAGAAGCCGACGCCCATGACGGGCCCGCCGACGACCGGTGCGATGTCACCGGCCCCGGTCACGGTGAACCCGCCGCCGTCGGTCTGCGTGAAGCCGCCCTTAGTGGTGTTCGTGTAGCTGCCGGAGGTGCCCGCGTCGCCGCCCACCTGTGTGCCGCTCCACGCACTCTGGGACCAGCCACCGGTGAGGCCGGGACGGCCGAAGGTGCCGGTGGCCACGGCGGGGCTGAAGCCCGTGCCCGCCGCGGTGTCCTGCTTCGCCTCCGGTGACGTGGCGAAGAGCCCGGCCTGCACGGTGCGCGCAAGCCCAGGCAGCTTCGCATAGCCGACCTTGGTCCAGTGGGAGCCGTCGGTAGAGGCGTAACCGGTGAGGCTGTCACCGGAGCGGACCAGCCGCAGCCAGCGCGGGGACTCCTGGATGACCTTGCCGGAAGGGCCCGCCGTGTCGTGCGTGTAGTCGTACTGCATGCGCACGCCGTGACCGCCGGTGGCCATGACCGCCGCGTACGGGGATCCCTGGGTGAGGCTTTCCTTCACGATGATCCCTGCTTTCGCCCAGGGCTGCGCGCCCTGGGCCGTCTTGCCGGTCCCGGTGTCGGCCACACCGGTCAGGGACCGCAGGGGAACGGTGAGGGTGCCGTCGCCGGTGAGCGTCTTGTGGACGAAGTAGAAGCTGTCGTTGACGGCCTCGCCGCCGGGGCCCTTCGGATATGAGGCGGAGTCGGCGCCGCGACCACCGGGGGCGGGGGCGGCCGTGCCGAGCAGTCCGACCACGATCGTCGCCAGGAGCGCCCCGGCCATGGCGAGGACCCAGCCGCGTACCGTACGGAACTTCGTCCACTCGGCGTGCAGCGTCCTGAGGAACCCGCCCCGCTCAGCGCGCCTCGTGGCCGGGGGGCGAGGGGTGAGGGTGGCGGTCATCGCGTGGCCTCCCCCGTTGGGATGCCCCGGTATTCCACCGCGTCCCGGGTGAGCTCCATGTACGCCTCTTCGAGCGTCGCCCGGTGCGCGGACACCTGGGAGAACGGCACCCCGTTCCGGGCGAGCAGGGCAACGATCTCCTCGTCGGGCAGGCCCGTGACGCCGAGGGTGTCGGGGCCGGTGGCGAGAACGGTGGCGCCCGCGCCGTGCAGGACCTGGGCGGCTCGCGGAGGCGCAGAGGTACGCAGGGTGACCCGGCCGCCGGACGCCTCGGCGAGCAGCTCGGACACGCTGGTGTCCGCGACGACCCGGCCGCGGCCGATCACCACCATATGGTCCGCGGTGTCTTCGAGTTCGCTCATCAGGTGACTGGAGACCAGGACGGCGCGGCCCTGCCGGGCCAGCTCCGCCAGGAAGCCGCGCATCCACACGATGCCGTCGGGGTCGAGGCCGTTGAACGGCTCGTCCAGCATGACGACCGGCGGGTCACCGAGCACCGCCGCCGCGATCCCCAGGCGCTGGCGCATGCCCAGCGAGAAGCCGCCGGCCTTGCGCCGGGCCGCCGTGCCCAGGCCGGCCTGTTCGATGACCTCGTCCACGCGCCGGGGCGGCACGCCCTGTGAGTGGGCCAGCCACAGCAGGTGGTTACGGGCAGTGCGGCTCGGCTGCAGCGCGGAGGCGTCGAGCAGTGCCCCCAGATGCCGAAGCGGGCGACGCAGGGTGCGGTACGGCACCCCGCCGACCAGGGCCTTTCCCTCCTCAGCTGCGTCAAGACCCAGGATCACGCGCATGGTGGTGGACTTGCCCGCGCCGTTCGGGCCGACGAAGCCGGTCACCCGTCCGGGCCGCACGGTGAACGTCATCCCGTCCAGAGCCAGCTGTGGTCCGAAGCGTTTACGCAAACCCATGACCTCGATCGTCGCCTTCGTACTCTCATCACTCATGGGCCCCACCCTGTGACGGAGCGAGTTACAGGGGCCGAACGGCCACTGTCATCTCGCTGTTAGGCGCCTCGGCTTAGCCTGGCCCGGTACGTGTCCTGGTGCAGTGGCGAGAGGGGAGCATGCGGATGAAATGGGGTCCGCCCCGACGACTCGCGGGCCTGACTGCCCGGCTCGGCCTGCGCCGTGGCACTGCCCGCACCCGCTTCACCGCCTTGTACGTGACTCTGTTCCTGCTGTCGGGAACGGCGCTGCTCGCCATCGCGGCCCTGGTGGCATCCGGCGGATCGCGCTCCAGCCAGACCGCCCCCGATGGTGGCACCGATCAGCGAGCCACGGCGGCACAGGCCCAGGGCCGCATCGACGATCTGGAGCAGCAGCTGGCCCAGGCGCACGACACCCAGTCCAGGCAGATCCTGCTCGGCTCCGCCATCGCCCTCGGCGTCATGGCGGTGATCTCGGTCGGCCTCGGCTGGTTCGTCGCCGGCCGGGTGCTGCGCCCGCTGCGCGTGATGACAGCGGCCACCCGCCGGATCACCGCCGACAGCCTGCACGAACGCCTGGCCATCGGCGGCCCCGGCGACGAGGTGAAGGACCTCGCCGACACCATCGACGACCTCCTCGGCCGCCTGGAGGGCTCCTTCGACGCCCAGCGACTCTTCGTCGCCAACGCCTCCCACGAGCTGGGCACCCCGCTCACCACGATGCGGGCCTCCCTGGACGTGGCCCTCGCCAAGCCGGGCCCAGTGCCCGAGACCACGGCCACGCTGGCCGCCCGGATGCGCGCCGAACTCGACCAGGTGGACCGGCTGCTGGAGAGTTTCCTCGTCCTGGCTCGCACCCAGCACGGCGAGTTCACCGACTCGGCGCGCCTCACCCTCGGCCAACTCGCGCTGACTGCCCTGACCGGACGGGCAAAGGAGATTGCGGCCAAGGGCCTGACCGTGCGTGAAAACCGGATCGACGGCTCCGCGTGGGTGTGGGGCAGCGAGACGCTGCTGCGCCGCGCGGTCGACAACGTGGTCGACAACGCGATCGCGCACAACGACCCCGGGGGCTGGATCAGTGTCGCGGTAGGGGCCGAAGGAGACGGCGCAGGCGCAGTGTCCCTCGTCGTCGAGTCCAGCGGACCGGTCCTCGACCAGCGGCGGGTGGCGGACCTCGTGCAGCCCTTCCGCCGCCTTGGCGCCGACCGGACCGGCACCGGCCAGGGCAGCGGCCTCGGCCTCTCCATCGTCGCGGCCATCACCCAGGCCCACCATGGCACCCTGGACCTGCGCGCCCGCCCCGACGGCGGCCTGCGCGTCACCGTCACCCTCCCCCGTACGGACGGCAGGGCGACGGCGGAAGTTCCCAACACAGAGAGCGGCGTGGCGCGTTGAGAGTCCTGGTGGTCGAGGACGCCCGCCCCCTCGCCGAAGTCATTGCCGAGGGACTGCGCGACCAGGGCATGGCCGTGGACGTGGCCCACGACGGGCTCGAAGCCGCGGCCAAACTGGACGTCAACGCGTACGACGTCGTCGTGCTCGACCGCGACCTGCCAGGCATCCACGGCGACACCCTCTGCCAGATGATCACCGAGCGGGACGGCCGCGTGATGGTCCTGATGCTGACCGCCGCCGACTCACCCGGCGACCGCGTCAGCGGCCTGACCCTGGGCGCCGACGACTACCTCGCCAAGCCTTTCCACTTTCCCGAACTCATCCTGCGCATCCGCGCCCTGGCCCGCCGCCGGCCCGCCGCCCGGTCCCGTACCCTGAGCACGGCGGGCATCGAACTCGACCCGATGCGCCGCACCGCCAGCCGCGACGGCCACCAACTCGACCTCTCCATCAAGGAATTCGCGGTACTCGAAGCCCTCCTGAACGCGAGCCCCGCCTTCCTCAGCACGGAGAACCTCCTCGAACAGGTCTGGGATGAACACGCCGACCCGTTCACCAACACCGTCACGGTGACCATCAGCCGCCTGCGCCGCAAACTCGGCGCCCCCCCGGTCATCGCCACCACACCCGGCGTGGGGTATCGGATCATCGACCCAGCCGTCCCACCAGACTGAGCAGCCACCAGGGACCGGCGACCCGCGAGCGGAGGCGGTGCCCAGTGCACCCGACTCCAGTCATCTGCGCAGCCGACTTCGGAGACTGACACACGCGGTTACTCTCACAAACGTTCCTTTGCGCGAGCAAGATCAATCACGGGCCGCCGGACCCCCGGGGACTCGGATTCGTTCTCAGAACCCGTTCTCACTCAAAAGTGGGCTGGACCCCCTTCTGAGACTTGCATTGTGCGAAAATCCGGGCCCATGACGGCCACTCAGCAGCCTTCCCCAACCGACCGGTCGGACGCGGACGACGTCGAACAGCACACCTGTCCGAAGTGTGACGCACAGCCCGGCTCGCCCTGCCGCTCGCGCGGCGGCGCGGTCGCCTCCGCTTATCACACCCGCCGCTTCACCATGGTGCCCCGGCTGAAGAAGGCGCTGCGGGTCCCGACCCCGGCCGACCGCGGACCGGGCCAGCCGTGGCGGCCGGGCACCCCGCCGCCGACGCCGATCGACCCGGACCTGCCGAGCGCGGACATCCGCATCGGCTACGCCCGCTGTTCGACCCTCGGGCAGGAACTCGACTCCCAGCTCGATGCGCTCGCCAAGCACGGCATCCCGAGGGACAAGATCTTCAGCGAGAAGATCAGCACCCGGGTGCGGGTCCGCCCGAAGTTCGAGGAGGCGCTGAGGACGGCGCGGAAGGTCAAGGCGCACGCCCCGCACTGCCGGGTCATCTTCACCGTGTACGAGATGAAACGGCTCGGCCGCGACGCCGCCGAACTCACCGCCCTCGCCGACCACCTCACCGCCCACGGCTTGGTCCTGGAGATGCTCGCCGGACCCCTGCCCGGCATCTACGACCCCACCGGCCCCGGGAAGCTGCTGTTCGCGTTCTTCGCAGCGATGGCGGAGACCGAGCGGGAGAACATCCGCGAGTCCACGCTCGAAGGGCTCGACACCGCGGCCCGAAAAGGCAAGCACGGCGGCCGACCCCCGGTTATCACCGACGACATGCTCCACACCGTGCTCCGGCGCCGCGCGGGCGGCGAGTCCGTCGAGCAGATCCAGCCCGACCTGATCATCCCCACCGGCAAGCGCAAGGGACAGAACCCCTCCGTCGCCAGCATCTACCGGGCGCTCGCCGAACACGCCAAGCGCGAGGCGTACCCCGAAGCCGTCGAACAGGCCCACGCCGACTTCGCCGCCCTCCAGGTCGGCGAGGTCCCCGGACCCCGCCCCGCTATCCCTGACCGCGCGTCACGCTGATTACAGAGAGCTACTTGTCACTTCGCCGTAGCTTCGGGAGAACAGGGCCATGTCGAGCAGATTCACGAAGAAGTCGTTGGTCAGCGACCCGGGCGCCGAGGTGAAGACGCCCAGCGGCGACTGCCGATGGTTGGCGCCCAGCACGCGCAGGCCACCCACGAGGACGGTCATCTCGGGCGCGCTCAGGTCCAGCAGGTTCGCGCGGTCGACCAGCGAGTGCTCCGACGGCAGCCGGCCGCCCTTGCCGCGGTAGTTGCGGAACCCGTCCGCGGCCGGCTCCAGCGGGGCGAAGGACTCCGCGTCGGTCCACTCCCGGGTGGCGTCCGTGCGGCCCGGAGCGAAGGGGACCCGGACGTCGTGGCCGGCGGTCCTGGCGGCCTGCTCGACGGCGGCCGCTCCGCCGAGCACGATGAGGTCGGCCAGCGAGATCCTCTTGCCCTCGCTCTGGGCGCTGTTGAAGGACTCCTGGATCCCCTCCAGGGTGCGCAGCACCCGTGCCAGCGTGTCGGGGTCGTTGACCTCCCAGTTCCGCTGCGGCTCCAGGCGGATGCGCGCGCCGTTCGCCCCGCCCCGCTTGTCGCTGACGCGGAACGTCGAGGCCGACGCCCACGCCGTCGAGACGAGCTGGGGGACCGACAGCCCGGAGGCGAGGATCCGGTCCTTGAGCGCGGCGATGTCCGCCGCCCCGACCAGCTCGTGGTCCACGGCGGGGACCGGGTCCTGCCAGCGCAGGGTCTCCCGGGGGACCAGCGGTCCGAGGCAGCGCCGGATCGGGCCCATGTCGAGGTGCGTCAGCTTGAACCAGACGCGGGCGAACGCGTCCGCGAGCCGGTCCGGGTGCTCCAGGAAACGCCGCGCGATCGGCTCGTAGACCGGGTCCGACCGCAGCGCGAGGTCCGTCGTCAGAATCGTCGGGGCGTGGGTCGCCGCCGGGTCGTGGGCGTCCGGCACGGTGCCGGCCCCGCCGCCGTCCCGCGGGATCCACTGCCACAGACCGCCGGGGCTCAGCTCCAGCTCCCACTCGTAGCCGAACAGGGTCTCGAGGAAGCCGTTGTCCCATCGTGTCGGGGTGGGCGTCCACGTACCTTCGAGCCCGCTGGAGATGGCGTCCGCGCCCTTTCCGGTGACGTAGCCGCTCTTCCAGCCCAGGCCCTGCTGCTCCATCGGGGCGACCTCGTGTTCGGGGCCGAGGTAGGTGTCCGGGTCGGCCGCGCCGTGGGTCTTGCCGAACGTGTGGCCGCCCGCGATCAGCGCGACGGTCTCCTCGTCGTCCATCCCCATGCGCCGGAACGTCTCGCGGATGTCCCGGGCGGCGGTGAGCGGGTCCGGGACGGTGTTCGGACCCTCCGGGTTGACGTAGATGAGGCCCATCTGGTCGGCGGCCAGCGGGCTCTCCAGCTTCCGGACACCGCCGTGGCGTTCGTCGCCGAGCCAGGCGCGCTCGGGACCCCAGTACACGTCCTCGTCGGGCTCCCAGACCTCCGCCCGGCCGCCGGCGAAGCCGAAGGTCGTGAAGCCCATCGTCTCCAGGGCGCGGTTGCCCGCGAAGACCATCAGGTCGGGCCAGGAGATCTTGCGGCCGTACTTCTTCTTCACCGGCCAGAGCAGCCGGCGCGCCTTGTCGAGGTTGCGGTTGTCCGGCCAGCTGTTCAACGGCGCGAAACGCTGCATGCCGGCGCCCGCGCCACCGCGGCCGTCGTCGACGCGGTATGTCCCGGCGCAATGCCACACCATCCGGAGCACGAGCGGCCCGTAGTGGCCGAAGTCGGCCGGCCACCACTCCTGCGACGTCGTCAGCACCTTGTCGACGTCCCGTGCCAGGGCGTCGAGGTCGAGCGTCCGGAACTCCGCGGCGTAGTCGAAGCCCTCGCCCAGGGGGTCGGCCATGGCGGGGTGCTTCCGGAGGACCGCCAGGTCGAGCCGGTTCGGCCACCAGTCGCGGTTGCTCGCGCCCCCGGCGTTCATCGCGCCGGCAACGGCGTCCCGACCGTCCGTCACGGGAACCTCCTTCCGGTACAGAGGGTGTGCTGAGGGACTCAGAGGTCCAGCGCGCGACGCACGGCCGGCGCGTTCCGCCGGGAGACCGGCACCATCTCTTTGGTCCGGCCGTCCATGACCAGGGACAGCTCGCCCTTGAGCCCGCGCTCGATCTCCCGGATGCGGCCGAGGTTGACCACATACCGGCGGTGCACCCGCAGGAAACCGGCATCCGCCAGCTCACCGTCGAGCTTGTCCAGGCTCACGGAGGCGGCCCGCAACCGCCCCTGATCGGTGGAGAGCCATACGTCGTTGCCCCGCGACTCGGCGAAGGAGACTTCCGGCAGCCGCAGCAGCACCAGCCGGTTGTCGCGCACCGCGACCAGCCGGCGCGGCAGCACCCGAGGGTGCGCCGGCGCCTCCACCTGCGGCACCTGCGCCCCGTCGGAGGCACCGAACGAGACCAGGTGCCCGATCAGGCGTCCCGACGAGAAGACGGGGCGGATGCCGATCGACGTCGGCTCGTCGGCGAGATGGGCGAAGATCTGCGTCGAGCCGACCCAGTCGGGATTGTCGGCCGCCTGCCCGGTGGCGTACCGGGCGGCCGCGATCAGCTCCGGCAGCCCGGGCTTCCAGCGCAGCGTGGGGTCGACCGCCGGGGTGCAGGCGGGGACGCCCAGGAGCACGCTCGCCATGGCGTCGGCGATCACCACCTTGCCCGCGGTGTCCACCGCGGCGAGCGGCGCACCGGTGTGCGCCCTGGCCTGCGTGCAGGCCGCGACCAGCTCGGCGCCGCTGTCCCGGGCGCGCCTCTTCAGCGGGTACTGGGTCATGGTGACCGCGTTCGCCAGCCAGCCGCTCGCGGACGCGGGCAGGGGGCTGCGCCAGCAGCAGATGCTCATGACCGCGATCGGGTCCTTGGTCACCACGTCACGCACCGCGACGCCCGCGCAGCCCCAGTCGTGGAACGCCTGGCACCAGTGCTCCGCGCCCCTGATCGGTACCGGTCCGTGCGCCTCCAGCGCCGTGCCCATGCCGTTCGTGCCGACCGCGCACTCGGACCAGCAGAACCAGGGCGCCAGATTGGACCCGCCGGCCCGGGCGAGCGTGGCCTGGTCACCCCACTCGGCCAGGATCCGGCCGGTGGCGTCGGTGACGGTGACGACACCACCGAGGCAGCCCACCTCATGGGCGACGGAGGCGGCACGGAAACCCAGCTCGGCGAACACGACGTCGTGCTCGGGCGTGTGGTCGGGCTCCGCGACGGCCACCGGGGCCCGCGTGAGGTGGGGATCCACCCGGTACTGCTCCCGGCAGCGATGCCAGGAGATCGCCACCAGGGGCCGGACGTCCGGGACATGATCCTCGCCCTGCACGAACCGCTCCCACGCCGCGAGCACGGCGCCGCCGCCCAGGTTCGCCGAGACGGGCTCGAGCCGATGTACATCGCTCATGGTTCAGAACCGTCCTTGGTCCCTCCCCACCCCCACAGACCTGCATCCCACCCTAGGTTCCGTCGTCGGGCTGTGCACGTCCCTCTACGAGCCGGTCCGGGGACCGCCGACCGTCGTAGACGAGCAGTCCGTCCTCGCGCAGACGTACTCCCTCGCTGAGCCGATGGGGGACGAGCCGGCCGTCGTGCATCAGATGCAGGACGGGCCGTCCGCGGGCGAGCACCACGAAGTCGGCGATGATACGGCGGTGGCAACGCCACCAGACCGCCTCCGCGCACATGACGGCCGTCCGCCGCCGCGCGGCCTCGTCGAGGAGCTGGGCGATCGCGTCGAGGAACTCGTCCGTGCGCGTGTGTGCGGCGTAACCGCGGAAGGCCTCGTTGCGCCAGACGGTGTCGGGCGAGTCCGCAGGCACCTTGCGGAAGCCGCCCAGTCGCGGTTCCCAGCGGTAGGCGATCCCGCCCTCGGGAAGCCACTCCAGCAGCCTCTCCCGGCCCACGTCCGGGTTGTGGCGGCTTCCGGGCGCGGTCCTGACGTCCACCACGGCGGCGATCCCCGCCTCGCGGATCAGCTCCGTGAGGCGTTCGCGGTCCGCCGTACCGTGTCCGAAGGCGACGAGGGGCTGCTGCTCCATGCTTCCAGGATCGCCTTCATGCCTCCGGAGCGCCGGAGGACCTCGTCCCGTCCGGGGGCGATCGCCGCGGACCCAGGACACGCGAGGTCGATGTCGGATTCCCGCCAGCCCCGGCCCGCCCGGTGCCGGATGCTGGACGCATGCAGAAAGGGATGCACACCCACCAAGAGCGCTGTGTGCGCGCAGTACGGTCCAAGGACGCGCGGTTCGACGGCTGGTTCTTCACCGCCGTCCTGACCACCCGCATCTACTGCCGGCCCAGCTGCCCGGTGGTGCCGCCCAAGCCGGAGAACATGACCTTCTACCCGAGCGCGGCCGCCTGCCAGCAGGCCGGCTTCCGGGCCTGCAAGCGCTGCCGCCCCGATACCAGCCCCGGCTCACCGGAGTGGAACCAGCGCGCCGACGCCGTGGCCCGCGCCATGCGGCTGATCGCCGACGGAGTCGTCGACCGCGAGGGCGTGCCCGGACTCGCCGCCCGCCTCGGCTACAGCACCCGCCAGATCGAACGCCAGCTCCGCGCCGAACTCGGCGCCGGACCGCTCGCGCTCGCCCGCGCCCAGCGCGCCCAGACCGCCCGGCTGCTGATCGAGACCACCGCCCTGCCGATGGCGGAGATCGCCTTCGCCGCCGGCTTCTCCTCGATCCGCACCTTCAACGACACCGTGCGCGAGGTGTTCGCCCTGTCGCCCAGCGGACTGCGCACCCGCGCCCCCGGGCGGCCCACCGAGCCCGGCACGCGCCCCGGCGCCCCGGGCACCCCTGGCGCCCTCTCCCTGCGCCTGCCGTTCCGCGCCCCGCTCAACCCGGACAACCTCTTCGGCCACCTCGCGGCCACCGCCGTACCCGGCGTCGAGGAGTGGCGCGACGGCGCCTACCGCAGGACCCTGCGCCTGCCCTACGGCCACGGGATCGCCACGCTGGCCCCGAAGCCGGACCACATCGCCTGCCGCCTCACCCTCGGCGACCTGCGGGACCTTCCGGTCGCCATCAGCCGCTGCCGGCGCATGCTCGACCTGGACGCCGATCCGGTCGCCATCGACGACCAGCTGCGCACCGACCCGTTCCTCGCGCCCCTGGTCGACAAGGCCCCCGGCCGGCGCGTGCCGCGCACCGTGGACGAGGGCGAGTTCGCGCTGCGGGCCGTGCTCGGCCAGCAGGTCTCCACGGCCGCCGCCCGCACCCACGCCGGCCGCCTGGCCGCCGCGCACGGCGAGCCCGTCGACGACCCCGAAGGCGGCCTCACCCACCTCTTCCCCGCCCCCGGGGCGCTGGCCGCCCTCGACCCCGAATCGCTGGCGATGCCCCGCACCCGGCGCACGACACTGCTCAACCTGGCCGGTCAACTCGCGGACGGAACGCTCCATTTGGGCGTGGAGAGCGACTGGGAGGAGACCCGCGGCCGCCTCCTGGCACTCCCCGGATTCGGCCCCTGGACCGTCGACGTCATCGCCATGCGCGCCCTGGGCGACCCGGACGCCTTCCTCCCCACCGACCTCGGCATCCGGCGCGCCGCACAGGAACTCGGCCTGCCGTCCACCCCGGCCGCGCTCACCGCCCGCGCGGCGGCCTGGCGGCCCTGGCGGGCGTACGCCGTGCAGTACCTGTGGGCGACCGACAGCCACCCGATCAACTTCCTTCCCGTCTGAGGACGTTCCGCCATGAAGCAGTACACCGTCATCGACAGCCCCTACGACCTGCTCACCCTCGTCGCCGACGACGGCGTCCTGTGCGGCCTGTACATGACCGATCAGCGCCACCGCCCGCCCGAGGAGTCCTTCGGCGAGCCCGACGACGGCCCCTTCGGCGAGGCCGTCGACCAACTGGAGGCCTACTTCACGGGCGAACTGAAGGAGTTCACCGTCCCGCTGCGCCTGCACGGCACCCCGTTCCAGTGCACGGTCTGGGACCAACTGCGGAAGATCCCCTACGGCGAGACACGCTCCTACGGCGAACTAGCCACCGCCCTCGGCAACCCGGGCGCCTCCCGCGCGGTCGGCCTCGCCAACGGCAAGAACCCCATCGGCATCATCGTCCCCTGCCACCGCGTGATCGGCGCCGGCGGCAGCCTCACCGGCTACGGCGGCGGCCTGCCCAGAAAGCGACGCCTGCTGGACTTCGAACGGGGTACGGCGCTCTTCTAGCCGCTGTACGAGCCGTCGCGCAGCCCGCGCAGCAGTGCGGGGAGCGCCGTGCCGATCGGCTCGCGTACGACCTCGTCGGCGATGTCGTCGTACGGGGTCGGCTCGGCGTTGACGATGATCAGCCGTGCCCCGTGGTCGGCGGCCACCCCCGCGAGCCCGGCGGCCGGCTGCACCTGGAGGCTGGTGCCGACCGCGATGAACACCTCGCACGCCTTGGTGATGGCGACCGCCTGACCGAGCACCTGCGGATCGAGCCGCTCGCCGAACATCACGGTCGCCGACTTCAGGATCCCGCCGCACTCCCGGCACGGTGGATCGTCCTCGCCGGCCGCCACCCGCTCCAGGGCGTCCTCCATCGGCCCGCGCGCCCCGCACCGCGTGCACACCACACCGCGCACGCTGCCGTGCAGTTCCAGTACCTTGCGGGCGGGCATCCCGGCGAGCTGGTGCAGCCCGTCCACGTTCTGCGTGATCACCCTGACCGGCACCCCGGCCCGCTCCAGCTCGGCCACGGCCCGGTGCGCGGCGTTCGGCTCGGCGGCGAGCGCGCGGTTCTTCCGCCGCATCCGCCAGGACCGCCGCCGGATCTCCGGATCACCCATGTAGTACTCGTACGTCACGAGCTTCTCGGCCTCGGGATCCCGCCGCCACAGGCCGTTCGGGCCGCGGTAGTCAGGGATGCCGGAGTCGGTGGAGATGCCGGCGCCGCTGAGGATGGCGACGAGGGGTTTGGTCATGGGACCGAGGTTAGGGCGGAGGAACGGGGCGGGCGAACGGATATTCGCCTGTGCCGGGCCGGGGGCATCCGGTGGTCATCCGGGGCGGTGGCCGTTCTCCAGTTCCGCCGTGCCCGTGCCGTCGGTCAGGACGTCGAGGGCGGTCAGGACGCGGCGGCCCAGGGCGCCCGGCAGGTGGGCGGCGAGTGCGTCGCGGGTCACCAGGCGCCAGGACAGCAGCTCCTCCTCCTGGAGGCGGATCGTCTTGAGGTCGCCGTCGGTGAGGACCCCGCCGTCGTAGAGGTACGCCACCAGCGGTGGCCGTGCAGTGCCGGGCACCCAGTCCACGACGAGCAGCCGCCCCGGCTCGCGGTCGAGCCCGATCTCCTCCAGCGTCTCGCGACGCGCGCCCTGGCGTGGGGTCTCCCCGTCGTCGGACTCGACGGTGCCGCCGGGCAGCGTCCACCCGTCCCGGTAGTTCGGCTCGACGAGAAGCACCTGGCCGTCCGCGTCGCGGAAGACGCAGGCGGCAGCGGCGAGGACCCGGGGAAGGCCGGCGATGTACGTGGCGTAGTCCGCGGTGGTCATCCCAAAAGGGTAACGAGCCTCGTGACAACCGGTGCGACGCAGCGCGTCGCCGGTCCCGTACCCGAGGCACCGGGACCGGCGTCCGGCGTGGTCACATCCGGGCGGCGACCTTGCGGGCCAGCTCCTCCAGGCGCCGGTCGTTGTCGGCCCGGTCCGCCACCACGGTCATCGCGACCCAGGTGCCCGACGTGCGGAACAGGAGTCCGAACGTCCCGTGGTCCTTGTCGTCGTAGGCGGTCGCCTCGTCGCCGATGCCGGTGAGCGGCTTGCGGTCGGCTGCCCGGAGCATGTCGTCCATGAACTGCTTGGCCTCGTCCCCCTGGATGGTGGACGCGATCGGCACCCCCTCGTGGGTGTATCTGCAGCCGCCCGGGGTGTCCTCGCTCTTCTTCCCCTCGACGGACGTGCCTCCCAGCTCCTGGGCCTCCTGAAGGGAGATGAGCGCGCACGGGTTCGCCGGGGCCTTCTTCGGCGGAGCGGAGGGAGCGGCTCCCCCCTGTGAAGCGGTCGCGGAAGGCGCGGAGCCGACGGTGGGCGCCTTCTCGCCGGAGCCGCCGCAGCCGGCCAGGCCGAGGACCGCGAGCAGGGTCGTGGACAGCAGGGCCGAACCTTGGCGCACACGGATGAGAGTCATGGTGTCCTCCTGGTTTCTGCGTTCTCTGCGTTCTCTGCGTTCTCTGCGTGTTCTGCGTTTCTGCCGACCGTCAGGGCTGGTGGGGCCGTTGCCGGACCAGCATCCCGGCTCGTAGGGCGAGAGTCCGCGTATGGTGCGGATTGGTGACCGCAGTGTGTTCATGTTGTGGAGAAGTGCAAGAAGGGCGGACGGAACGCACCATGCCGTAGCGGGCGCCGGCGGGAACCGGGTGCCGTGGGTGCGGTCCTCTCAGGCGTCGAGGAGGGCCAGACGCAGGGTGCGTTCCGCCAGCTCGCTGATGTGGACACCGTCGAAGCCGAAGACCGCGCTGCGGACCGTGTCCTCGAGGGGGTCCTTCCACCGGGCGGGGACGGCCGCAGCGCCCGTCATGACGCCCGCCACCGAGCCGGCCGTCGCGCCGTTGGAGTCGGTGTCCAGGCCGGCGCGGACGGTCAGCGCGATGGTGCGGGTGAAGTCGCCCCCACCGTAGAGCAGGCCGGCCGTGATGACGGCGGCGTTCGGCACCGTGTGGATCCAGCCGAGACCGGCGGTCTCCTCCGCGAGGGTGTCGAGCGCGTCCTCCCAGGACAGGCCGGCCTCGTGCAGGGCGAGGGCCCGGCGCACCGTGCGAGCCAGGCGGCTGCCGGCCGGGATCACCGTCAGCGCGGTGTTGACGGCGGCGCGGACGGTCGGCGCGGTGAAAGCCGCCGCGATCAGTGCCGCCGCCCACATGGCGCCGTAGACGCCGTTGCCGGTGTGCGACAGGACCGCGTCGCGGCGGGCCAGCGAGGCGGCGCGGCGCGGGTCGCCGGGGCTGGTCCAGCCGTGGATGTCGGCGCGGATCAGGGCGCCGATCCACTCCTGGTACGGGTTGTCGTACGTGGCCGTCAGCGGCGGCTTGAGGCCGTTCGCGAGATTGCGGTACGCGGCCCGCTCCGCGGTGAACGTCTGAAGGTACGGCAGACGCCGCAGCCACAGCTCGCCGACCTGCTCGGTGGTGAAGTCGAAGCCGTGCGTCTCCAGGAGGTCCAGTCCCAGGATCGCGTAGTCGACGTCGTCGTCGCGGCAGCTGCCGTGGATGCGGCCGCGGACGCAGCTTCGCCACTCGGGGCGCAGCGGCGGGCCGTCGTCGCCGACCGGCTCGGGCAGGTAGTCGGTGAGCGGCAGCGCGTCGGCCGCGCGCAGGTAGCGGTCGATGCGGTCGCGCGTCCACACGTCGCCCTGCTCCACCGGCTTGCCGAGCATGTTGCCGGCGATCCGGCCCAGCCAGCCGCCGTGGATACGGTCGGCGAGCGCTGGTCCGGTGTCCACGGCGGCGTCCACAGCGGTCATGGGAACCGGTCTACCGGATTCCGGGGGCGGCCGCTCGGGGTTCATCGGTACGTCCGCGGGGTCCACGGGCACGTCAGGGGCTTCTCAGGGTCCGGGCGGGGCATGACGGCGGGGGCGGTCGGCGGTTAAGGTCGCAGCGGCGCGACTGGCCCTGACGTGCGGGGCCCGGAGAGCAAGGGGATGTCAAGGTGGCGGACGCTGCAGTGCGAGGCACCCGGAGGGTGCTGGTTGCCGCGGACAAGTTCAAGGGCTCGCTGACGGCCGTGCAGGTCGCCGAGCGCGTGACGGCCGGGCTGCGCCGGGTCGTGCCGGACGTGGAGGTGGAGGCGCTGCCCGTCGCCGACGGCGGCGACGGGACCGTGGACGCGGCGGTCGCGGCCGGGTTCGAGCGTCGGGAGGTACGGGTCGCGGGTCCCCTCGGGGACGAGGTGACGGCCGCGTTCGCGCTGCGCGGCGACACGGCAGTCGTGGAGATGGCCGAGGCCAGCGGGTTGCAGCGGCTGCCGGCCGGTGTGTTCGCGCCGCTCACGGCGTCCACGTACGGCTCCGGAGAGCTGCTGCGGGCCGCGCTGGACGCGGGGGCGCGCACCATCGTGTTCGGCGTCGGCGGGAGTGCGACGACGGACGGGGGCGCGGGGATGCTGGCCGCGCTCGGGGCGCGGTTCCTGGACGCGGACGGGGAGCCGATCCCGCCGGGTGGCGGGGGACTGGCGGAACTCGTCCGGGCGGACCTGTCCGGGCTCGACCCGCGGCTCGCCGCGGTGGAGCTGGTGCTCGCCAGCGACGTCGACAATCCGCTGACCGGTCCGAAGGGTGCTCCGGCGGTCTACGGGCCGCAGAAGGGGGCCTCGGCGCAGGACGTGTCGACGCTGGACGCTGCGCTCGCGCACTTCGCGAAGGTTCTGGAGGGTGTGGGCGGGGTCGGGAACCGGGCCGCCGAGTACGCGGCGTCGCCGGGGGCGGGTGCGGCGGGTGGTATCGGGTTCGGGGCGATGCTGCTCGGGGCGCGGTTCCGGGCCGGGATCGAGGTCATGCTCGACGTGCTGGGGTTCGCCCCCGCGCTGGAGCGGGCCTCGCTGGTGATCACCGGTGAGGGCTCCCTGGACGAGCAGACGCTGCATGGGAAGGCTCCGGCCGGGGTCGCGGCGGCGGCGCGGGCGGCGGGCAAGGAGGTGGTCGCGGTGTGCGGGCGGCTGGCGCTGGAGCCGGAGGTTCTGGAGCGCGCCGGGATCCGGCGGGCGTATGCCCTGACCGAGGTCGAGCCGGACGTGGCCACGTGCATTGCGAATGCGGGGCGGATCCTTGAGCAGGTGGCTGAGCGGATCGGGCGGGACCGGCTGGGGTGACGGGTCGGTCTTTGCCTACGGGGCCTTTCCGGCTGGGTGGGTCTGAGGACGCGGTTCCCTGGGGCTCCGCCCCAGCCCCTACCGGCCCGCCTGGCTCGGTGGGGGTGAGGTGGCCGTCCCTGGGGCTTCGCCCCGGGCTGTGCCCACCCGCCCGCCCGACTCGGTGGGGCTCAGGTGGCCGTTCCTGGGGCTCCGCCCCAGGCCCCGGCGGGGCTCTGCCCCTGCACCCCGTCGGGGCTCCGCCCCGGATGCTTGGCCCACCCGCCCGCCCGACTCGCTAGGGCTCAGGTGACCGTTCCTGGGGCTCCGCCCCAGGCCCCGGCGGGGCTCTGCCCCTGCACCGTCGGGGCTCCGCCCCGGATGCTTGGCCCACCCGCCCGCCCGACTCGCTAGGGCTCAGGTGACCGTTCCTGGGGCTCCGCCCCAGACCCCCGCGGGGCTTCGCCCCTGCACCCCAGCGGGGCTTCGCCCCTGCACCCCGCCCCTGCGCCCCGCTCCTGCGCCTCGGCAGGACATCGCCCCTTTCGCCCCACCTGCCCCAGCGCGGCTCCGGCCCTGTGCCCTGCGGCCCCCGCCGAGACGTGCGCACGCGGCCCTGGCTGGGATGCCCCCTCACCTGCACCCCCACCGGGGTCCTCGACGCCTCCCCGCGCCCCCGCGCCCCGCTCCACCCCACCGCCCCGAGCCCCGGGAGCCCGGCGGTGGCCCGCAACATGGGAAGGGCCCCGAACCTCACGGTTCGGGGCCCTTCCCATTCGGCGGCCGCAGCGGAGCGCTACGGCTGGGCCGCCCGTGCCTCGCGGCGGTTGTCGCGGAAGTTGTTCACCCGGCGGGCCGTGGCGAACAGGGGGATCACCGCGCCCATGACCAGTTGCAGGGCGCAGCCGGTCTGGAGGAGGAGCTGGCCGCTCGGGGCGTCGAAGGCCCAGGCTGCCAGGAGGCCCATGGACAGGACGATCCAGGACAGCATGGCCACCGCCAGGCGGCCCCTCGGCTTCGGGTACTCCACTCGGCTCACCATCAGCCATGCCGTGCCGACGATGGCCAGCAGCGTCGCCACGAAGGGGAGCTCGAGGAGGACGATCGAGACCACCGTCAATGCGCCGAAGGGGGAGGGCATGCCCTGGAACATGCCGTCCTTCAGCGTGACGCAGGAGAATCTCGCGAGCCGGAGGACCACCGCCAGCAGGACCACGATCGCGCCGAGGGCCGCCACCCTCTGGTGGGCGTCGTCCGCGACCATGCCGTAGACGAGGACGAAGTACGCCGGGGCCAGGCCGAAGCTGATCAGGTCGGAGAGGTTGTCCAGTTCCGCGCCCATGGGGGAGGAGCGCAGCTTCCTCGCGACCAGGCCGTCGAACAGGTCGAAGACCGCCGCGCACAGCATCAGGATGACCGCCGTGGCAGCGCTGTGCCGGGCCATGCCGGCCGACTCGTCGTTGCCGGTCAGGTGCGGGATCAGGATGCCGGTGGTGGTGAAGTACACCGCCATGAAGCCGCAGGTCGCGTTGCCCAGGGTGAGGGTGTCCGCTATCGACAGGCGCAACGAGAGGGGCATCTCCTCCTCTTCGTCCACCTCGTCCGCCTCCGGCACCCAGCCGGCCTGGGTCTCGGGATCAATGACGGTCAATGCGAGTCACCCCAGCCACGGTCTTCTGGCCGACCTCGACCGCGACGTCCACGCCCTCGGGCAGGTACAGGTCGACGCGCGAACCGAAACGGATCAGACCGATCCGCTCGCCCTGCTCGACCTTGGTGCCGGACGGGATGTAGGGGACGATGCGGCGGGCCACCGCGCCGGCGATCTGGACCATCTCGATGTCGCCGAGCTCGGTGTCGAAGTGCCAGACGACCCGCTCGTTGTTCTCGCTCTCCTTGTTGAAAGCCGGAACGAACCCGCCGGGGACGTGCTCGACCGAGGTGACCGTGCCGGAGAGCGGGGCGCGGTTGACATGGACGTTCAGCGGGCTCATGAAGATCGCGACGCGGGTGCGGCCGTCCTTCCACGGCATGATGCTCTGCACCACACCGTCGGCGGGCGAGATGACCCGGCCCTGTGCGATCTCGCGCTCGGGGTCGCGGAAGAACCACAGCATCCCCGCCGCCAGCGCGGTGGCGGGAACGGCTACGGCCTTGGCTGCACCCGAGCGGCGGGCGCGCAGAAGGCTGACGGCTGCGGTGGCGACGGTCGGAAGAAGCCACGGCGATGCTCCGCGCGCAAGGCGTACGCCGGCCAGGCTGTCACGATGTGCAGAGGTTTGGCTGTGGGGCATGGATGACCTTCGTAGCGGATGATGCCGCGTTTTCGACGGGGGACGGCGGCTTTCCGCGATCGTAGCGGTTAAGGGCCACAACTGGGTAAGCCGAGCTGCCGAGTCGGCTGCCGAACACCGCTGACAGGGTGTGATCTTCTTCTCGAAGAAAACACCCCGTAGCCGGACATTCAGCCCTGGAACCGATACTCTTCGAGCAGCCTGCGACCGATGATCATTTTCTGGATCTCGGCGGTGCCTTCACCGATGAGCAGCATGGGTGCCTCACGGTACAGGCGCTCGATCTCGTACTCCTTGGAGAAGCCGTAGCCGCCGTGGATGCGGAAGGCGTCCTCCACGACCTCCTTGCAGTACTCGGAGGCCAGGTACTTCGCCATGCCGGCCTCGAGGTCGTTGCGCTCGCCCGAGTCCTTCTTGCGGGCCGCGTTCACCATCATGGCGTGGGCGGCCTCGACCTTGGTGGCCATCTCCGCCAGCTTGAACTGGATGGCCTGGTGCTGGGCGATCGGCTTGCCGAAGGTGTGGCGCTGCTGGGCGTAGGCCACACCCAGCTCGAAGGCGCGCTGGGCGACGCCGCACCCCCTGGCCGCCACGTTCACCCGGCCGACCTCGACGCCGTCCATCATCTGGTAGAAGCCGCGGCCGGTGGTGCCGCCGAGCACCCGGTCGGCCGGGACGCGCAGCCCGTCCATGATCAGCTCGGTGGTGTCGACGCCCTTGTAGCCCATCTTGTCGATCTTGCCGGGGATGGTCAGTCCGGGACGGACCTCGCCGAAGCCGGGCTCCTTCTCCACCAGGAAGGTCGTCATGGACTTGTGGGGCGCGGTGCCCTCGGGGTGGCCCTCGTCGCTTCTGACAAGGACCGCCACGAGTGACGACGTACCGCCGTTCGTCAGCCACATCTTCTGGCCGGTCAGGACGTACTCGTCGCCGTCCTTCACCGCCTTCGACGTGATCGCCGACACATCGGAGCCCAGGCCCGGCTCCGACATCGAGAAGGCGCCGCGGACGTCGCCTGCCGCCATTCGGGGCAGGAAGTGGTCCTTCTGCTCCTGCGTGCCGTGCTGCTTGAGCATGTACGCGACGATGAAGTGCGTGTTGATGATGCCGGACACCGACATCCAGCCGCGGGCGATCTCCTCCACGCACAGCGCGTACGTCAGCAGCGACTCGCCCAGGCCCCCGTACTCCTCGGGGATCATCAGACCGAACAGGCCCAGTTCCTTCAGGCCGTCCACGATCGCTTGCGGGTACTCGTCGCGGTGCTCCAGCTCGGTCGCGACCGGGATGATCTCCTTGTCGACAAAGTCCCGGACGGTGGAGACGATCTCCTGCTGCACGTCCGTCAGACCGGCGGTCTGGGCGAGTCGGGCCATGGCCTACTTCCCCTGCTCCCTGGGTTCCGAATTGGGTGTGCCGCCCCGCGGGGGCGTCGTTTGAGGGTGGTGGTGGGAGACGGGCGGGCGGCCCGGCTGTTCGCCGCCGCGCTCCTTGGTGTACGTCTCGGTCGGCACCATCACCTTGCGCCGGAAGGTGCACACCAGCGTGCCGTCCTGCTTGTAGCCCCTGGTCTCGACGTGGACGATGCCGCGGTCGCTCTTCGACTTCGACGGCCACTTGTCGAGCACGGTCGTCTCGCCGTAGATCGTGTCGCCGTGGAAGGTCGGCGCCACGTGCTTGAGCGACTCGATCTCCAGGTTGGCGATGGCCTTGCCGGAGACGTCCGGGACGGACATGCCGAGCAGCAGGGAGTAGATGTAGTTGCCCACGACGACGTTCTTGCCGAAGTCGGTCGTCTTCTCTGCGTAGTTGGCGTCCATGTGGAGCGGGTGGTGGTTCATGGTCAGGAGGCAGAACAGGTGGTCGTCGTACTCCGTGACCGTCTTGCCCGGCCAGTGCTTGTAGACCGCCCCGACCTCGAACTCCTCGAAGGTCCGTCCGAACTGCATGCCGCTCAGCCCTCCGGGATCTCGAACGTGCTGGTGCGCCGCATGCCCGCCGCGCGGCCCTTGCCCGCGATGACCAGCGCCATCTTGCGGCTGGCCTCGTCGATCATCTCGTCGCCGAGCATCGCCGACCCCTTCTTGCCACCCGCCTCGGACGTGCAGTACTCGTACGCGTCCAGGATCAGCTCCGCGTGGTCGTAGTCCTCCTGGGACGGTGAGAAGACCTCGTTGGCGGCCTCCACCTGGCCGGGGTGCAGCACCCACTTGCCGTCGAAGCCGAGGGCGGCGGCCCGCCCCGCCACCTCGCGGAAGCCGTCGACGTTGCGGATCTGAAGGTAGGGGCCGTCGATCGCCTGGAGGTCGTTGGCGCGCGCGGCCATCAGGATCTTCATCAGGATGTAGTGGTAGGCGTCCGCCGGGTAGCCGGGCGGCTGCTCGCCCACGACGAGCGACTTCATGTTGATCGACGCCATGAAGTCAGCCGGGCCGAAGATGATCGTCTCGATGCGCTCGGAGGCCTGCGCGATCTCGTTGACGTTGTTCAGGCCCCGCGCGTTCTCGATCTGCGCCTCGATGCCGATGCGGCCCACTTCGAAGCCCATGGTCTTCTCGATCTGCGTCAGCAGCAGGTCGAGCGCGACGACCTGCTGGGCGTCCTGCACCTTCGGCAGCATGATGCAGTCCAGGTTCTGGCCCGCGCCCTCGACCACCGTCACGACGTCCCGGTACGTCCACTCGGTCGTCCAGTCGTTGACCCGCACCACCCTGGTCTTGCCCGTCCAGTCGCCCTCGTTGAGGAACTTGACGATGGTGTGCCGCGCCTCCGGCTTGGCGAGCGGCGCGCAGGCGTCCTCCAGGTCGAGGAACACCTGGTCGGCGGGCAGGCCCTGCGCCTTCTCCAGG
This sequence comes from Streptomyces sp. NPDC093064, assembly GCF_044754605.1. Lineage (NCBI taxonomy): Bacteria > Bacillati > Actinomycetota > Actinomycetes > Kitasatosporales > Streptomycetaceae > Streptomyces > Streptomyces sp. NPDC093064. The sequence continues at coordinate 39,626 of NZ_JBIVPK010000039.1, forward strand.
AAACGGGGGTTCGAGCCCGGTACGGCCAGGCAGGAGCGCCGCGGACGTAGGCGGTCGACCTGATCAGGAAGGGGCGCGGCGGAGCCGCTCGCTGAAGGGGTGGTGGCGGGCGACGGGCGGGCGGTCATGCGGGGACCTCCAGGGGGTCGAGCTTGTTCGCTTTCCGGATCTCGTCGACGATACGGCCGATGATCCCGGTGATGTCGAAGTCCTTCGGGGTGAAGACCGCGGCCACTCCCGCGGCCCTGAGCTGCTCGGCGTCACCGTTCGGAATGATCCCGCCGGCGATCACCGGGATGTCGGCCGCGCCGGCCTGGCGCAGCCGCTCCAGCACGTCCGGCACCAGTTGGGCGTGCGAGCCGGACAGGATGGACAGGCCGACCGCGTGCACGTCCTCGGCGAGGGCCGCGTCCACGATCTGCTCGGGGGTGAGCCGGATGCCCTGGTAGACCACCTCGAACCCGGCGTCGCGGGCCCGTACGGCGATCTGCTCGGCGCCGTTGGAGTGGCCGTCCAGGCCCGGCTTGCCGACCAGGAAGCGCAGCTTGCCCACGCCCAGGTCTCGGGCGGTGGCGTCCACCTTGCGCCGCACCTCGGACAGGGCCGAGCCCTCCTCGGCGGTCACGGCCACCGGAGCGGAGGACACCCCGGTCGGCGCCCGGAACTCGCCGAACACCTCGCGCAGAGCCCCGGCCCACTCGCCGGTCGTGACACCCGAGCGGGCGCACTCCAGCGTGGCCTCCATGAGGTTGCCGGAGCCCTTGGCCGCCTCCTTCAGCCGCTCCAGCGCCTTGCAGGGGCGCGGGTGGTTGAACGGCGGCTGGTAGCGGGTGTCGCGCCAGTGCCGGAGCGAGGCGGTCACACGGGCCTCGACGGCCGGGTCGACCGTCTGGATCGCGGTGTCCAGATCGGCGGTGAGCGGGTTCGGCTCGGTGCCCTCGAATATGTTGACGCCGACGATCTTCTCCCGGCCCGACTCGATCCGGGCCCGGCGCTCGGCGTGCGAGGCGACCAGCTGCGACTTCAGGTAACCGGACTCCACGGCGGCCATCGCGCCGCCCAGCTCCTGGATGTGCTCGATCTCGGCGAGGACCGCCTCGACCAGCTCCGCCACCTTCGCCTCGACCACCTTCGAGCCCTCGAAGATGTCCTCGTACTCCAGCAGGTCGGACTCGTACGCCAGGACCTGCTGGATGCGCAGCGACCACTGCTGGTCCCAGGGCCGGGGCAGGCCGAGGGCCTCGTTCCAGGCCGGGAGCTGCACGGCACGCGCGCGTGCGTCCTTGGAGAGGGTGACGGCCAGCATCTCCAGGACGATCCGCTGGACGTTGTTCTCCGGCTGTGCCTCGGTCAGGCCGAGGGAGTTGACCTGGACGCCGTAGCGGAAGCGGCGGTGCCTGGGGTCCTCGATGCCGTACCGCTCGCGGGTGATCCGGTCCCAGACGCGGCCGAACGCCCGCATCTTGCACATCTCCTCGACGAAGCGGACGCCCGCGTTCACGAAGAAGGAGATGCGGCCGACGACATCGCCCATGCGCTCCTGCGGCACCTGGCCGCTGTCGCGCACCGCGTCCAGGACGGCGATCGCGGTGGACATCGCGTACGCGATCTCCTGCACCGGCGTGGCGCCGGCCTCCTGGAGGTGGTAGCTGCAGATGTTGATCGGGTTCCACTTGGGCATGTGGGAGACCGTGTACGCGATCATGTCCGTGGTCAGCCGGAGGCTCGGACCCGGCGGGAAGACGTGCGTGCCGCGGGACAGGTACTCCTTGACGATGTCGTTCTGGGTCGTGCCCTGGAGCTTGGTGATGTCCGCGCCCTGCTCCTCCGCGACGACCTGGTAGAGCGCCAGCAGCCACATGGCCGTGGCGTTGATCGTCATCGAGGTGTTCGTCTGCTCCAAGGGGATGTCCTGGAACAGCCGGCGCATGTCGCCGAGGTGCGCGACCGGCACGCCGACCCGGCCGACCTCGCCGCGGGCGAGGACGTGGTCGGCGTCGTAACCGGTCTGCGTCGGCAGGTCGAACGCCACCGACAGACCGGTCTGGCCCTTGGCGAGGTTGCGCCGGTACAGCTCGTTGGAGGCCTCGGCCGTGGAGTGGCCGGCGTAGGTGCGCATGAGCCACGGCCGGTCTCTGTCCGCGTGCGCCCGCGGTGTCTGACGCTCACTCATGTGCGCCTCTCAGATGTTCCGGAAGCGGTTGATGGCGTCGATGTGCCGGGCGCGCATCTCCTCGTCGCGCACGCCCAGGCCCTCCTCGGGCGCCAGGCACAGCACGCCGACCTTGCCCTGGTGCAGGTTGCGGTGCACGTCGTACGCCGCCTGCCCGGTGTCCTCCAGGGAGTAGACCCGGGACAGCGTCGGGTGGATCTTGCCCTTGGCGATCAGGCGGTTGGCCTCCCAGGCCTCGCGGTAGTTGGCGAAGTGGGAGCCGACGATGCGCTTCAGGGACATCCACAGGTAGCGGTTGTCGTACTCGTGGGTGTAGCCCGAGGTGGAGGCGCAGGTGACGATGGTGCCGCCCTTGCGGGTGACGTACACGCTCGCGCCGAAGGTCTCGCGGCCGGGGTGCTCGAAGACGATGTCGACGTCCTCGCCGCCGGTGAGTTCGCGGATGCGCTTGCCGAAGCGCTTCCACTCCTTGGGGTCCTGGGTGTGCTCGTCCTTCCAGAACCGGTACCCCTCGGCGGTGCGGTCGATGATCGCCTCGGCGCCCATGGCGCGGCAGAGGTCCGCCTTCTGCTCGCTGGAGACGACGCAGACCGGGGTCGCGCCGCCGGCGAGGGCGAACTGCGTGGCGTAGCTGCCGAGTCCGCCGCTCGCGCCCCAGATGAGCACGTTGTCGCCCTGCTTCATGCCGGCGCCGTTGCGGGACACCAGCTGGCGGTAGGCGGTGGAGTTGACCAGGCCGGGGGCTGCGGCCTCCTCCCAGCTCAGATGGCCGGGCTTGGGCATCAGCTGGTTGGACTTGACGAGCGCGATCTCGGCGAGGCCGCCGAAGTTGGTCTCGAAGCCCCAGATGCGCTGCTCCGGGTCGAGCATCGTGTCGTTGTGGCCGTCGCTCGACTCCAGCTCGACGGAGAGGCAGTGCGCGACGACCTCGTCACCGGGCTGCCAGGCGTTGACGCCGGGGCCGGTGCGCAGGACGACTCCGGCCAGGTCGGAGCCGATGATGTGGTACGGCAGGTCGTGGCGCCTGGTGAGCTCGCTGAGCCGGCCGTAGCGCTCCAGGAAGCCGAACGTGGACAGCGGTTCGAAGATCGAGGTCCACACCGAGTTGTAGTTGACCGAGGAGGCCATGACGGCCACCAGGGCCTCGCCCGGGCCCAGCTCGGGCAGCGGCACCTCGTCCAGGTGCAGGGACTTGCGCGGGTCCTTGTCGCGGGTGGCGAGCCCGTCGAACATCTCCGTCTCGTCCTTGTGCACGGTGATCGCGCGGTACGACTCGGGCAGTGGCAGGGCGGCGAAGTCGGCGGACGTGGCGTCCGGCGACTGGATCGCCCCCAGGATGTCCTTCACGGTCACGGTGTTGCCTCCGGCGTCGAGCGCCCTGAGGGAGGGGCGCTGGGGGTTACGTCGGTGCTGCTGAGAGGTGATGAGGGGGGCCGGCGGTCCGGCCGGGTGCCGTCGGTTCGGCGGGTGGGACTTCGGCAGCGCTTTGTGGCGCGGGAGGTTGCCTGTGACGCAGGCGTCCGGGCGTGCGAGCCGCCATCGGTTCGCTGGGACAGTCGGCGTGCGTGCGGTTCTGCCGCGCGCCGGCCGCCCGGACACCTTCAACGTATGACACCGCGTGTCATCCGGCAAGGCACTGAGTGCCAGAATTTTCGCTCAGACGAAAACTTTACGCAACAAATGAGCGATGATCGATCGAACGGGTTCACCGAGACGGGCGAAAAGGGGCTCCGACATGCAAAAACGGCCACCCCGTGGGGGTGGCCGTCGGTTACGCGGCACTCGTGGTCGCGAGGCGGTACGCGGCTCTCGCTCGTCGCGAGGCCCTTCAGCGCTCTTTCAGCGCCTCCTCGATGGTCCGCATGACCTCTTCCAGCGGGGCGTCGGTGCGGGCGAGCGCCACCAGCACCTCGCCCTGCTGGGACACCGCCGCCGAGGGCCCGGCGCCGGACGCGGGCGCCGCGGCGCGGCCGGCCCCGATCCCGGTGCCGAACGTCTTGCGCACGATCGCGAAGGCGTGGTCGAGCTGCGCCTCGACGTCTCCCCGGCCGTCGGCCCGCAGCCAGCGCCGCAGCACGTGGTTGTGCGCGGTGACCACGGCCGAGGCGGCGACCTCCGCGAGCAGCGGGTCGTCGTTGGCGTCGTCGGCGTGCACGCGCTCGTCGAAGTGGCCCAGCAGGTAACGCGTGAACAGGCGCTCGTAGCGGGCCACGGAGGCGATCTCCGCCTCGCGCAGCGTGGGCACCTCGCGGGTCAGCTTGTAGCGGGCGACCGAGATCTCCGGCTGCGCCGCGTACATCTTCATGACTTCCTTGATGCCCCGGCACACCGTGTCGAGCGGGTGCTCGTGCGCGGGGGCCGCGTTGAGAACGGCCTCGGCGCGGATCAGGGTGTCGTCGTGGTCGGGGAAGATGGCCTCTTCCTTGGAGCGGAAGTGCCGGAAGAAGGTGCGGCGGGCGACCCCGGCCGCCGCGGCGATCTCGTCGACCGTGGTCGCCTCGTACCCCTTGGTCGCGAACAGTTCCATCGCGGCGGCCGCCAGTTCCCGGCGCATCTTGAGCCGTTGGGCGGCCGCGCGGGAGCCGGCGGTGCTCTCCGGCGCGTCGGGCGTGGCGGGTGTACGTGTGGACTTGGCGGGCTGGGGCATGACCCGAACGTACTGCATCCGTGCAGCCCGGTGCGCACGTCCCCGGGTTCCTCCGTCCTCGGTGGACGGGGGAGCGGCCGCCGGCTCCAGCAGGCCGCCCCACTCCCGCCCGTCCTCGAACCGGTCGCCGGACCGGTCAGCGCCGGGCATATTCGCGGAAGCCGCGGCCGGTCTTTCGGCCGAGGCAGCCCGCGGCCACCAGATGCTCCAGGAGCGGTGCCGGGGCCAGGCCCGGGTCGCGGAACTCGCGGTGCAGGACCTTCTCGATGGCCAGCGAGACGTCCAGGCCGACGACGTCGAGCAGTTCGAAGGGGCCCATGGGGTAGCCGCCGCCGAGTTTCATCGCCGCGTCGATGTCGTCCAGGGACGCGTAGTGCTCCTGCACCATCTTGACCGCGTTGTTGAGGTACGGGAACAGCAGGGCGTTCACGATGAAGCCGGCGCGGTCCCCGCAGTCGACGGCGTGCTTCCTGATCCGGACGCAGACCTCGCGGACCGTCGCGTGGACGTCGTCCTCCGTCAGCACCGTGCGGACGACCTCGACCAGTTTCATCGCGGGCGCCGGGTTGAAGAAGTGCATGCCGATCACCTCGTGCGGGCGCGAGGTGGCGCGGGCGCAGGCGACCACGGGAAGCGAGGAGGTGGTGGTGGCCAGGATCGCGCCCGGCTTGCAGACCTTGTCCAGTGCCGCGAACAACTGCTGCTTGACCGCCAGGTCCTCGGCGACGGCCTCCACGGCGAGGTCCACCTCGGCGAAGTCGTCGAGGCTGCCGGTCGCCGTGATCCGGTCCAGGGTCTGCGCGGCGGCCTCGGCGGTCAGCCGGCCCTTGTCGACAGAGCGCGAAAGCGACTTGCCGATACGGGCCTTGGCGGCCTGCGCCTTCTCCGCGCTGCGGGCGGCCAGCACGACCTCGTACCCGGCCTTCGCGAACACCTCGGCGATGCCGGAGGCCATGGTGCCCGAGCCGGCGACGCCGACGGAGCGCACGGGGCGGCCGGGGGCGAGCACGTCACCGGCCGGCGGGGTCAGCGCGTCCCGCACGACGGTGCCGCTGCCCGGGGCCTCGTAGGTGTAGAAGCCGCGGCCCGCCTTGCGGCCCGTCAGTCCGGCCTCGCTGAGCTGCTTCAGGATCGGCGCGGGGGCGTGCAGCCGGTCGCGCGACTCGGCGTACATGGCCTCCAGGACCGTGCGCGCGGTGTCGACGCCGATCAGGTCGAGCAGCGCCAGCGGGCCCATCGGCAGTCCGCAGCCGAGCCGCATCGCGGCGTCGATGTCCTCGCGGGAGGCGTACCTCCCCTCGTACATCGCCGCGGCCTGGTTGAGGTAGCCGAACAGCAGCCCGTCGGCGACGAATCCGGGCCGGTCGCCGACCGCGACGGGCTCCTTGCCCAGTTCGAGGGCGAGGTCGGTGACCGCCTCGACGGCCTGCGGGGCGGTCAGCACCGAGGCGACGATCTCGACCAGCCTCATGGCCTGCGCGGGATTGAAGAAGTGCAGGCCGAGCACCCGCTCCGGATGGGCCGAGTCGGCTGCCAGGCGGGTCACCGACAGGGCGTTGGTGCCGGTGGCCAGGATCGCCCCCGGCCGCACGATGCCGTCCAGCTCCCGGAGGATCTGCTGCTTGGTCTCGTACGACTCCGGCGCCACCTCGACGACCAGGTCGGCGTCGGCCGCCGCGGCCAGGTCGGTGGAGGTGCGCACGCGGGCGAGCACGTCCGTGCGCTCCCGGTCGGTCAGGCGCCCGCGTTCCACGGCGCGGGCGGTGGAGTGCTCCAGGGCGGCGACGCACCTGGCGGCCGCCGCCTCGCTGATGTCGATGCCGACGACCTCGCGGCCCGCGCGGGCCAGGACCTCGGTGATGCCGGTGCCCATGGTGCCGAGGCCGACGACGGCGATCGTCTTCAGCGGGGACAGGGAGATGTCGGAGAGGGGAGTGGCCATCGCGGGACTCCAGGAATGAGGGTGACGACTGGGAACGCGTCCCGGGTGCGCCGACGGGCGGACCGGGTGCGGAAGGAAGAGGTTGCGGGTGTCGCCGGGCCGTGAGCGCACATGCCCGGTGCCGGTCGCCGCGGGCGCCTGCGCGCCCGGCAGCCGGCGAAGCCGACCGGCTCTGTCCCGAAGCCGGGTCGTACTGCGGTACTCGGGGTACCGAACCGACAACACTCGCGGTGGCTGCGTCACCAGGCCACTGCGAGAGGGTGCGAGAGGGTGTCTCGCTCGTCTGAGCTTAACCGGTGGGTAACGAGCGCGCCACCCCCCTGAGTTTGTGATGTACGTCCCGCGCGGCGGGCCACGACCCTAGGCTGGCCTTCGTGGACGAAGAATTGCGATCGCTCACGGAGCGCTTACGGCAGGAGACGGGCGGATCGGCGGCGTACGAGCATCTGGCGGCCACCCGGGACCCGGGCGAGCTGGCCGAGGTGCTCACGGCGCCCGGGCAGCCGCTGTGGGCCCGGGAGCTGGCCGCGTTCCGCCTCGGCCTCGCGGGGGACCGGCGGGCCTTCGAGTCCCTGGTGCTGCTGCTGAACCACCGCGACCCGCAGCGCTGCGTCGGTGCCGCGTACGCGCTGGCCCGGCTCGGCGATCCCCGCACCGCCCGCGCCGCGGCGGCCCTGGCCACCAACGAGTTGCGTGTCGCCTACGCGCTGCATCCGGTACGGCTGCTGGTGGAGTTGCGGGCCCCCGAGTCCGTGCCCGCCCTGATCACCACGCTGGAGCGCCGGCTCCGCCCGCACGACCCCTACCGCCGGGTGGCCCTGGCCTGTGTGGAGGGCCTGGGCGCGCTGGGCGACGGCCGGGCCCGTCCCGTCCTCACCGAGGCCCTGGCCCACCCGGCCCTGGCGGAGGCGGCGGTCGACGCCCTGGCCCGTATCCCGAAGTCCGGGTGAGCGGCCGGGACCCGCGGGAGCACGCGGACGGGTCCGGCGGCCGCGCGCGGGAACACCTCACTCGGGCAGTACGGCGAACGCCTCGACCTCCATCAGGAACTCGGGGCGGACCAGGGCCGCGACCTGGACGGCCGAGGAGGCGGGCAGGCGGTCGTCGGCCAGGTGGGCCGTGCGGGCGGCGCGGATCGCCGGGAGGTGGGCCGTGTCCGTGAGGAAGTAGGTGAACTTGACGACGTTGTCGAAGGTCGCGCCGGCGGCGGCCAGGCAGCGGCGGAGGTTCTCGAAGATCTGCCGGGCCTGCGTGTCCGGGTCGCCCTCGCCCACGAGTTCGCCGTTCTCGTCCAGGGCGACCTGTCCGGAGATCGCGACGAAACGGCCGGTGCCCATGACGACATGGGAGTAGTGCGCGGCGGGGGCGACCCCGTCGGGGGCGGGAATCCTGGTTGGCTCGCTCATGCGTCCATGGTGGACCATGCGTCCGACAACCACGATCCGGTCACCGCCCCCGACGGACCGTCAGACCGCTTGCGGCGGCCCGGCGGAGCCGGTTCGGCCGCTCAGCCGCGGAAGCGGACGAGGTCGTGCAGCGCCGCCCCGCGCGCGGCACCGGACGGGGAGGCGGCCGAGGCGGACGCCGCCGCGCTCAGCGGCTTCGGGGCGGGCAGCCGTTGGCACACCGCGTCCGCGACACCGTGCCCGCGCGGCACCTTGCCGTTGGTCAGATACGTAGCCAGGTGCTTGTCCAGGCAGGCGTTCCCGCTCAGCGTGATGCCGTGGTTGCCGCCGCCCTGCTCCACCACCAGGCTGGAGTTCCGCAGCAGCCGGTGCACCGTGACACCGCCCTCGTACGGGGTGGCCGCGTCGTCGGTCGCCTGGAACAGCAGCACCGGCGGCAGCTTGCCGTTGGCGACGTTCACCGAGCGCTTGGACGAGACCGGCCAGAAGGCGCAGGGCGCGTTGTACCAGGCGTTGTTCCAGGTCATGAACGGTGCCTTGGCGTACACCGCCCAGTTGTCCTTGCGCCACTGCCGCCAGTCGCGCGGCCACGAGGTGTCACGGCACTGCACGGAGGTGTAGACGCTGTAGCCGTTGTCGCCGGAGGCGCCCACGGCGGCGAAGTTGGTGTACGCCTCGACCAGCGGCCCGGTCTTCTTGTCGTTCGCGTACGCCGCGAACGCCTGGGCGAGGTAGGGCCAGTAGCCGTCGTAGTAGCCGCCCGGGATGAAGGTGTCCTCCAGTTCGGAGGCGCCGACCTTGCCACCCGCGGGCTTCTTGGCGAGCGCCGCCCGCATCGCGTACCACTTGGCCTCGATCTTCGCCGGGTCCGTGCCCAGCTTGTAGGTCGAGTCGTGCTTCGCGATCCACGCGACGAAGGCCTGCTGACGGCCCTCGAAGGCGTAGTCCTGCTTGATGTTGTCCTTGTACCAGACGCCCGTCGGGTCCACGATCGAGTCGAGGACCAGCCGGCGCACCCGCTCGGGGAAGAGCTTGGCGTACACCGCGCCGAGATAGGTGCCGTAGGAGTAACCGAAGTAATTGATCTTCTTCGCGCCGAGGGCCCGGCGGATCGCGTCCATGTCGGTAGCCGCGTTGACCGTGTTGATGTGCGGCAGCACGCTCGCGTACTTCTTGCCGCAGGCGGCGGCGAAGGACGTCGCGCGCGAGAGGTTGGCGTTCTCGATCGCGGGAGTGTTCGGCACCGAATCCGGGCGCACCGGTGTGAAGGAGCCCGGCTTGCAGTCGAGCGCCGGGGAACTCTTGCCCACGCCGCGTGGGTCGAAGCCGATGACGTCGTACTGGGCCGCGACCTTCTTGGGCAGGGAGGAGGCGACGAAACCGGCGAGTGAATGGCCGCTGCCACCGGGGCCGCCGGGGTTGACCAGCAGGGGGCCCTGGTAGGTCTTGGCGGTGTGCGGGACGCGGGACAGTGCCAGCGTGATCTTCTTCCCGGACGGATGCCTGTAGTCGAGCGGCACCTTCACGGATCCGCACTGGAGGGTCGGATACCTGGTGGTGCCGCACTTCTTCCATGTGACCTTGGCGGCGGATGCGGCGGCTGCGGGATGCGGCGTGCTCGCGTCGGCGGGGACGGCCGTGAGGGATCCGGCCATGACGACGGCGGCACCGCACAGCGCGGCAGCGCTTTTTCTCATAGGTCCTCCCAGGACGGAGAGGCTGCGGACCGCGGTCTCGCGGTCCTCGCCGCATCGTCCCGGAAAGATCTAGCGGAAGAACGCGTTCTGACGATTCTTGACCCAATTGGGCCGGGTGATGCCCTCGAACGCTCTCAAATGAGCGTGAGTTGAGTCGGTTCGGGCATCGGGGGCGGCGTCGGCTCGGCCGGCTGGATGCGGCGGGCCGCTCCCGCGCGCGCCGGGCCGATCCCGTACTCCCGTGCCAGCTCGTGCACCTGACGGGTGATCCGGCGCTGGTACCACTTGGGGGCGTAGGCGCCCTCGGCGTACAGCCGCTCGTAGCGGCGCACGAGGTGCGGGTGGTGCTGTTCGAGCCAGGTCATGAACCACTCGCGGGCGCCGGGCCGCAGATGCAGCACCAGCGGGGTGACGGAGGTGGCCCCGGCTGCCGCTATCTCCCTTACGGTGTCCCGCAGTTGGGCCGGACGGTCACTCAGGAACGGGATCACCGGCGCCATCAGCACCCCGCAGCCGATGCCGTGCTCCCCGAGGGTGCGCACGACGTCCAGGCGCCGCTCGGGCGCGGGAGTGCCCGGCTCGACGGTGCGCCACAGCTCGGTGTCGGTGAAGCCCACCGAGACGCAGACGCCCACCTCGGTGACCTCGGCCGCCTGGGTGAGCAGGTCCAGATCGCGCAGGATCAGCGTGCCCTTGGTCAGGATCGAGAAGGGGTTCGCGTGGTCGCGCAGCGCGCTCAGGATGCCCGGCATCAGCCGGTAGCGTCCCTCGGCCCGCTGGTAGCAGTCCACGTTCGTGCCCATGGCGATGTGCTCGCCGTGCCAGCGGCGCGAGGCCAGCTGGCGGCGCAGCAGCTCCGGTGCGTTCACCTTGACCACGATCTGCGTGTCGAAGCCGATGCCCGTGTCGAGGTCCAGATAGCTGTGCGTCTTGCGCGCGAAGCAGTACACGCACGCGTGCGTACAGCCGCGGTACGGGTTGACCGTCCACTCGAAGGGCATGCGCGAGGCGCCCGGCACCCGGTTGATGATCGAGCGGGCCCGGATCTCGTGGAAGGTGATCCCGCGGAACTCGGGAGTGTCGAACGTACGTGTGACGACCGCGTCCGCCCCGAAGAGCGCGGCGTCGGCCCGGCTGTGACCGGAGTCCCCGGAGTTCCCCGGGTCCACGGTGAGGTTGTCCCAGCGCATGGCGCCTCCTCGATAGTGCTCCCCACAGAATAGAACATGTGTTCCCTTGATCGTGCGGGTGACTGTACGGACGCCGTTCCCGATCGCCCGCTGTGCCGTGTTCGATCACTTGCCGGGCCCCGATTTGGGGCCCCGGGCGCCGGGGTGATTGGCTTGCCCCAAGCCTGAGAACGGATGTCCTGGAGGAAGCCATGGCGCAGGTCGAGGCCACTACGGAGCGGGTCGTCGCCGCCGACGCGGAGACTGTGTTCGACGCGGTCGCCGACTACAGCGGCACGCGCCCGAAGGTGCTGCCCGAGCACTTCAGCGAGTACGAGGTGCGCGAGGGCGGCGACGGCGAGGGCACCCTCGTCCACTGGAAGCTCCAGGCCACCAGCAAGCGGGTCCGCGACTGCCTGATGGAGGTGTCCGAGCCCTCCGACGGCGAGCTGGTCGAGAAGGACCGCAACTCCTCCATGGTCACCGTCTGGCGTGTGACCCCGGCGGGCGAAGGCAAGTCCCGCGTCGTGGTCACCACCACCTGGAAGGGGGCCGGGGGCATCGGCGGCTTCTTCGAGAGGACGTTCGCCCCCAAGGGCCTCGCCCGGATCTACGACGCGATGCTCGCCAAGCTCGCCACCGAGGTCGAGAAGTAGCCTTTCTGGAGCAACTCCTCTGCCGACGGGCGTCGTTGGCACCTCACCGGTTCGAGTGGATCTCCCCCCGGACCGGAGGCCCGCCGTAACTCGTCGCCTTGCCCACAGTTGTCGCATTGCGCGGCAATCGTGCGGCAGGTGCGACGAGGGAGCGGTACGTGGGCGGGATCACTCTGGTGCAGGACGAGCCGGTCGCGGCGCCCCCCAGCATCCCCGCCCCGCGGCCGGCCCCCGCCCCGCGGCTCGGCCCCCGCGGGGTGCGGCTGGTCTTCGTCGGGCTGATGCTCGCGCTGCTGCTGGCCGCGCTCGACCAGATGATCGTCGCCACCGCGCTGCCGAAGATCGTCGGCGAGCTGCACGGCCTGGACCGGATGTCCTGGGCGATCACCGCCTATCTGCTCACCTCCACCGTCGGCCTGCCCGTCTACGGCAAGCTCGGCGACCTGATCGGCCGCAAGGGCGTCTTCCAGTTCGCCATCGCCGTCTTCGTCGCCGGCTCCGCGCTCGCCGGACGGGCGCAGACCATGGACCAGCTCATCGCCTTCCGCGCGGTGCAGGGCATCGGCGCGGGCGGACTGATGATCGGTGTGCAGGCCATCATCGCGGACATCGTGCCGCCCCGGCAGCGCGGCCGGTTCATGGGACTCATCGGCGCGGCCTTCGGGCTCGCCTCCGTCGCCGGGCCGCTGCTCGGCGGCTACTTCACCGACCACCTGTCCTGGCGGTGGTGCTTCTACATCAACGTACCGTTCGGCCTGGTCACCCTGGCCGTGATCACCGTCGTGCTGAAACTGCCCAGGCCACGGGTCAGGGCCCGCTTCGACGTGTTGGGCGCCCTGCTGCTGGCCGCCGCCTCCACCTGCCTGGTGCTGCTGACCAGTTGGGGCGGCACCGAGTACGCCTGGGGCTCACGCGTCATCCTGGGGCTGAGCGCGGGCGCCGTCGCGGCCACCGCGCTCTTCCTCGTCGCCGAGCGCTTCGCCGTCGAACCCCTCATCCCGCTCAGGCTGTTCCGCGACTCCGTCTTCAATGTCAGCGGCCTGGTCGGACTCGTCGTCGGCGTCGCGCTGTTCGGGGCGGCCAGCTACCTGCCCACCTTCCTCCAGATGGTCGACGGCGCCTCGGCCACCGAGTCCGGACTGTTGATGCTGCCCATGATGGGCGGCATCGTGGCGGCGTCCATCGTCTCCGGGCAGCTCATCAGCCACACCGGCCGCTACCGGATCTACCCCGTCCTCGGCAGCGCCCTGTCCGCCCTCGGCATGTGGCTGCTGTCCCGGCTCGAAGTCGACACGTCCCGGCTCCAGTACAGCGTCTGGATGGCCGTACTCGGCGCCGGGATCGGCCTGGTGATGCCGGTGCTGGTGCTCGCCGTGCAGAACTCGGTGCGCCCCGCCGACCTCGGCACGGCGACCAGCGCCAACAACTACTTCCGGCAGATCGGCGGCAGCGTGGGCGCCGCCGTCTTCGGCACCCTGTTCGCCGGCCGGCTCACCGACGCCCTGCGCGACCGCGTCCCCGCGCGCGCGGGCGCCGCCCTCCCCGACCCCGAGTCGATCACCCCGCAGGCCGTGCGGGCACTGCCGCCGGCCCTGCGCGACGCCTACGTGGGGGCGTACGCGGACGCCATGCCGCGGATCTTCCTCTACCTGGTGCCGGTGCTCGTCCTCGGCCTGCTCATCGCCTTCTTCCTCAAGGAGAAACCGCTGGTGTCCCACAACGCCCATGTGACCGACCCGGAGACCGCGCCGCTGAACCCCACGGTGCCGCAGGCCCGTTCACCCTTCGCCGCCGGCGTGCCCGTCTGCGGCACTGTGCAGCATCCGGACGGCACCGTCGTGCCCCGCGCGGCGCTCACCCTGATCGACGTCGCGGGACAGCAGATCGGCCGGGGCGCGAGCGGAGACGACGGGCGGTACGCGCTGTCCACGCCGGGCACCGGCTCGTACGTCCTGATCGCCGCGGCCGGCGGGCACCAGCCGCAGGCCGTCTCCGTGACCGTCGGCGAGCGGCCCGTCGAACTCGACGTCGTCCTCGGCGGCGCCGGACGCCTCACGGGCACCGTGCGCACCGCCGACGGCAGCCCCGTGCGCGACGCCACCGTCACCCTGGCCAACGTGCACGGCGAGGTCGTCGCCAGCACCCGCAGCGGACGCGAGGGCGGCTACGCCATCACCGAGCTCGTTGCCGGGGAGTACACCCTCGCCGCCAGCGCGCCCGCCTTCCGCCCGGCCGCGCTGCCGGTCAGCGTGCAGGCCGCGCGGGAGACCCGCCAGGACGTCGAGCTCGCGGGCGGGGCCGTGCTGCGCGGGACCGTCCGGGCCAGTGGCGGGCGGCCCGTCGAGGACGCGCGCGTCACCCTCCTCGACGCCGCGGGCAACGTCGTCGACACGCTCACCACCGGACCCGACGGGACGTTCCGGTTCGTCGACCTGTCCTCCGGCGAGTACACCGTGATCGCGGCCGGCTACCCGCCCGTCGCCACGGTCCTCCAGGTGGCGGGTGGAGGACGCACGGAACGGGATCTCCAGCTCGGGCACGAGGACTGAGCAGCTCGTCAGGGGGAGCGCACCACCGCGCGCCGGTGCGCTCCCCCTGAGACCAATTCGCGTATTGCCGCACATCGTGACGGGCCGTCGCCGTACCGTGGTGCCCAAGGGAACAGATCTTGCGCAGCCGTGGGGGAGAGGGGCCTGGGTCATGGACCGTGGCACCGAATGGGGCGTACCTCCGGGCCGCGGAGCCGGGGGTCGCGCGGTGGCGGCGGACGTCCCGGCCGGACGCGTCCCGCTGGCCGTGGTCGTGGTCGACCACGACGGCCTGGTGTCGCACTGGAGCAGGGGCGCGCGGCGGCTGCTCGGCAGAGCCAAGGAAGAGGCGATCGGCAGTCCGGCGGCCGACCTGCTGCCCGTCTCCGGCGCCCTGCCCGACGAGGCGGACAGTGCCCCCTACCGGTCCCACGGCGGCTATGACGGGTTGGGACCCGGCCTGGAGTCCTCTTTGGACGGGCTGTCCTACCCGGCCGCCGGCCGCGCCCGGCTCGCCGTGCCGGAACGGGACCGGGTGGACGTCCTGTGGTGGGCGTACCCGCTGGTCGGCCCGGGGCGGGAGCGGCTGCTCGTGCTCGCCGCCGACGCGGACGGGCTGCGCCACGGCGACGGACACGTTGACGGGGACGAGGGCGCGGACCAGGTCGTGGAGGCGGGCGCGTTCGAGCGCATCGCGCCGGCCTTCGCTCTGCACACCGACTTCCCCGGCGCCGACGAACTCGCGCGCCGGCTGCCCGAGATCCTGCCCAGCATGAGCGTCGGAGAGAGCGCCCGCATCGTCGCGCAGGTGCTTGAACTCGGCTACCCGGTACTGGAGTTCAGCCAGAAGGACCGGGTGCCCGTCACCCCCGACTGGGGTGTGCCGCGGCGGGTCGAGCGCAGGGCGCGCCGCGCGCGGGCCGCGCGGGCGGCGGCCCAGGGAGTGCCCTTATCGGAGGAACCGGCCGACGACGGGGGCGAGGACCTCGAGTACGCCGCCGTGCGCGAGCGCCTGGAGTTCCTCAACGAGGTCAGCGGCAGGATCGGCACCTCGCTCGACCTCGCGCGGACCATCGCCGAGGTCAGCCGGGCCGTCGTCCCGCGCTTCACCGACGTCGCCGGCACCTATCTGCGCGAACAGGTCGTCGCCGGGGAGGAGTTCCCGGAGGGCGTGCCGGACACCAGGACCATGTGGCACCGGGTGGCCGTCGAGCACAACGACGAACCGGGCCGCTGGGACGACGTCGTACCGGTCGGCGAGGCCATGCCGTTCCCGGCGCACACACCGTTCTTCCAGTGCATGACCTCCGGCGAGCCCGTGCTCGTGCCGCGGATCAGCGAGGAGATGGGCCATGCCATCGCCTCGCAGTTCGAGAAGCGCGACATCCGGCCGCTGATCACCCACCGGTCCATGCTCGTCGTGCCGCTGAAGGCGCGCAACGTCGTCCTCGGCTTCATGGTCCTGCTGCGCCACCCGGAGCGCGCCGAGTTCAACGACATGGACCGGGTCACCGGCGCCGAACTCGCCGCCCGCGCGGGTCTCGTGCTCGACAACGCGCGCATGTACACGTACCAGGAGAGCGTTGCCGAGACCCTCCAGGACAGCATGCTGCCGAGCATCCCGGCACGGATGGCGGGCTGCGACCTCGCCACCCGCTATCTGCCCGGCACGCTGCTCGGCCGGGTCGGCGGCGACTGGTTCGACTCGGTCAAGCTGCCCGGGGCCCGCACCGCCCTGGTCGTCGGCGACGTCATGGGACACGGCCTGAACTCGGCCGCGAAGATGGGGCAGTTGCGTACGGCCGTGCAGACCATGGCCGCGCTGGACCTGCCGCCCGCCCAACTGCTGCGCAACCTGGACGACCTCGCGCAGCGGCTCGGCGACACCTACCTGGCGACGTGCCTGTACGCCGTGTACGACCCGATCGCGAGCGAGGTGCACCTCGCCAACGCCGGCCACATCCCGCCGGTCCTGGTGCGCGCGGTCGACGGCCGCAGCGAGCTGCTGGACCTGCCCACGGGGGCGCCCATCGGCGTCGGCGGGGTGCCCTTCGAGGCGGTACGCGTCCCCGTGCGGCCCGGCGACCGGCTGGTGATGTGCACCGACGGGCTGGTCGAGGTGCGTGGCGAGGACATCGGTGTGGGCCTCGCCACACTGTGCGAGTCGGCCGCCCACCCGGCCGCGTCCATGGACGACGCCTGCGACACGATCATCCGCGCCCTGAACACGCGTGGTGGCCGCAAGGACGACGTGGCGCTGCTGATGGCCCGCCTGAACGGCATCGAGCCGGACGATGTAGCCGAGTGGCGTCTGGCCCGCGATCGCGCCGAGGTGGGCCGGGCCCGCGCCGTGGTCCGTGAGCAACTGCACGAGTGGGGCCTGGCCCGGCTGACCGACCCCACCGAGCTGATGGTCAGCGAGCTGGTCACCAACGCCGTACGGCACTCCCACGGCCGACCCGTCGAACTGCGCCTCGTCCGCGGTGACACCCTGCTGTGCGAGGTGGAGGACGACGACCACGACCTGCCCACCCTGCTGAGCGCCGGCCCGCCCGACGAGTCCGGCCGGGGCCTGCGGGTGGTCAGCACCCTCGCCCGCGAGTGGGGCACGAGCCGTACGAACACCGGCAAGACGGTCTGGTTCGAACTCGCCCTGCCTCGCCGCTGACCCGACCCCGGCACGCCACCGCTCGAGGGTCCCGTGCCCCCGGTCCCGCTCCGGCACCCGGTGGTTGTGGGGCCGGGCCTTGGCCGGTAGACCGGAAGAACCCGTCGGTTGTGACGGAACAAGGCGGCTTTGCAGGGGAGTTGGGCATGAGTGCGACGAGCCGGTACCGGCAGGCGTGGGAGGGGTTCTGGAGTGAGGCTCCCGAGGAGCCGGGGTCGGTGTTCTGGGACGCCGGGCCGGAGGTGACCGCGGGTCTCCATCTGCCGCTGCTCCGACCGCACTTGGCCGACCTGGCGCTGCCCCTGGTCGACCTGGGGTGCGGCAACGGCACACAGACCCGGTTCCTCGCCGAGCGTTTCGGGCGCGTCGTCGGCGTCGACATCGCCGCGGCGGCGGTCGGGCACGCCCGGCACGGCGACCGCGCGGGCCGGGCCGCGTACCGGGTGCTGGACGCCGCCGACAAGGGCGAGGTGGAGACGCTGCACGCCGAGCTGGGTGACGTGAACGTCTACATGCGGGGCGTGCTGCACCAGTGCGATCCGGACGACCGGCAGGCGCTCGCCGACGGGATCGCCACCCTCGTCGGCGCGCGCGGCCGGGTCTTCCTCGTCGAACCGTCCGAGTCCGCCCGCCTGGTGCTGGGCGGACTCGCGCGGGACCCCGCCGGTCCGCCGCCCAAGCTCGCTCCGGTCCTCCGGCACGGCATCGCACCCGGCGAAGTCGCCGACGCCGCCGTGCCGCAGTATCTCGGCTCGGCCGGCCTCACCGTCCTGGCAGGCGGTGAAATGCCCCTGGTCACCGCGGAGTTCACCTCCGACGGCACCCGTATCGAGCTGCCGTCGAAGTGGTTCGTGGCAGGCCGCGCCCACTGACCGGCCCGGCGGTCGTGCTCTGCGTGTCAGTGGGACGGCGTATTGTCGCATTGGCGTAGTTTGAAGGGGGTGGGGGTCGAAGCAATCCCTACACGCTGTAGGGTTACGCCCACCCCCCCCCGCAGACCGAACGGAACAGAGACGAGAGGTGGCCGTGTCGATCGTCGCGCCGGAGCCGGACGTCAGTGTCGTCGTCATCGTCTACAACGACGAAGAGCGACTTCCGACAGCCGTAGGTTCCGTCCTCGAGCAAACACTTCGCAATGTCGAGGTGATCATCGCCGACGACTGCTCGACGGACGGCTCCCACGAGGTCGCGCAGGCGCTCGCCGCGGCCCACCCCGACCGGGTGCGGGCGATCCGGCTCCCGGAGAACAGCGGCGGCTGCGGAGAGCCCCGCAACCAGGGCGTCAAGGTGGCCCGCGGCCGGTACGTGATGTTCCTGGACAGCGACGACACCCTGGAGCGGAACGCCTGCCGCAACATGATCGAGGCCGCCGACCGCACCGACGCCGACCTCGTCTCCGGCCTGTGTGTCCGGGTTCACACCGACAGCCGGCACGACAAGCGCGTGCTCTGGTACCCCTGGCTGTACCGGAGCACCCGCACGCTGGACTCCGTCGCCGAGCTGCCGGACCTGTTCGTCTTCGACACCCTGTCGACCAACAAGTGCTACCGGCGCCGGTTCCTGATCGACAACGACCTCGTCTTCCCCCGGGGCATCCACTACGAGGACCTGCTCTTCTCCGCGCAGGCCTATCTGGCCGCGCAGCGGATCACCCTCATCCCCAACACGGTCTACCACTGGAACGTGGTCCAGAAGACCGCCGTCAAGTCGATCAGCAACCGGCGCGGTGAGATCAGCAACTTCGCCGACCGGGTCGAGATCCACCGCCGTATCGACGCCATCCTGGACCGCCAGGGCCAGGACGAGCTGAAGCTGCGCAAGGACATCAAGTTCCTCAAGCACGACCTGGTGCTGTACCTGCGGGATCTGCCCTTCCTCGACGACGACTACCGCCACCGCTTCGCCGAACTGGCCCGCGGCTACGTCCAGGACTTCCCCGACGCTGCCTACGCCGAGCTCGACCGCGTCCACGCCATCTGCGCCCAGCTGCTGCTGCGCGAGGACTGGACCGACCTGATGCCGGCCATCGACACCCTCATCAACCGACACAAGATCTCCGCACCGCTGGCCGAGCGGGGCGGCCGGGTCTACTGGACCGACCGCTACCTCGACGACCCCGAGATGCGCGCCGTCCTGGACGTCACCACCCTCGGCTACCACGCCCGGCCGCTGAACCGGATGGCCCTGCGCAACCGGCTCACCGAGTACGCGGTCCACGGCGGCGACGTGGTGCTCGCCGGCGCGATCGTCAACCCGCTGCACACCATCGACCCCGGCGCCGAGCTCAGCGCCGAGCTGGAGTTCCGGGCCCGCCGCCGCAGCCTCCAGACCTTCCGCTTCCCGGTGCCCGCCCCGCGCCACGAGGGCGACGTGATCGCCTGGCGGGCCCAGGTGCCGCTGGCCCGGCGGCTCAGACCACTCGGCATCATCGACGACGTGTGGGACGTCCGGCTGCACCTGACCGCCGGCGGCAAGCGCACCACCAGCCGGCTCACCGTCGGCGCCGTCGACCTGGAGAACGCCGCGTCCCTGCCCGTCCGGCCCCGCCTGACCCGGCTCATGGCCGACCGGCTCGAGGCGCAGGTGTCCGCCAAGGGCCACCTGGCCTTCCGGCTCATCCAGCAGGGCCGGCTCGCCCGCACCGGCCGTGCCGCCGTGGAGCGCAATCTGCACGGGCGCCCCGCGCGGGCCGCCAAGCGCGCCTACCGCACGCTGCGGGCCGTGCGCCGCGACCTGAACTCCGGCGCACGCAAGCTCCAGGTCTACGACCGCATGCTGCGCAGGCTGCCCGTCCGCAAGGGCACGGTCGTCTTCGAGAGCCACCTCGGCAAGCAGTACAGCGACAGCCCGCGCGCCATCTTCGAGGAACTGCGCCGCCGCAAGACGCCGATCACCCCGATCTGGTCGTACGCCGGCGAGCGCCCCACGGGCTTCCCGCAGGACGTGGAGCTGGTGCGCCGCTGGTCCTGGCGCTACCTCAAGGCGCTCGCCCAGGCGGAGTTCTGGATCGACAACCAGGGCTTCCCGCTGCGGCTCGCCAAACGCCCGGAGACGACGTACATCCAGACCTGGCACGGCTCGGCGCTGAAGCGGATGGGCTTCGACGAGCCCACCTACCGGATGCTGCCCGAGCCGGAGCAGCGCTCCTACCAGCAGGCGCTGGACCGCTTCGACCACTTCGTGGTCCGCGGCGAGCACGACGTGCGCACCCTCGCCCGCGCCTACCGCATCCCCGAGGAGAAGCTGCTGCGCACCGGCTACCCGCGCAACGACGCCCTGGTGCGGGTCCGCGAGGGGGCACCGCTGCCCGCCGACGCACAGCGGCTGGCCGAGCGGCTGGGCCTCGCCCCGGACCGGCGCGTGCTGTTGTACGCGCCGACGTTCCGCGCCCATCCCGACGGCCGCGTACGGGACTTCGAGTTCCCCTTCGACATCGAGGACTTCGCCGCCCGCTTCGGCGACGACCACACCCTCCTCGTCCGCGCGCACTACCTGAACCGGCTCACCCTGCCGCCGTCGGTCGCGGGACGCGTGATCAACGTCAGCGCCGAACCGGACATCACCCCGCTGCTCCTGCTCGCCGACTCCCTGATCACCGACTATTCGTCGGTGATGTTCGACTACGCGCTGCTCCGGCGCCCCATCGTGTTCTACGCCCACGACTGGGAGGAGTACGCCCAGGACACCCGCGGCACCTACTTCGACCTGCTCGCCGAGGCACCGGGCCCCGTCCCGCGTACCGAGGACGAACTGTTCACCGTGATCGGCGACCTGAGCACCGTGCAGTCGAAGTACGAGGCCCGGCTGAAGGAGTTCGTGGACAAGTACGGCGAGTACGACCGCGGGGACGCCGCGGTGCAGATCGTGGACCGTTTCTTCGGCCCCGCAGGAGAGACCCGATGACCCAGCGCGACATCTTCTTCGTGGCCAACGAGGTCAACGAACTCGGCGGTGTGGGCCGCTGGCAGATCCAGATGGCCGGGCTGCTGGCCGAGCGCGGGCACCGGGTCACCGTCGTCGGCATCGCCCCGCCCAACCATCCGATGGCCCTCGGCGACCAGCCGCCGTTCCGGACCGTGACGCTGTACGCCCGCCGCCCGCCGGGCCGGCCCAGGCCGAGCCGCCTGCTCGGCCGCTTCGACCCGGCCGTGCGCCGCCACGAGACCCACGTACGGACCGCCGCGAGCCGGCTCTCGTCGCTGTTCCAGGACGCCCGGCCCGGCGCGATGATCATCGTCGCCCAGGTGTGGGCGATGGAGTGGGTGGCCCTCGCGGACACCGCCGGGCATCGCGTCATCGGCATGACCCACGAGTCCTTCGAGACGTCCCGCAAGTCGTCCCGCTTCGCGCGCGTGAAGAGGTACTTCAAGGACGTCGACCGGCTGCTGGCACTCACCCGGGAGGACGCCGACCACTGGGGGGTCGAGGGCATGAACAACGTCGGTTTCATGCCCAACCCGCTGTCCATCGTGCCCGACACCCCCTCGCCGCGCACCGAGAAGGTCGTCGTGAACGTCGGCCGGCTCTCCCACGAGAAGGGCGTCGACATGCTCCTGGACGCCTGGGCCGAGGCCGCGCCGAAGCAGCCCGGCTGGACCCTGCGCATCTACGGCAGCGGAGAGGCCGAGGCGCAGCTCAAGCGGCAGTGCGCGGAGCTCGGGCTGGAGGACTCCGTCGACTTCGCCGGGCAGACCGACGACGTGCCCGGCGCGCTGCGCGCCTCCTCCGTCTTCGTCCAGTCCTCCCGCGGCGAGGGCTTCCCGCTGGTCCTGCTGGAGGCCATGGCGACCGGCGTGCCGTGCGTGGCGTTCGACTGCGCGCCCGGCGTCCGCGAGATCGTCGCCCACGAGGAGAACGGCCTGCTCGCCCGCCCGGGCAACACCTCCGAACTCGCCCGCCACCTTGTGCGCCTGATGGCCGACGAGCGACTGCGCGACACGATGGGCGACGAGGCCCTGCGCAGCGCCCACCGCTTCGACCCGGACGTCATCACCCAGCGCTGGGAAGACCTCTTCGACTTCCTGGAACGCTGAGGCCCGCACCGCCCGCCGCCCGCGCCCCCGGCACCCCCCGGTCCCCGGGGCGCCGGAGGTGACAGGGGTGTGTCCCCGCCGTTCGCCCACCCGCCGACCTTCACCGCCTCTCCGTAGCCGGTTCGCTGATCGGCGCGTAACGTGACGCTCCATGAAGATCCTCATCAGCGCCGACATGGAGGGCGCCACCGGTGTCACCTGGCCTGCCGACGTGCTGCCGGGGACGCCGCAGTGGGAGCGGTGCCGGGCGATGTTCACCTCGGACGTCGACGCGGCCGTGCGCGGCTTCTTCGACGGGGGCGCCGACGAGGTCCTCGTGAACGAGGCGCACTGGACCATGCGCAACCTGCTGCTGGAGCGGCTGGACGAGCGGGCGCAGATGCTCACCGGACGGCACAAGTCGCTGTCCATGGTGGAGGGTGTGCAGCACGGCGACGTGGACGGCATCGCCTTCGTCGGCTACCACGCCGGCGCCGGCATGGAGGGCGTCCTCGCCCACACCTATCTCGCCAACTCCATCACCGGGGTGTGGCTGAACGACGTACGGGCCAGCGAGGGGCTGCTCAACGCCCATGTGGTCGCCGAGTACGGGGTGCCGGTGGTGCTGGTCACCGGGGACGACGTGGCCTGCGAGGACGCCCTCGGGTACGCGCCCGGGGCGCTCAAGGTCGCCGTGAAGGACCACGTGTCGCGGTACGCGGCCGTGTGCCGCACCCCGGCCCGCACCGCCGCCGACATCCGCGCCGCGGCCAAACAGGCGGCCGAACTGGCGGCCCGTCACGAGCCAGTGGATGGCGGCCCGTTCACCGTCGCCATCGAGTTCGACGCCGAGCACCTCGCCATGGCCTGCACCGTCGTGCCGGGAGTGAGCCGCATCGGGGAGCGCAAGGTGGCCTACACCAGCGCGACCATGTATGAGGCGATCCGTACCTTCAAGGCGGTCACCACGATCGCCTCGTCCGCGATCGAGGAGCAGTATGGCTGACGCGCAGGCGCTGGACGAGGTCGTCGGCTTCACGTCCGACCTGATCCGCATCGACACCACCAACCGGGGCGGCGGCGACTGCCAAGAGCGCCCGGCGGCCGAGTACGCGGCCGAGCAACTCGCCGGGGCGGGACTGGAACCGGTGCTCCTGGAGCGCACCCCGGGCCGGACCAACGTCGTGGCCAGGATCGAGGGCACCGACCCGACGGCGGACGCGCTGCTGGTGCACGGTCATCTGGACGTGGTGCCGGCGCGCGCCGAGGACTGGAGCGTGCACCCGTTCTCCGGTGAGGTCCGCGACGGGGTCGTGTGGGGCCGGGGCGCGGTCGACATGAAGAACATGGACGCGATGATCCTCGCCGTGGTCCGCGCCTGGGCCCGGCAGGGGCTGCGGCCGCGGCGGGACGTGGTGATCGCCTTCACCGCCGACGAGGAGGCGAGCGCCGAGGACGGCTCCGGCTTCCTCGCCGAGCAGCACGCGGGGCTGTTCGAGGGCTGCACCGAGGGCATCAGCGAGTCCGGGGCGTATACCTACCACGACGGCGCGGGACGGCAGATCTACCCGATCGCCGCCGGCGAGCGCGGCACCGCCTGGCTGCGGCTCTCCGCGCACGGGCGGGCGGGCCACGGCTCCCGGGTCAACCGGGAGAACGCGGTGACCCGGCTCGCCGCGGCGATCGCCCGGATCGGCGCCCACGAATGGCCCGTACGGCTCACCCCGACCGTGCACGCGGCCCTCACCGAACTCGCCGCCCTGTACGGCATCGAGGCGGACCTGCGGGACGTGGACGCCCTGGTGGACAAGCTGGGCCCGGCGGCCCGGCTGGTCGAGGCGACGCTGCGCAACAGCGCCAACCCGACCATGCTGGAGGCGGGTTACAAGATCAACGTGATCCCGGGGGAGGCCGTCGCCCATGTCGACGGGCGGTATCTGCCCGGCGGCGAGGAGGAGTTCCGCGCCACCCTCGACGAACTGACCGGACCGGACGTGGACTGGGAGTTCCAGCACCGCGAGGTGGCGCTCCAGTCGCCGGTCGACTCGCCGGCCTTCGCGGCGATGCGGGCCGCCGTCGAGGAGTTCGCGCCGGAGGGCCATGTCGTGCCGTTCTGCATGCCCGGCGGCACCGACGCCAAGCAGTTCTCCCGGCTGGGCATCACCGGGTACGGGTTCTCGCCGCTGAAGCTGCCCGAGGGCTTCGACTACAACGCCCTGTTCCACGGTGTCGACGAGCGCGTCCCCGTCGAGGCGCTGCACTTCGGCGTCCGCGTCCTGGACCGCTTCCTGCGGACCGCCTGAGCCGATGGGGGAAAACGTGCGCACCCTGCCCTGCGGATCGTGGCCCTCGCCCATCGACGCGGCCCTCGCGGCCGCGCACGACGGAAGGCCGGAGTTCCCCGGATTCGTCGGCGACGAGGTGTGGTGGACCGAGCCGCGGCCCACCGAGGGCGGACGCCGGGCGCTGGTACGGCGGCACGCCGACGGCTCGCAGTCCACGGTGCTGCCCGAGCCGTGGAACGTGCGCAGCCGCGTCATCGAGTACGGCGGCCGGCCCTGGGCGGGAGCCGTCGTGGACGGCACGCCGCTGCTGGTGTTCGTGCACTTCGCCGACCAGCGCCTGTACCGGTACGAGCCCGGCGGCGAGCCGCGCCCGCTCACCCCGCTCTCGGCGGTGGGCGGCGGACTGCGCTGGGTCGAACCGCAGTTGCGCCTGGAACACGGCGAAGTGTGGTGCGTGCTGGAGGAGTTCACCGGGGAGACGCCCTCCGACGTACGGCGCGTCCTGGCCGCCGTACCGCTGGACGGCTCGGCGGCCGGGGACCGGGCCGCGGTGCGTGAACTCACCGACGACCGGCACCGGTTCGTGACCGGCCCCCGGCTCTCGCCCGACGGACGGCGCGCGGCCTGGCTGGCCTGGGACCACCCGCGAATGCCGTGGGACGGCACGGAGCTGCTGGTGGCCCAGGTGCGCGCCGACGGCTCGTTCGGCGCGCCCCGGACGGTGGCCGGCGGCCCCGAGGAGTCCATCGCCCAGGCGGACTGGGCCACCGACGGCTCACTGCTGTACGCGAGCGACCGCAGCGGCTGGTGGAACCTCTACCGCGACGGTGAGCCCCTGTGCGTGCGCGAGGAGGAGTTCGGCGGCCCGCTGTGGAAGCTGGGCCAGCGCTGGTTCGCGCCGCTGGACAGCGGTCTGATCGCGGTCGTGCACGGTCGCGGCGCCACCGCCCTCGGCGTGCTCGACCCGGAGACGGGCGAGGTCGTCGACACGGCGGGCCCCTGGACCGAGTTCGACGCGGCGCCGGCGGCGCACGGCGACCGGGTCGTCGCGGTGGCCGCCGGCCCCCGCAGCGCGTACGAGGTCGTCGAGCTGGACACCCGCACGGGCCGGGCGCGGGTGATCGGCGCCGCCCACGACGACCCGGTCGACCCCGCCTACTACCCCGAGCCGCGGATCCGCACCTTCACCGGGCCGGACGGCCGGGAGGTCCACGCCCACATCTACCCGCCGCACCACCCCGAGTGCGTGGCGCCCGCCGGCGAGCTGCCGCCGTACGTCGTGTGGGCGCACGGCGGGCCCACCAGCCGGGCGCCCCTCGTGCTCGACCTGGAGATCGCCTACTTCACCTCGCGCGGCATCGGGGTCGCCGAGGTCAACTACGGCGGATCCACCGGGCACGGCCGCGAGTACCGCAACCGGCTGCGCGAGCAGTGGGGCGTCGTCGACGTCGAGGACTGCGCGGCCGTCGCGCTCGCCCTCGCCGAGGAGGGCACCGCCGACCGCGCCCGGCTGGCGATCCGGGGCGGCAGCGCGGGCGGCTGGACCACGGCGGCCTCCCTGACCACGACCGACGTGTACGCCTGCGGCACGATCAGCTACCCGGTCCTCGACCTGATCGGCTGGGGCAGCGGGGAGACCCACGACTTCGAGTCGCAGTACCTGGAGTCCCTGGTCGGGCCGCTCGCCGAGGTGCCCGGCCGGTACGCGGAACGCTCGCCCGCCGAGCACGCCCACCGGATCACGGCGCCCTTCCTGCTGCTCCAGGGCCTGGACGACGTGATCTGCCCGCCGACCCAGTGCGAGCGGTTCCTCGCCCGGCTGGCCGGCCGGCGGGTGCCGCACGCGTACCTCGCGTTCGAGGGCGAGGGGCACGGCTTCCGCCGGGCCGACACCATGGTGCGGGCGCTGGAGGCGGAGCTGTCGCTGTACGCTCAGGTCTTCGGCCTGGACCCGGCCGGCATCCCCACCCTGGAGCTCGGCGCGTGAAGGAACTCGTCCGCCCCACCCGGCTCGCCCCCGGTGCCCGCGTGGCCGTCGTCGCGCCCAGCGGGCCCGTGCCCGAGGAGCGGTTGCAGGCGGGCCTGGACGTGCTGCGCGGCTGGGACCTGGATCCGGTGGTGGCGCCGCACGTGACGGCCCGGCACGGCACGTTCGACTACCTTGCGGGTACGGACCGCGACCGCGCCGCCGACCTCCAGGGCGCCTGGTGCGATCCGTCCGTGGACGCGGTGCTGTGCGCCCGCGGCGGCTACGGCGCGCAGCGCATGGTGGACCTGCTCGACTGGGAGGCCATGCGGGCGGCCGGCCCGAAGGTGTTCGTCGGGTTCAGCGACATCACCGCGCTGCACGAGGCGTTCGCCACCCGCCTGAGCCTGGTCACGCTGCACGGGCCGATGGCCGCCGGTGTCGACTTCGTCAAGAACGACCGGGCGCAGCGGCATCTGCGAGCGACCCTGTTCGCGCCCGAGACGGTCCGCACGATCGCCTCCGGCGGCCCGGCCCTGGTCCCCGGGCGGGCCCGGGGCGTCACCCTCGGCGGCTGTCTGGCCCTGCTCGCCGCCGACCTCGGCACACCGCACGCGCGGCCCGGCGCGGCCGGCGGCCTGCTGTGCCTTGAGGACGTGGGCGAGGAGGCCTACCGCCTGGACCGCTACGTCACCCAACTGCTGCGGGCCGGCTGGCTCGACGGGGTGCGCGGGGTGCTGCTCGGCTCGTGGGAGAACTGCGAGACCCCCGACCGGGTGCGGGCCCTGCTCGCCGACCGGCTCGGCGGACTCGGGGTGCCCGTCGCCGAGGAGTTCGGCTTCGGGCACTGCGAGGGTGCGTTGACGATTCCCTTCGGTGTCGCGGCCGAACTCGATGCCGACGAGGGCACGTTGACGCTCGACGAGCCCGCCCTTCGCTGACCGTGCGGCGGCCGGGCGCGCGCCGCGCGTAGGGTGACGGCATGCCGCACACCGCAGCCCGCTTCCTCGCCGAGGGGCCCCGCGTGGGCATCCGCCCCTTCACCCGGGAGGACGGCGCCGAGTTCACCGCCCGGGTCCGGGAGAGCGAGGACCTGCACCACCCGTGGCTCTTCCCGCCGGCCACCGCCGAGGCGTACGCCGCCTATGCCCGGCGGCTGATCGAGGACCCGGCGAAGGCGGGCTTCCTGGTCTGCGAGAAGGACGCGGGCGCACTCGCCGGGTTCGTCAACATCAACAACATCGTGCACGGCGCCTTCCGGTCCGGAGCGCTCGGCTACGGAGCCTTCGCGCACGCCGCCGGGCGCGGCCTGATGCGCGAGGGCCTCGACCTCGTCATCGGGTACGCCTTCGGCCCGATGCGGCTGCACCGGCTGGAGATCAACGTGCAGCCGCTCAACACCGCCTCGATCGCGCTGGCCCGCGCCTGCGGCTTCCGCCTGGAGGGCTTCTCGCCGGACATGCTCTTCATCGACGGGGCCTGGCGCGACCACGAGCGGTGGGCGCTCACCGCCGGGATGCGCGCTTGAAGTTGACCTTCATGGTGTCCAGGTCCGTCACGGTCGACCGCAGGTCACGAAAGCCGTATCCGAAGCCGCGCAGGGCGGTCTCCGCGCGGTCCTCCGCGATCGTGGCCGCCATCTCCTCGCCGTCCTCCGCGTCGCACACCACGACGTAGCGCATCGAGAAGTGCTTCAGCGGGGACGGCTCGTACGACAGCGAGCCCTCCTCGGTGAACCGCATGCTGAGCATGCCGTGCTCGTCCGCCTCCGCGCGCAGCCGTTTTTGTGCCTCTTCGGTCAGTGCGTCCCAGGTGCCCCGGACGATCACCCGGTAGGTGTGCTGCTCGCTCATCGAAACTCCGTACTTCTCCATGCTCGGCCATCGGCCACAGGGGTCGACCGGCCGACTCTACGGCGCCCGCGACGCGCCGGCCACGGAATATCGCCGCGCCCGCTCAGCCCCGGCGGTCCATGTACTCGTACACCGTCCCGTCCGGGTGCAGGGCGATCAGGTTCCGGCCGACCGGTGTCGGGACCGGCCCGGCGACGATGTGCGCGCCGAGCCCGGTCAGCACCCGGTGGGCCTCGTCGACGTCCTCCACGGCTATCGTCGCCGTCACCTTGCGCAGCACCTCCAGCTGCGACTCGGGGCCGCTCATCAGCAGGAAGCAGCCGACCGCGGCCACCTGGACGCCGCCCTGTTCGAAGCGGAGAGCTCTGGCGCCCGCGAGACCTTCGTAGAACGGGACGGCGGTGTCCAGATCGTTGACGCAGACGCGCAGGGTGGTTCCCAGAATCTCCATGCGCACGAGCGTAGTTGGGGGTGTCCGGGGAGGTGATCGTTTCACCGGATCGCCCGGCGACGCCCACCCCCTCCGCCACATCCCCGGACCTCCCCGGACGGCGTTATGCGTACGCCAGTGCGGGTACTCGCGGTTCATGAAGGGCTTGGATCACCTGGAGCACTTGGACAAGCAACTGGTCGACGAACTGGCGCAGGTGGCGCGTGAGACGGTGCGCGACGAACTGCGCGACCAGACCCGCAGGCGGCGTCGCACCGCCACGCTGTACGCCGCGTCCGGCGCCGTCGCCCTGTACGCGGGCGCGGCTCTCGCGCTCGCTGTGGGGCTGGCCCTCGCGATCGGGCTGCCCGGCTGGGCCGCCGCACTGATCACCGCGGCGATCCTGGGCGCGGCGGCCTACGCGCTGCGCGAGGCCGCCCGGCCGTCGGCGCCGCGGCCCGTCCCGGACCGCGGCGCGGACCTCGCGGCCGGACACGACCCGGGCGCCCCAGCCGCGGGCGGCACCGGAGCGGCGGCGGGCGCGGCCGGCAGGGCGGCGGGTGCGGCGCACCCGCCCGTGCCGCCGATGCCGCCCGCGCCTCCGTCCGGAGCGACCCGGCCGGAACGCCCCGGCGAGACCGAGCCGGGAACGGACCACCGGGCCTGACACCGCGTCGCGTTCCCTGTCGCGTTCCCTGTCGTCCCGAACCGCGTTCCGACCTGTTGGAGCGTGACATGACACCGGGCGCCCGCTCGCCCCCGGCCCGCGGGCGCCCGTCCGTGTCCGCCCGCGGCAGCCGCGGGCGGCCGGCCCGGTGCCGGGAGACGTTTGGGTGCCCAGGCCAGGGGGACGCGGAAGGTTCCGCAGCAGGTACGCGACCGCGCCGGAGGCGAACCGTGAGTCGACCCCGCATCGTGATCGTCGGCGCCGGCTTCGCCGGCTACCGCACGGCCCGGACCCTGTCCAGGATGTCCCGGGGCAAGGCCGACATCACCCTGCTGAACCCGACCGACTACTTCCTGTACCTGCCCCTGCTGCCCCAGGTCGCCGTGGGCCTTCTGGAGCCGCGCCGGACCGCCGTCTCCCTCGCCGGCACGCTGCGCCACGTACGGCTGGTCCTCGGCGAGGCCGACGGCATCGACATGGACGCGCGCACCGTGCACTACACCGGCCCCGAGGGCGGCGAGGGCACGCTGGCCTACGACCGGCTGGTGCTCGCCGTCGGCAGCGTCAACAAGCTGCTGCCGATCCCAGGCGTCGCCGAGCACGCGCACGGCTTCCGTGGCCTGCCCGAGGCCCTGTACCTGCGGGACCACATGACCCGCCAGATCGAACTGGCGAGCAGCGAGGACGACCCCGAGACCTGCTCGGCCCGCTGCACGTTCGTCGTCGTGGGCGCCGGCTACACCGGTACCGAGGTCGCCGCGCACGGGAAGATGTTCACCGACTCGCTGGTGCGCAGGTACCCGCCCCGGCAGGGCATCCGGTCGCGCTGGCTGCTGCTGGACATCGCGCCCCGCGTGCTGCCCGAGCTGGACGAGCGGCTCTCGGCCACCGCCGACCGCGTGCTGCGCAGGCGCGGCGTCGAGGTGCGCATGGGCACCTCCGTGAAGGAGGCCACGCACGAAGGGGTGCTGCTGACGGACGGCGAGTTCGTTCGCAGCCGCACGCTCGTGTGGTGTGTCGGCGTACGGCCCGACCCGCTCGTGGAGAGCACCGGGCACCCGCTGGAGCGGGGACGGCTCGTCGTCGACCCCTTCCTCCAGGTGCCGGGGCGGCCGGAGGTGTTCGCGTGTGGGGACGCGGCCGCCGTGCCGGACCTGGACAACCCCGGCCGCTACACCCCGATGACCGCCCAGCACGCCTGGCGGCAGGGCAGGACCGCCGCGGTCAACGTCGCCGCCTCGCTCGGCGTCGGCGAGGCCCGCCCCTACCGCCACCGCGACCTGGGCTTCGTCGTGGACCTGGGCGGCGCGCAGGCCGCCGCCGACCCGCTCGGCGTCCCGCTGTCCGGGCCGGTCGCCGGCGCGGTCACCCGCGGCTACCACCTCGCGGCGATGCCCGGCAATCGCGTCCGGGTGGCCGCGGACTGGCTGCTGGACGCCGTACTGCCGCGCCAGTTCGTCCAGTTGGGCCTCGTACGGTCCTGGTCCGTGCCCCTGGACACGGCCTCCCCGGAGCTGGCCCGCGTACCGGGCGGGCCCGAACGGCAGGCGAGGACGACGACTGGCTCCGAACCGGGAGAGCCGGCCGACGCCGCGCCCGGCGGAGCCCACCTCGCCCCCGGCCCGGTCAAGCGAGACGACATACCCGCGGAAGGAGACTCATGAACACCGACGAACTCGTCGAACTCGGCCAGCAACTGCGCGTCGACAGCGTGCGCGCTGCCGCCGCGGCGGGCTCCGGGCACCCCACGTCCTCCATGTCCGCCGCCGACATCATGGCGGTCCTGCTGGCGAACCATCTCCGCTACGACTTCGACCGGCCCGAGCACCCCGGCAACGACCGCTTCGTTCTGTCCAAGGGACACGCTTCCCCGCTGCTGTACTCCGCCTACAAGGCGGCGGGCGCCATCGACGACGAGGAACTGCTCACCTTCCGCAAGCTGGGCAGCCGCCTGGAAGGGCACCCCACCCCGCGTCGGCTGCCGTGGGTGGAGACCGCCACCGGATCCCTCGGGCAGGGCCTGCCCATCGGCGTCGGGATCGCGCTCACCGGCAAGCGGCTGGACCACGCCGACTACCGCGTCTGGGTGCTGTGCGGGGACAGCGAGCTGGCCGAGGGCTCGATCTGGGAGGCCGCCGAGCACGCCGGGTACGAGCACCTGGACAACCTGACCGTGATCCTCGACGTCAACCGGCTCGGCCAGCGCGGCCCCACCCGGCACGGCCACGACCTGGACGCCTACGCCCGCCGCTTCCGCGCCTTCGACTGGCACACGATCGAGATCGAGGGCCACGACGTGGACGCCGTCGACCGCGCCTTCGGCGAGGCGGTCTCCACGCGGGGGCACCCCACCGCGATCATCGCCCGCACCTTCAAGGGCAGGGGCGTCAAGGACGCCGAGGACCGTGAGGGCCTGCACGGCAAGCCGCTGAAGGACCCCGAGGAGGCGGTCGAGGAGCTGGGCGGCGTCCGGGACATCCGCGTCCGCGTGCACGAGCCGCGCTCGGCCCGTTCGCTGCACGCCGTGGGCGACGGCAACCTCGAACTGCCCCGCTGGGACAAGGGCGAGAAGGTCGCCACCCGCGACGCCTACGGCCAGGCGCTCGCCGCGCTCGGCACCGCGCGCGGCGACGTCGTGGCCCTCGACGGCGAGGTCGGCGACTCCACCCGCTCGGAGTTCTTCGCCAAGGAACACCCCGAGCGCTACTTCGAGTGCTACATCGCCGAACAGCAGATGGTCGCCGCCGCCGTCGGAATGGCCCGGCGCGGCTGGGTGCCGTACGCGTCGACGTTCGCGGCCTTCCTGACCCGCGCGCACGACTTCGTACGGATGGCCTCCGTCAGCGGCTCCGGCATCAACCTCAACGGCTCCCACGCGGGCACGGCGATCGGACAGGACGGGCCCAGCCAGATGGGTCTGGAGGACCTGGCGATGATGCGCGCCGTGCACGGCTCGACCGTGCTCTACCCGTGCGACGCCAACCAGGCCGCCGAGCTCGTCGCACGGATGGCCGACCTGGACGGCGTCCGCTATCTGCGCACCTCGCGCGGGGCGAGCCCGGTGCTCTACGGGCCCGAGGAGGACTTCCCCGTCGGCGGCAGCAAGGTGCTGCGCTCCTCCGCACGGGACCGGCTGACCGTCGTCGCCGCGGGCGTCACCCTGCACGAGGCGCTCGCCGCCGCCGACGCCCTCGGCCGGGACGGCATCGCGGTCCGGGTGATCGACCTTTACTCGGTCAAACCGGTCGACCGGGACACGCTCCGGGAGGCCGCCGAGGACACCGGCTGCCTGCTCACCGTGGAGGACCACCACGCCGAGGGCGGCATCGGCGACGCCGTGCTCGACGCCTTCACCGACGGACGCCCGGTGCCGCGCCTGGTGCGGCTCGCCGTCCGGGAGATGCCGGGCTCGGCCTCACCCGCCGAGCAGCTGCACGCCGCGGGCATCGACGCCGAGTCGATCGCGGCCGCCGCGCGGCTGCTGGTGGAGGAATCGGTCGTGCGGTGAGTGACGGGGCGCGCACCGTACGTACCGGCGGTCCTCGGGGGGCTCGACCCCGTGGGTGAGGGACGCCCGCGCCCGCGCAGGTTTGGCCATGGAGCCTTCGGCCACCCGGGGGAGGAGAGGTGGCCATGGTGAAGAGAGAAAACACCGCGGAGTCGCAGGATTCAGGAGAGTCGGTGTCCGGGCCGAGGCCGTTGGAGGTGCTGCGTGAGGCGCGGGCCCAGTTCGCCGAGCTGACCGGTCTGGCCGTCGAGTCCGTGACGTCTTTCGAGCAGACGGAGGACGGCTGGTCGCTGGAGGTCGAGGTCCTGGAACTGGCCCGGGTGCCCGACACCATGAGCCTGATGGCGAGCTACCGGGTGGAACTCGATCCGCGGGGGCAGCTCACCGGCTACCGGCGCGTGCACCGCTACGAACGCGGCCGCGCCGACGCCCGCCGGACCGGCGGCCACTAGACCGCCTGGCGCGCGGCCGGCGTCCGAAGACGCATACACGCGCGGCAGACACAGACGCAGCAGACACAGACGCGGCAGACACAGACGCAGCAGACACTGACAAGGAGGCGCGGTTGGCATGACCGTTGTCCCGGCACAGACGTCCGGCGGCACAGGCGGCAGCAGCGGCCTGTACGACGTACTGGAACTCGTCCTCGACCGGGGACTGGTGATCGACGCGTTCGTGCGGGTCTCCCTGGTCGGCATCGAGATCCTGAAGATCGACGTACGGGTCGTCGTCGCCAGCGTCGACACCTACCTGCGCTTCGCCGAGGCCTGCAACCGGCTCGACCTGGAAGCCGGCCCGCACCGCACCCCCGGCCTGCCCGACCTGGTCGGCGAGGTCACCGAGTCCGGCGCACGCGGCAAGGCCAAAGGCGCGCTGTCCGGCGCCGCGCAGACCGTCTCCGACGCCTTCCACCAGGGCCGCCAGGAACACGCGGACGACAGCGGGCAGCGGCCCAGGGCCCGCAAGGCCGCCCCCGCCCGCCGGAAGGAGGAACAGGAGTGAGCACATACGTCTACGCCATC
>NZ_JBIVPK010000040.1:0-70509 GCF_044754605.1 Streptomyces sp. NPDC093064
CCGGACGCCGAGCCCACACCGAACGCCACCGCGTCCTCGCCCTCTACGGCATCACATGATCAACCAGACATCCGAGGCAAACGCCGGGGCCCTGGTGGCGTCCCGATCTTCCCCCACGAGATAGAGAGCGCATCTACGACCCCACTTCCGCCCGAGCTATGTAGGGGCTGCGCGTCCCCTTCTTGGCCATGCTTCGACTGCGGGTTCTGGCCGCAGATGGATACGGCCATACAAATCGGCCCGACTGGCAAGAAGTTGCTGCCTCTGACGGTCAAGAACGCCGCGTCAGCTCCCGCGTCGAGTGGTCACGCGCACTGATGTGAGCGAGGCACTCGATCGGGTGATTGAGGCCCTGGCAGGGGCGAGCGAGGACGAGGTGGCCACTGCGCTGGCTGCGGTTGGCGGCGCACGTCCTCGCCCGCCAGCGCCTGCCACCGCCTTTCGGACGCCGCTGCCAGGCCCCAGAGGCGTCTCACAGATCGTCTCCGAGGTGGAGTGGGTCTGAGGGGCAGTTCCGTCTCGCTCTAGTCGGCGGTCAGGCCTTCTCTCAGTTCGGCCAGGCGGGCGAGGGCACTGGGGTTGCCTGCGTCAGCAGCGATCCGGGCGAGTTGGTCGGCTTGCCGTCTGTCTCCAGCCATTTCACGCATAATCGCGACCCGTGCCATGGCATGCGTATCGCCCGCATCAGCCGCAAGCCGGGCAAGTTCCTCGGCCCCTTCCTGGTCTCCCGCAGCTTCCCGCATGTCGGCCAGTCGCACTAGAGCAGTGGTGCTTCCTCTTTGGCCAGCCTGCTGAGCAAGGCGCACTGCTCCTTCCGGATTTCCTGCGAGTTCGCGCATTTCAGCGAGCCGGGCGAGGGCACTGGTGTCGCCGGCGTCAGCCGCCAGCCGCGCCAGATTCTCTGCTCCCTCTTGGTCTCCTGCTGCTTCCCTCAGGTCGGCCAGGCGGGCCGCGGCGCTCGGGTTACCGGCCTCGGCGGCCTGCCGGGCGAGCTTCTCTGCTCCCTCCGGCTCTCCGGCGGCCACTTTCATTTCGGCGAGTCGGGCTACGGCGCTGGGATTGCCCGCTGCCGCCGCCTGCTGGTACAGGCGTTCGGCTCCTTGTAGGTCCCCGGCCACTTCGCGGATGACGGCGATGCGGATCAAGGCGAAGCGGTGACCGGCCTCGATGGCCTGTTGCGCGAGTTTCTCGGCTTCCTCGTGCTCGCCGGCTGCCTCACGCATCTCGGCGAGCCGGACCAGGGCGAAGGACTGGCCAGCGCGCGCGGCTCGCCGAGCGAGTTGTTCGGCTTCTTCTCGGTGGCCAGCTGCCTCCCGCTCGGCGGCCAGCCGGACAAGCGCGCTTGCGTTCCCCACGCGGCGTGCTCCGCCCGCAATCGGTCGGCTAAGGATTCTGCATCGGCCCGCTCACCGTCGCCGCCGCCCGGAGCGCGCATCTGCACCGCCTCGACGCTCTGGCATCTCGCGAAAAGGGGCGCGGCCTGGGCGAGCCGACCGGCTTCAACTCTCCTGAGACGGCACCTTCCTTCACACATGTTTGACATTGACTTGAACATGCCATGAATAGGACGGGCATCGCATGAGTGCCCACGCGCACCGCACAACCCGCAATTGCCCGCGATCCGGACAGTGAAAGGTCAGGTGCACCACATATGCGCGCCACCGTCCGCCGTCTAGGCGCCCTCCTACCCGCCGCATTGCTCGTGGTCGGGTTCCAACTGGGCGGTACCCCGGCCCACAGCTCCCCCCAACCCGATCTGCGACTCGCCCCGCAGTCCACCGCGATCTCCGACAGCTGGATCGTCGTCCTGAAGGACGGCACCACCAACCAGCCCGCCGACACGGCCCGTTCCCTCACACGGGAGCACCACGGGACTCTCGGGCACGTCTACCGCAGCGCCCTGAAGGGCTTCTCCGCGAAGCTGTCGCGCTCCGAGGCCGCCTCGCTCGCCCGGGATCCGAAGGTCGCGTACGTCCAGCAGAACCAGACACTCCGGATCACCGACACCCAGCAGAACGCGACCTGGGGTCTCGACCGGACCGACCAGCGCGACCTGCCGCTGAACACGACGTACACGTACAACACGACCGCGTCGAACGTCACCGCGTACATCATCGACACCGGCATCCGCACCTCGCACAGCGAGTTCGGCGGGCGCGCCAGTGTGGGGACGGACACCGTCGGCGGCGGCCAGAACGGGCAGGACTGCAACGGCCACGGCACCCATGTCGCGGGCACAGTCGGCGGCAAGACCTACGGCGTCGCCAAGGGCATCTCACTGGTCGCCGTGCGAGTGCTCGACTGCAAAGGCTCCGGCACGACCGCCGGTGTCGTAGCGGGCGTCGACTGGGTCACGGCGCACGCCGTCAAGCCCGCCGTGGCCAACATGAGCCTGGGCGGTGGCGCGGACACCACGCTCGACAACGCGGTGAAGAGGTCCATCGCCTCGGGCGTGACCTACTCCATCGCCGCGGGCAACGGCAACATCCTCGGCATGCCGCAGGACGCCTGCACCACCTCGCCGGCCCGGGTCCCCGAGGCCATCACGGTCGGCGCAACCGACAGCACCGACACCCGGGCTTCCTGGTCCAACTACGGCACCTGCCTGGACCTCTTCGCCCCAGGCGTGAACATCACCTCGTCGTGGAGCACGAGCGACACCGCGACCAACACCATCAGCGGTACGTCGATGGCGACCCCGCACACCGTGGGGGTCACGGCCCTGTATCTGGCGACCCACCCGACCGCGACACCGCAGCAGGTGCGGGACGCCCTGGTGAACGGGGCGACCAGCGGAAAGGTACAGAACCCGCGCACCGGATCGCCGAACAAGCTGCTGTACTCGCTGCTCTGACGGTCCGCACGCACTTGCGCGCGGCCGGGACGCCGGGGTGCACACCGGCACCCCGGCCGCGCCATCTGTTCATCGACGCCCCGGACCGGGCCACTGTCCACTACCTGTCTCCGTATGCGCCGCAGCTCAATCGGGTCGAGGGCATCTGGTCCCTCCTCCGCAGGCGCTGCCAGGCCGACACCGCCTTCACCGACCCCGCCCACCTGATGTGCGCCCTCCGGCGGGGACTGCGCCAAGTCCAGTACCAGCCCGACCTCATCGACGGATGCCTTACCGGTGTCAGTAATCGGTGCTGGTCGGTCTTCCGGGGATGTCAATCCAGCGGGCGGCCGCGTCGAAGGTGTCCGCCGGGGTGCTGTTGAACGCGATCGCCGCGTCGGGAGCGTGTCGTCGAATCAGATTGATTACCTGCTCGAACAGCTCGCGTTGGTCTTCGAGCTTCCGCACACCGCCGCCGACGACTACGCACTCCCAAGGCCGGGCAGCCAAGGCGGCGCCGACGACCACCTCCACGTTGTCGCTGCTGTCGAGGCCGAACAGACACGTCTCAACGCCGACGCCGTGCTCGGCGAATCGAGCGATCCCCACCTCGATCGCGTCGGCTACCGGCTTGGGGTCCCAAGGCCCGGGAATCCGATACGGATCCAGCCCGATTACGAGGACGCGGGGTGTCGGGGCCGTTGTCTCCACCCCTGGACCCTACGTCGCAGAAGCGGAAGGAGTAGTCAAGAACGCGGATCCGCGTGGCAAGCGATCTGAGCGTCTACCCCCGATTCGTGCTGCCAGGGTCGCTGCACCAGGACTCCTTCATCGACGCGGGTGCCGGCATGGACGAGCGCGACGAGCTGGGGTGCCTTCATGGCCCGCCGGTAGCCGCACAGCTTCGGTTTGCGTCCGCGGCTGATCAGGTCGCACCCTCTCCGGTGCCTTCAGCAGGGTCGCTGCCGGGGCCGCCCTCGCCGGCCGCGTACGGGCGGGAGGGCCTGGACCAGGGGGGATGAGCTGCGTGACCCGTGCGTCGTTCCCGTCACGCAGGCGTCACCGGCTGCCGGCCGCGCTGCTGCGTCGGTCAGCCGGCCTGGGTGTCTGGCGTGCCTTGGTGGTATCGCTGCCGCCAGCGACCGTCCTCGCGCATCCAGATGGAGCTGCGGTGAACCACGCCGACGGCGTCCTCGGTGCGGAACCGAATGTGCACGACGCCCGGGGCGAGCTCCACGACCCGGTCGAAGGTCACGCCCTGCACCTGGTCCGGGATGGTGTTGAGGACACGGATCACCTCCTCGCGCTCCCAATACCTCCCGGTGCGCCCGATCTCGTAGAAGTCATGATGGATCAGCTTTTCGAGCCGGCCGACGTCATTGCGCGCCTCGGCACTGAGGAGCGAAGACTCGAGGCGGATGATCTCCTCGCGGAGATCCACCATGGCCGATGCTTCGTCCGTCGCGGTCGGCCCGGACTGGACCGTGCGGAAAAGGCGTTCGGCGTTCTCGCCCAGAGTGTGGGGGTTCAGGCCTGCCTGTTTCAGGGCTGGGACCGGGTCTGCCACTCCCGTGCCGTACGGGGCGTCCGTGCCCAGGAGGAGGTGGGGTTCGCCGAAGGTTTCTGCGAGGTAGCGCAGGGCGGGGGCGGTGTGGACCACCGTGTCGCACCAGACTCGGTCCAGATAGGCGCTCGGGGGGTGGTGGGCGCGGGTGCGGAGGTCGGCGCGGTAGTGCCAGTTGTTGTCCAGGCGCGGCAGGAGCTGGGCGAGGACACCTCCGCCGTGGGCCAGTACCAGGCGCAGGCGTGGATGGCGGTCCAGGGTGCCGGAGGCGGCAAGACGAGCGTAGGCGAGGGCCGTGTCCAGGGGGGCTCCGACCGAGTTGTGCAGGAACAGGTCCGGGTCGTGCAGGGGACCGCAGTAGGACGGGTGCAGGGACAGCGGGACGTCCAGGGTCTCGCACACCGTGAACAGCGCGTCGAGGCCCGCGCGGTCGAGGGGGCGGCCCGCGACCGGGCCCGTGGTGATCTGCGCGCCCGCGAGACCGAGGCGGGTGACCGCCCGCTCCAGTTCGGCCGCCGCGTCCTCGGGGCGGCCCACGGGCAGGGTCGCGAGGCCGGTCAGCCGGCCGGCCGCCGCCGCGCTGCCCACGTACGCGGCGAGCGCGTCGTTCGCCGCGCGGGCGTACCCCGTCGCCTCCGGTCCGGTACCGAGGGCGTACGCGTGGGGGGTCAGGGAGACCACGGCGCGGTCTACGCCCTGGCGGTCCATACGGGCGAGGGCCGCGGCCGGGTCGGTCAGTTCCGGGTAGTGGGCGGGCAGGCGTTCGCCGGTGGGGGAGAGCAGGCGGCCGTCCTCGGTGGTGCGCAGGCCCGCCGCGAGCGCCGGTGGCCAGTCGCCGGCCAGCACCTGCGAGGGCAGCATGTGTGCGTGGACGTCGACGACGGTCATCTGGCGCCCTTCGACGGGACGCGGCGCGTCCACCCCGCGGCCTCACCCTCGGCCAGGCGGCGCAACACCTCCGCGCTGGTCTTGATGCCGTTCCTGAACCACTCCAGGGAGAAGTGCTCCTGCGAGGAGTGCTCCTGGAGGTCGGGCTGGCCGTACGGGACGAGGAGGCAGGGCAGTCCGGCGTGCTCGACGAACGCGCCGAAGACGCCTCCTCCGCCGATCGACGGGATCACCGCCGCTTCCTGGCCCCACACGGCGCCCAGCGCGGCGCGGGCCGTGGTGACGAGCGGGTGGGTGTCGGGGATGGAGGAGGGCGGGCAGTCGGCGAGGACGGTGAAGGTGATGTCGTCCCAGCCGCGGTCGTCCAGGTGACGGCGGATCAGTTGGGCAATGCGCGCCGGGCTCTGGCCGGGCATGAGGGCGATGTCGACCTTGGCGGTCGCCCGGGTCGGCACCGCCATCTTCAGGCCCTCGCCGGTGTACCCGGCCTCGATGCCGCAGACGCAGATGCGCGGCGAGAAGAACATCGCGTCCACCGGGTCGGACGTGGTGTAGGCGCGGACGCCCAGGTCCCGGGCCGGGGGGAGGAAGGTGCCGGGGAGGGCTGCCGCCGCGGTCCGGACCGACTCCGGGACCGGTTCGATGCCGTCGTGGAAGCCGTCGACGAGGATGCGTCCGTCCGTGTCGGTCAGGGACGCGAGCGCCCGGGTGAGGCGGTCCGCCGGGTTCGGCAGGATGCCTCCGTAGCTCGCCGAGTGCCACTCCTGGGGGCTGCCCTCGCAGGTGAACTCCAGGTAGAGCGCGCCCCGTACGCCGAGGAAGAGCGCCGGCTGCCACAGGCCCAGCGTGGAGGCGTCGGAGGTGTAGAGGGCGTCGGCGGTGAACCGTTCCGGGTGCTCGGCGATGAAGCGACGGGTGTTCAGGGAGCCCGTCTCGTCCTCGCCGTCGAGCATCAGGTCGAGCCGCAGCGGCGGCGGGGCGCCGGTGACGTCGGTCCAGACGGCGAGGGCGCACAGATGGGCGAGGAGCTGGCCCTTGCTGTCGCCCACCCCCCTGCCCCACAGGGCCCCGTCGTGGACGGTGGGCTCGAACGGCGGGAACGGCCAGTCGGCGGGGTCGCCGGCGGGCACGACGTCGTAGTGGCCGTAGATCAGCAGGTGTGGGGTGTCCTCGGCGGCGTGCTCGCCGAGGGTCGCCCAGACGATGGGGCTGCCGCCGGTCTCCAGGGTCTCGGAGTCGACGCCGATCCGCTTGAGGATGTCGGTGAGGAGCGCCGCGCATTCGCGTACGCCCTCACCGGTGACGCTGACGCTGGGCTGTGCGGCGAGTTCGACGAGCCAGGACAGGAATTCGTCGGCGCGTTCGTCGATCCTCGCCCACAGCGCGTCGCGCAGCGCGGTCCCCGTCGGTACCGGGCCTGTCGCGTCGGTGGTGTGCTCAGAAGCCGTCACGGTTGATGTCCTTGTAGAGCAGGTAGGCGGCGGTGCCGGGGCCCGTCGGGTAGAAGTACTGGGGGCAGTACGGGGCCATGTAGATGAAGTCCTCGGTCTCCACCTCCATGATGTCGCCGTCGAGGTGGTACAGCCCGGAGCCCTTCAGCATCCACAGGCCGTGCTCCTCGTCGTGGACCTCGACCTTCGGGAAGACGGCGCCCGGCTCGAAGGACAGCACGCTCATCGAGAAGTCGTAGGGCGCGTCGACGGGCAGCAGTTCGGCGCGGCTGATCCCGGCGACCGAGCCGGGCCGGTACTCGGCGTCGCCGATCCGTCCGCTGACCGGCTGCGGGGCGGGTACACCGGGCCAGGGCTGGTGCTCCTGCTTGATCCACAGCAGCCGGGCCGGGCTCGCGGTGTCGTTGCGCAGCTGGAAGCCGGTGCCGGTGGGCAGGAATGCGAACCCCTGGTCGGCGAGGTCGTGCTTGGCGCCGCCGGCCAGGACGTGCGGCGTGCCGTCGAGGCCGAGCAGGAAGTGCTCGTGCTCGGCGCCGGTGACGGCCGAGGTGCCGCCGCCGGGCTCGATCTCCAGCAGGTACCAGCCGAACCGGGCGCGGTGCAGCCGCGGCGTGGCCAGCTTCTTCACGATCACTCCGTCGAAGCCGGGCAGCCGGCTCGGGAACTGGTTGGCAGGGGTGAGCAGGTGGTACGCGTCGGTGCGGCGCCCACGGGAGACGGAGACCGTGGTCGGCGGGGCGTAGGGACGGTCGGGGGTGGTGGTCATGTGCTCTCTCCTGGCTGTCGTGGGCTGAGGTGTGTGCGGTCAGGTGGTCTGGAGGACCGGGGCCGCGGGCCGCGGCTCCTTTGCGTGCGGGACGCCGGGCGTGCGGGCGAGGAAGCGGCCGCCGCCCGCGAGGCCCGGTACGGGGCGGCCGTCGCGTACGGCGATCCGTCCGCCGGCGAGGACAGCGCGGGGCGCGCCGATGACCTCGATGCCCTCGTACGGCAGGTGGTCGACGGCCGAGTGGTGGTCGGCGACCGTGAGGGTGCGGCGGCGCTCCGGGTCGAAGACGAGCAGATCGGCGTCGGCGCCGGGGGCGATCAGGCCCTTGCGAGGCAGCAGCCCGAACATGCGGGCCGGGGCCGTGGACACGGCGTCGGCCCAGCGGCGCAGGGTGATGCGACCGGTGCGGACCCCGAAGTGGTGGAGCAGAATGATGCGCTGCTCGATGCCGGGCAGGCCGTTGAGGATGCAGTCGAACCGCGGCTCCATGATCTTCTGGTCGGCGATCCGGAACGCGCAGTGGTCGCTGGAGACCGTGGCGAGACTGCCGTCGGCGAGTGCCTGCCACAGGGCATCCCGGTCGGCGGCCCGGCGCAGCGGCGGTGAGCACACGGCCTGTGCCGCGGTGGTGAGGTCGCCCTCCAGGGCATGCTCGTCGAGGACCAGGTAGTGCGGGCAGGTCTCGCCGTGCACGTCCCAGCCCGCCGCGCGGGCCCTGCGGATCGGGTCGAGTGCGGTGGCGCCGGATACGTGGACGATGTAGACGCGGGCGCCTGCGACCCGGGCCAGGTGCGCGATCCGGTTGACGGCCTCGGCCTCCAGCAGGTCGGGGCGGGTGTGCGAGTGGTGGTGCGGCGCGGTCTCGCCGCGGTCGATCGCCTGCGCGGTGAGCAGGTCGATCGCGTCGCCGTTCTCCGCATGCACCAGCACGGTGACGCCGAGCGGGGCCGCGCACTGCAGGATCCGCAGCAGCCCGCGGTCGTCCGTCATCCGGCGGCCCCGGTAGGCCATGTACACCTTGATGCTGGTGACGCCCTCGGCGACCATGCGGGGCAGCTCGGCCAGTTCGTCCTCGCCGGGCTGGACGAGCACCATGTGGACGCCGACGTCCGCCGCGGGCCGCTGGGCGAGCATCCGGGCCCGCCAGGCGTGCAGCGCGGCTAGCGGTGACTCGCCGGGCTCCGGGTAGCAGAAGTCGACGACCGACGTGGTGCCCCCGGCGAGCGCGGCGACGGTTCCTTGGTGGAAGTCGTCGCAGGTGCGGTGACCGCGGATCAGGGTGTCCAGGTGGGTGTGCGGGTCGATGCCGCCGGGGAGCACCCAGCAGCCGCCCGCGTCGATCGTCTCGTCCGCATCGGCGTGATGCAGCACTCCCGGGCTCGCGACTGCCGTGATGACCCCGTTCTCGACGAGGACGTCCGCCGGTTCGGTGGTGTCGGGGCCGATGACGGTGCCGCCGGTGACCAGCACCCGGCCGGCGGCCGGGGGCGTCGGCGCACCGGACGCGGCGTAGTGCGGTGCCGTCCCCTGGGTGGACTCAGGCACCGAGGTTCACCCAGACCGTCTTCGGCAGCGTGTACTGCTCCATCGCGTGCAGGGACTTGTCACGGCCGGTGCCGGACTGCCGGAAGCCGCCGAAGGGGACGGTCACGTCGGAGTGGTTGTAGCAGTTCACCCACACCGTGCCGGCGCGCAGTGCGCGGGAGACCCGGTGCGCGGTGGTGACGTCACGGGTCCAGACGGCGGCGGCGAGCCCGTACTGGGAATCGTTGGCGATCCGTACGGCGTCGTCGGCGTCCTTCGCGGTGATCAGGGACAGCACGGGGCCGAAGATCTCCTCCTGGGCGACGCGCATGTCGTTGGTGACGTCGGCGAGGACGGTGGGCTCCATGTAGCAGCCGCCGGAGTCCCGGCGTCCGCGCTCGCCGCCGGTGGCGACGCGTGCGCCTTCCTCACGGCCGATGCCGACGTAGCCGAGGACACGGGAGAGCTGGGTCTCGTCGACGAGTGCGCCCATTCTCACCGCCGGGTCGAGGGGGTCGCCGGGCCGCCAGGCGCCCGCGGCCTCGACGAGCCGCTCGGTGAACTCCTCGCGCACGGACTCCTGCACGATGACGCGGGAGCCGGCGCTGCACATCTCGCCCTGGTTGACGAACGCGCCGAGCGCGGCACCCTCGGCCGCGGCGGTGAGGTCGGGCGCGTCCTCCAGGACGATGTTGGGGGACTTGCCGCCGCACTCCAGCGACACGCTCTTCATGTTCGACCGGGCCGCGTACTCCAGGAAGAACTTGCCGACCTGGGTGGAGCCGGTGAAGGCGACCTTGTCGACGTCCGGGTGCAGGCCGAGGGCGCGGCCGACGGACTCGCCGAGACCGGTGACGACGTTGAACACGCCCTCGGGGACGCCCGCCTCCGCCGCCAGCGCGGCGAGCGCGAGGACGACGTGCGGGGCCTGCTCGGCGGGCTTCACGACGAGGGAGTTGCCGGTGGCGAGGGCGGGGGCGATCTTCCACATCGGCATGCCGATCGGGAAGTTCCACGGCACGACGGCGGCGACGACGCCGAGGGGTTCGCGGGTGACGAGGGCGAGCGCGCTGTCCGCGGTCGGCGCGACATCGCCGTAGACC
The DNA here is from genome assembly GCF_044754605.1 of Streptomyces sp. NPDC093064. NCBI lineage: Bacteria > Bacillati > Actinomycetota > Actinomycetes > Kitasatosporales > Streptomycetaceae > Streptomyces > Streptomyces sp. NPDC093064. The sequence goes on from NZ_JBIVPK010000040.1 coordinate 10,130, forward strand.
TTGTCGATGGCCTCGGCGAACCAGCGCAGCACGTCGGCCGCATGGTCGGCCTCGCCGAGCGTGGAGCCGATCGGCTTGCCGCTGTCGAGGGTCATGACCAGCGCGAGGTGCTCGCGGTCGCGGCGGATCAGCTCGGCGAACCGCAGCAGCACCGCGCGGCGGGCGATCGGCGCCATCCGCGACCAGACGCCGGACTCGAAGGCGCGGCGAGCGGCGGCGACGGCCCGGTCGACGTCCGCCGGGCCCATGGCGGGGCTGGAGGCGACGGTGCGGCCGTTGACGGGCGAGACGGTGTCGAGGCGTTCGCCGGAAGCCGCGTCGGTGTGGGCGCCGTCGATGAACGCGCGCTTTTCCCAGCGCAGTTGCTCGGCCCGCTGGTGCCATTCCTGGGCGGTGATGGTCATGGGGTGCTCCTCTTGCGAAGGGTCTTCGGGGTCGTGGGGTGGTGCGGAAGGCCCGGCTCGGTTCCGGGCCGGGCTGGGCCGGCTCAGTCGCGGCGCAGCCAGATCTCCGGCTGGCGCTCGGACGCGGGCTCTCCGGTGGCGATGTCGGCCCACAGGGCCTCGGCCGCCGTCTTGTCGTCGCGCAGGTCGACGAGGACGCGGCCGTCCCTCATCACGAGCCGGGGCCGGCCGAGGGCGCGCAGATCAGTGAGCGGGTCGCCGTCGACGACGAGGACGTCGGCGCGGTAGCCGGGCTCCAGGCTGCCGAGGTTGTCCTGCTCGCCGAGCGCGGTGGCGCTGCCGAGGGTCGCGGCGCGCAGTGCGTCCGCGGCGCTCAGTCCGGCCTCCGTCAGTGCCTCCAGCTCGCAGATCAGGACGTCGCGGGCGGGGATCCAGTGGATCGGGTCGCTGCCCGCGGCGATCGTGACGCCGGCCTCGACGGCGTAGCGGACCGACTGCTCGTGGACGGCGCCGATCCGCTCCTCGTACACGGCCGCCTGGTCCTCGGTGATCGTCTTGCCGACGTTGAGGTGCGTCTTGGTGCGGAAGGCCCACAGGGTGGGGACGTAGACGGTGCCCTGCGCGGCCATCCGGGTGGCGAGGGGCGCGTCGATCGTCAGGCCGTGGTCGATGACGTCGACACCGGCGGCGACGGCGCCGCGGGCTGCGTCGATGCCCTCGCAGTGACAGCCGACACGGGCCCCGAGGAGATGGGCCTCGCTGACGGCCGTCGCGATCTCCTCGTCGTTGAGGTACCGCAGGCACAGCGTCCAGTCGGAGTCGGCGGTGGTGTGGCTGAGGACGAGCTTGATGAAGTCGGCGCCCGCCAGCCGCTCCAGCCGGACAGCGCGGCGTACGGCGTCCGGACCGTCGGCGAAGACGTTGCGCCAGTCGACGGGAGCGCCGCTGCCGACGACGTTCGGGCCGGCCGTGAAGGCACGGGGGCCCAGCACCCGACCCGCGGCGAGCTCGGCGCGCAGCGCGTGGATGCCGCGGTGCTTGCAGCCGGGGTCGCGGACGGTGGTGATGCCGGACTCGATGAACCGGCGGGCGGTGATGACGCCGTCGACGACGCTGCGCGTGATGAGGTCGGCGTCCGCCTCGACGCCGGACCGGCTCATCAGGTGGGCGTGCGCGTCGATGAGGCCGGGCAGGATGTGCCCTCCGTCGGTGTCCACGATCTCGGCGCCCGTCTCGTGCGGTACGGCGTCACGGCCGACGACCTCGGTGACGCGCCCGTCCTCGACGACGACGGCGGCACCCTCGCGCCAGGTGCCGCGGCGCACATCGAGGACGGGACCGCCATGGACGAGGGTGGTGGTGCTCATCGGATCGACTCCTGGGGTGTGCGGTGGGTGAGCAGAGCGCCGGTAAGGGCGAGCGCGGCGGGCAGTCCGGCGACCACCGGGACGCCGAGTTCGGCTTCGAGGGCCGGCGCGAGGGCGCCGACGACGGAGCCGATCAGGACGAGGCTGTCGGCGGCGTCCCGGTGCCGTGCGGTGCGCCCGGCCCGCACGTACTGGTCGAGCAGCGCCTCCGGGTCGCGTACGGCGGCGGCGGTGTCCGTCGCCATCGGCACGATCGATGCGAGCCGCGCGTCGAGCCCGTACCGGTGCACGAGGCCCCGCACCAGCGGCACGGAGTGCGGTGAGAACACCGGTACGGCGAACCGGCCGCCGTACAGGCAGGCCTGGAGCATGGCGGCCTCGGCGATGCCGACGACGGGCACCGGCAGCAGGCCGCGGACCTCGGCGAGGCCGGGGTCGTGGCCGCAGGCGATGACCACCGCGTCCCGCCCGGCCGCGAGCCGAGGTGCCTCCCGGAGGGTCAGCGCGGCGGCGAGTGCGATGTCCTCGCCGGTGTCGACCCCCGCCGGACCGCCCGGCAGCGACCGCACGTCGACGTCGATGCCCGGACCTGCCCAGAGCTCGGCGCCGGAGCGGATACGGCCAGTGGCCACGGCGGAGCTGTTGGAGTTGAGGACCAGGACGGAGCGCCGGGTGCCGTGGGCAGGGGCCGTCGTCGCCGTGACGCCGGGGCGCGCGCCGGCCGTCACGGCGACCGGACCCGCGCTCCCGGAACCCTCGCACGCCGTCACGGTGCCGCTCCCGTCGCCGCCGATGCCGCTGCGGGCGTCGTCGCGCCCAGGCACGCCGCCGAGATGTCGTCCGCGGCCGGGCGGTCGAGTTCGCCGACGACGGCGCCGCGGGACATCACGAGGACGCGGTCGCAGATCTGGGCCAGTTCCTCGTGGTCGGAGCCGACGACGAGGACGCCGAGGCCCTCCTCGGTGAGCGCGGTGACGGTGTCGAGCAGGGCACGGCGGGCGCCCACGTCGACGCCCTGCGTCGGCTCGTGCAGCACCAGGCAGCGCAGCCCGGGCCGCTGGAGCCACTTCGCGAGGAGCACCTTCTGCTGGTTGCCGCCGCTCAGGGTGCCGAGCGGCCGGTCGGGTTCGGTGCGGGGCCGTACGTCGTAGCGCTCCATCGCGTCCTGGACGGTGTGGCGCTCGGCGGTCCGGTCGACGAAGCCGCGGCGGGTGTGGCGGCGCAGGCTGACCAGGGTGAGGTTCTCGCGGATGCCGAAGCTCTGCACGCCGCTGTGCTGTTTGCGGTCGGCGGGCAGGACGGCGAGTCCCGCGGCGAGCGCGGCCGAGGGGCGCCAGGTCCGCAGGGTGCGCTCGCCGACGGTGAGGGTGCCCGCGGTGCGGTCGGAGCCGAGGAGCAGTGTGGGCAGGGAGTCGTGCCCGGCGCCCGCGCGCCCGGTGACCCCGACGATCTCGCCCGCGTGCACGGTCAGGTCGATGGGGCTGCCGGTGCGGCCGCGAAGTCCCTCGGCGCGCAGGATGGGCGCGCCGGGTTCGGTGCGCGCGGTCCGGGCGGCTGCCGCCTGGGGCGCGGATCCGATGATGGCGGCGGCGAGTTCACCGGGTCCTGCGATGTCACCCGCCTCGTGTTCGGACACCAGGTGCCCGTCGCGCAGCACGACCACGCGGTCCGCGATCATGCCGACCTCTTCGAGGCGGTGGGTGCAGAAGGCCACGGCGGTGCCGCGGGCGGTGACCCGGCGGATCGCGTCGAACAGGCTGGTGCGCTCGCGTTCGGTGAGGTTGGCCGTCGGCTCGTCGAGGACCAGCAGCTTGGAGTGGCGCCGGCCGCGCGCGTACAGGGCACGGGCGATGGCGAGGACCGCCCGCTCGCCCTGCGGCAGTCGGTGCACGGGGGCCGCGGGGTCGATATCCATGCCGAGGCCGTCCAGCAACTCCTTGACCTGTCTCGCCTGTTCCCGCCAGCGCACGAGTCCGGCGCGGGAGGTGACGAGGGCGCCGACGCACACGTTCTCGGCGACGCTGAGGGTCTGGGCGAGGGCCAGGTCCTGGTGGACGAAGGCGAAGCCCAGGTCGGCGGAGGAGGTCGGGGTGAGCGGCAGCCGGTGCTCGGTGCCGTCGACGATGAGACGGCCACCGGCGTCGGGGACGTGGAAGCCCGAGAGGATCTTGAACAGGGTGGACTTGCCGGCCCCGTTCTCGCCGAGGACCGCGGTGGTGCGACCGGCCGGGAAGTCGAGGGAGACGGAGTGCAGGACGCGGGATGGGCCGAAGGTCTTGCTGATGCTCTCCAGCCGGATGCCCCGGTGCTGCGCACCTGACCCGACGTCCTCGGGCCGCCCGTCGCTCTGTTCCGTGAGGGTGCCGGGCGCGGTCATCGCGTCTTCCACAGGGCGGTGAAGCCGCCGCGGTAGTCGGCGCCGTCGAACAGGGCGTCCTCGTCGGTGAGGTCCTTGCCCTTCAGGTTGTCCTTGACGAACAGCTTCAGCGGGACGACGGTCGTGGCCGCCTTCTGCCCGGCGATCGCGCGCAGGCTGCGGTCCATCATCGCCCAGCCCAGCCAGGAGTTGTTGTTGCCGACGTCGGCGCTCTGGACGCGCCCATTGCGGACGAACTCCAGGTTGGCGGTGACCGCGTTGATGCTGGAGGCATGCACCTCGGGCCGGTTCGCGGCCTCGATCGCGGGCACCGTGAACTGGGCGATGCCGTCGATCGCCGGGAACACCCAGTTCAGCTTGCGGTTGCGCATCAGCGTCGAGGAGGTGACCCGTTCGGCGCCCTGCTTGAAGTCGGCCTGGTTGAGATCGTCGACGGAGAGGCTGCAGCCACTGCGGCAGAACTCCTTGAACCCGTCCTGGAGGCCCTTCTTCAGCGCCGTGAACGTCGCGACCGAGGGCAGGTGCTGGTACGAGGCGTGCACCGGGCCGTCGGTCGCGGTGACCGCGTGGGCGGCGAGGATCCGGCCGGAGTCGTAGAAGTCGACGCTCACGGCACCGGCGGCGCCCTCCTCCAGCGGCGCGTTGGCGTCCACGTTGAACGCGGAGATCACGGGCACCTTGGCCTGCTGCGCGGCGCGGACGGCGCCGCTGACCTCGCTGAGGTTGATGCCGAAGGCGACCACGGCGGCGGGGTCGGTCGCGAGCGCCTGCTCGACACCCTTGCCCGCGGTGCTGGTGGAGCCCTTGGAGTCGAAGACGCGGACCTTCACTCCGGCCTGGCGGCCGGCCTCCGTCATCCCGTTCAGGACGGCGCGGACGTACGGGATGCTGTTGTCGAGGGTGACCACCCAGATCGTCTTGCCGCGGGCCGCGGTGATGTCGAAGGCGTCGCCGGGCTTGCTGAACACGGTGGGGCCGGAGGCCTTGTCGACCAGGGCCTGCGCGCTTTTCCGGGCGGCGGCGACGGTCTTGCTGTCAGCGGCCTTCTCGGTGGTGCCCTGGGCGGTGCTGCACGCGGAGAGCGGCACGATCAGCGCGGCGGAGAGGAGTGCGGCACCGGCGGCTCTGCTCCGGGGGAGGCTGTGGATTCGCACGGGGGTTCCTTTCGGCGTTCGGGTGGAGTCGTGGGTGTGCGCTTCGCCTGCGCACGGGCGGTGCGGGGCCGTTCCGGCCGGGGGGAGTGCCAGGCGGTGCCGGGGGGCGTACGTGGCGTTCCATCCGGTGAGGGACGTACCGGGGACGGCGTGCGCGCTGCCTCAGACGCGGGTGCGGCGGCGGGCGACGACGTGGGCGAAGGTGACGGCGAGTACGAGCGCCCCGCCGTTGAAGACGTTCTCCAGCCAGCCCGCCCCGCCGAGGAGCTGGAGTCCGGTAACGCCGGTGACCAGCAGGTACACGGCGATGACGGTGCCCCAGGCGTTGAACCGGCCGGGGCGGACGACAGTGGCGCCGAGGAACACGGCGGCGGCACCCGGCAGCAGGAACGACGAGCCGAGGTTCGGGTCGGCGCTGCCCAGCCGGCCGAAGCTGATCATCCCGGCGACACCGCAGAACAGGGCGCTGGCGATGAGCGCGCCGGTGCGCAGCCGGTCCACGGGAAGGCCGCTGAGCCGGGCCACCTCGCGGCCCTCACCGGTGAAGTACAGGTAGCGGCCGAGCGGGGTGTGCTCGAGGACCAGCCAGACCACGACGGCGACGGCGAAGCTGAACCACACCGGGTAGGGCAGACCGAGGAGTTTCCCGGTGGTCAGGTTGGTCAGCAGTTCGGGCGGGCCCGCGATGACCTGGGACTGGCTGACTGCGAGCGTCAGACCGATGATCACGGTGCTGGAGCCGAGCGTGGTCACCATCGAGCTGATGCCGAAGCCGACCACGAACAGCGCGTTGAGCGCTCCCCACAGCAGACAGCTGACCAGCACGACCGGTACGGCGGCCGCGAGCGGCCACTCCTGCTGCTTCGTCAGGACGGCGGTGAGCGTCGACGCCCAGACGATGACGGCGCCGAAGGACAGGTCGAACTCGCCGGCGGCGAAGGGCAGGGTGAGACCCAGCACGGCCACGATCAGCACCGCCTGCGTGGAGGTGATCACGCGGAACGTGTCCATGGTGGGGAACGTGTCGGGGGCGAGCACCGAGTAGACGGCCACCAGGGCCACGAGGACCAGCAGGACCGCGTACCGCTGGAAGAGATCCACGGCGCCGCCGGACGCGCGCCGGTCCTCAGTGCTCTTCGTGCGGCCCGGCGGGGCGACGGCCGCCGTCGAACCGGCCCGGGGCTGGGCTTCCTTGGAGCTGGGGGTCGCTTCCGCGTGCGGGGACGGGGTCTTCGGGGTGTCGGTTTGCATCGCTACCACCTCGGGCGGATGAAGGCCTGTCGCAGGGGCGAGGAGGGCACTGGGGCGGAGGGTCGAAGGGGCCGTACGGGTCGGCAGGCCGTACGAGCACGGCGCGAGAAGCCGTGCGGGGTGAGGCACGGAGGGCCGTGCGGGGCACTTGGGCGAGAACGGGCATCGCGGGCCCGCGGGCGTCATCGGCCTGGGCGCGGTCCGGCGTCAGTGGCTTCGGACCGCGGCCCGTGGACGGTCCCGGACGGACTCGGACCGGTCGGGCCCTGGTCCGTCCGGGACCCGGTGACGGGCGGCGCCTCCAGCGCCACGGTCACCGAGCGGGTGAGCCCGGCCGCGTCGGCTGTCAGCGTCGCCGAGGTGACGTCCGGGCCGAGCGGCGGGCCGAGCGGCCGGGACAGCACGTACCCGAAGGGGTCATCGGCGAGTCCCGCCGCCCACGCGAGGTCGTCGCGGACGTCGTCGGCGGTGATGACACCGCTCGCGGCGGGATCGCCGGCCGCGCTCACGCTCCACGACACCGTGCCGGGCTCCCGGCCCCGTGCCGCCTCGGCGGGCATGTCGCCGGGGACGACCAGCAGCACGCCGGCGTTGACGGCGACCAGGTCGGCGGGGCCGGCACCTTTCCCGTAGACCTGGCGGCGCAGCTCCCAGCACAGGGCGAGCGGCGGCAGCAGGCCGGGGGAACCGGGTGCGACGCGCAGCAGCAGCCGCGCCCGCAGCACCACGGCGTCCGGTCGCTCGACGAGGACACGGCCACCTGGGTGCACCATGCCCGCCGTGACATAGGCGAGCGAGCGCTCACCGCCGGGTGCGGGGTCGGCGATGACGGCCCAGCACGGGCCGTCGTCGGCGGTGCGGTCCAGCAGGGCCGCACGGATGCGTTCGGCCTCGGCGCCGTCCACCTCCGGGAAGGCGAGGTGGAGCGGGGCCATCGGCTCACCCGACTCCATGGCCCGCGTCAACAGCGTGGCCAGCCGCCGTACTTCACGTACCGGCAGCCGCCTGCTGTCCGCACGGCCTTGGAGACCGGCTTGCGTCATCGCTCTCGTCACGCCCCACAGGCTGCCGCGCAGCCCGTTAACGGCGGCGAAACCAGCACGGGGGACCCCGTTTCCCCGCGCCCGGGACAGGCGCCCGTCCGCGGAGGGGGATGCCATTTCGGCCACTGACCACGTAGATTCCGTCTTTAAGCACCTGTATTTCCGCCACGCCGCACCTCACTGAGCCGTCGGGGCGGACGGCACGACAAGGCGAAGGCGGTACGGATGACCCGGGAGAACGTCCATCTCATCCGGCGCAAGATCCAGTTGCCTCCCCTTCCCGACCGTGCCGTCGCCCGCCCCCGTCTCACCGCCCTGCTCGACGACGCGCTGCACCGGCACCAGACGGTGCAGATCCTCGGAACGGCGGGTTCCGGAAAGACGACGGCTGTGCGCCAGTACCTCGCGGCGACCGGCCGACGCGTCGCCTGGCTGTCCCTCGACGACACCGATTGCGCGTCCGGCCGCCTGCTGACGTATCTGGAGGCGGCGCTGGCCTCGGCCGTTCCGGAGGTCGCGGGGACGGTCGCCTCGGCCCTGGCGGCGGGCATTCCGCACGCGGAGACCGCGGGGCTGCTGGCCGAGGCGACGGACCAGGCGGCCTTGGCGAAGGGAACCCCGGACTCCTGGCAGAACGGCACCAAAAACGGCGCCACCGACTCCGTTGCGCACGGCGCCGACGATGACGCCGATGTCGAACTGGTGCTCGTCCTCGACGAGGTGGAGCGGCTCGGCGGCTCGCCCGCCGCCCTCGCCGTCCTCGACGGCCTGCTCCGGTACGCACCCGAGAGTCTGCGGTTCCTCCTGGTCAGCCGGCGCGCTGTGCGCCTCGGTCAGGCACCGGTACCGCGTACGGGGCCGGGCGGGCCGCCCGCCGTGATCGGCGAGGCCGACCTCGCCCTCACCCGCGCCGAGGCTGACCAGGTCATCGCAGGGCTGCCGGGCCCGTCCCGCGATGTGGAGCAGCTGCTGCGGGTGACCCGAGGCTGGGTGACGGGCGTGTGCTTCCTCGCCGAGGCGCCGGCCGCGGACGACGACGCCTGGCCATCACACGACACGGAGCCGCTGTCCGCGTACATATCGCAGCAGCTCCTGGACGGGTTGACGGAGGATCAGCGGGATTTCCTCATCGGCACATCGGTGCTGGACGTGGTGACCGTGCCGCGCGCCGAGGCCCTCGGCTTCCCCGACGCGGCCCGCACCCTCACCGCCCTGCGCGCCCACCAACTGCCCGCCGTCTGGGAGGCCCGCCCGCCCGCGATGCGGCTGCACCTGTGCTTCCGCGACTGCCTGGTGCAGCAGCTCGACGAGTACGGCGCCGTCCGCGCCCGTACCGCCCGGCTCACCGCGGCCGAACTCCTCGGCGCGGAAGGCCGGCACGAGGAGGCCGCCGAGGCCTTCATCAGCCTCGGCGACACCGCGGCGGCGCTGCCGCACGCCGTCGAGGCGATCGAGGACGTCATCGAGCGCGGCGACCACGAGGTCGCCGAGCGCTGGCTGGATCAGCTCGCCTACGCGGACTCCGCAAGCAGCTCCCCGCTGACCACAGCCGAACTGATGCTGGCCGTGGGCCGCGAGGACTACCGACGCGGGGTGCGCATCGCCGACCAGCTGCACCAGCTCGGCGAGCGCGACGCGATCGCCTCCCGGTCCACCCGGGCCGCCGCGATGATGGCGTGGTCGTACTACCACGCATGCCGCGTCGACGACCTGGAACGGCTGCTGCGGCTCGCCCCGCCCGGCGACGACATCGAAGCCGTGCACTACCTCGCGAGCCTGGTGGACTCCCGGGACCGCGGCCGGACCCCGCCGAGCGCGGTCGGTGTGCCCGCCGAGGGCCTGATCGCCCGCGCCCACTACTGGCGCGGCCGCCTGAACGACGTCCTCGCCAGCACCGACAGCCGCTGGGCGGGCGTGGTGTCCGGCCCCTGGCGGATCGCCGCACTACGGGCGCTGGGCCGTCTCGACGAGGCCGACCGGCTGCTGCGCGCCGCCGTCGAACGCGGTGTGGTGACGGCCGGGCTGAGCGCGGTCGTCGGCGTGGAGCTGTCCGCCGAACTGGGCCAGGAGGAACGGGCCCGCGCCTTCCTCACCGCGGGCCGCGAAATCGCCCGGCGCAACGGCAGCCTGGTATGGGACATGTTCTCGATGCTCGCCGAGGCGAAGCTCGAACTGCGGCTGTGCCGCAACCCACACCGGGCCCGCCGGGTCCTGGACGAACTGGAGGCCCTTCCCTACGCGCGCAGCTACCAGTCCACCGGTGAACAACTCGACGCACTCTACGGTTTCGCCCTGCTCGGCTGCGGCACACCCGCCGACGACGCGGAGGCCCTCCGCCGGCTGCGCCGGGCGGTCGTCTCGATGCACGAGGCCGACCGGATCCTGGAGCTGTGCGCCGCCGCGGTGTACCTGGCGGAGGCCGAGTGGCGGGCGGGCGACCCCGACGCGGCCGACCGCGCCGCCGACCTGGCGCTCGCCACGGCCTACCGGCTGGGCACCCGGCACGCCCTGCTCGGCGCGCTTCGCGCGTTCCCCGGCGTGCTCTCCCGCCGCCTGGACGGGCTCACCGACACCGACTCCTCCTGGCACAGCCTCGGCCGCCCCCTCCTGTCCACGTCCGCCCGGCTCCAACTCGCGGAGGTACGGGAGCCGCTGCCGGCCACCGAGCGGACGTCCGCCGTGGTGGAGTTCCACGACCTCGGACCCACCCGCCTCCTCGTCGACGGCGAGCTGCGCCGACCCCGTATCGCCAAGTCGTACGAGCTGATGGGCCTGCTGCTTGCCGCGCCCGAGCGCACAGTGACCCGGACGGCCGCGCTCGACGCACTCTTCGACAGCCGGTCCGACAACTCCGCGCGCGCCTACCTCCGCCAGGCCGTCCACCATCTGCGTCTCGTCCTGCCCGACGAGGACGCGCTGCGGCTGGAGGACGGCACGATCTCGCTGGCCGGTGCGGCCCAGGTCACCACGTACACCGACGAGTTCACCGGCTGGGTCGCCACCGCGGCCGAGACCGGGGGCGAGCAGCGCCTGACCCGTCTCACGTCCGCGCTGGCCGTGGCCGCGCACGGACCGTACCTGCCGCGTGCCACGTCGGCGTGGGCGGAGAAACGGCGGGCGGAACTGGCCAGGCTCGTCCTCGACGTCACCACCGACGCGGCGGAACTCGCCTGGCGGCTCGACACACCACAGACAGCGCTCGCCCTGGCCGAGCAGGCCCTGGAAGGCGATCCCTACCGGGAGTCGATGTGGCGGCTGCTCATGCGGATCGCGGGGGCGCTCGGGCAGTACGACGAGGTCATCACCCACTACCGGCGATGCGGACTCGCGCTGGAGGAGGTCAGCGCGAGCCCTTCCTCAGCGACGCGCCGGTTGCTGGCGGAGCTTCGGCACGGATGAGACCAGGCCTGCCCGGCGGATCATGCCGCAGACGCGGGGTCTGGCTTGCGTGCCGGCGAGCAGCGCCAACAGGGATGTTCCAGCGGGAATCCCCGGATTTCGTGGTGGACTGAGACCGGAACCCCGGCCCGATTACGGCGGGCCGGGGTTCTACGGGGTTCGCATGGTGCGGTTGGGTTTAGAAGTCGAAGTCTTCACCGTGGTGGCGCTTGACCACCCGGAAGCTGCCCACCACTCCGTCCTTGACGTGGACGCCCTTGGTGTGGTGCACCTTGACGCCGTTGGCTTCGCTGTGAGGGCCGACGGTGGCGACGGGGGCGCCGTTGTCGCAGGTCGCCCCGCGGAAGAACTCGACCGTCCGCTTGCTGTCGTTGCGGATGTTGAAGCTCTTGGAGCCCAGACCGCTCACCACGGTGATGCAGCCGTCGGGGTGGGCGGAGAACGACCGCTCGTTGATGAAGATCCGGCCGATCTCGTGGTGGCGGCGCTTGCCCTGCTCGCCGCGCTCGCCCTGCTCGCCCTGCTCGCCGCCGCGGCCGCCGCCCTCGTTGCCCTTGCCCTGTCCGCCCTGTCCGCCCTGTCCGCCCTGTCCACCCTCGCCGCCCATCGGCGCCTGGGCCGGGGCGGGCGCCTGCTGGACGACGGCCGGGGCCGCCTCGGGTGCGGGGGCAGCCGTGGCGTAGGTGATGCCGGTCGCGACGAGCGCTGCTGCGGCGGCGACAGCCGCGGTGACGGCGCTGGAACGGGTCTTGATCATGTCGCTTCTGCTCCTGTCTCAAAGTGGCCGGCTTTGGCAGTCGGCATGTGAATGAACGTAATAAAAGCCTCACAGGCTGTCATTTCGGGCCATTGGGAGGGGGTGGTGCTGTGGAGCCGAATGGGGGACCCGGGGCGCCCACAGGCCCGGCTTTCCGGCTGCTGACGGCACGTCAATCTTCGTTGGACGCTCGGCGGGTCGGTGATCGACTAGGCCTTCAAGGTGATCTCTGACGCCCGCTCACCCATGCGGCAGCGAGTCGCCTGGAAATGGGGGCGCGAAAGGGCCAGGGGCGACGAGACCGCCTGACGCACCGCCACGCGCGGTCGCTGTCTCGTGGAGTGCTCGACTCAGGTCGCGCGTCGTTGACGCCGTCGCCGACCACCAGCACCTTCCGGCCGGCCTGTTCCATCTCTCGTACCGTGCCCACCTTGTCCTGCGGGAGCAGGCCGGCGCGGACGTCGGTGACGCCCTGTACGACAACCTGCGTCTCGGCGTCCGCGACGTCCCGGCCGTGCGCCCCGTACAGGCCTCTGCCGACTGAACTGATGGCCTGCGGCCGGGCGTCGGCCGTCGCGGCGAGGCGTGCGCGCGCTGGGTGTGGCACGCCCGGGATGCCGGTCGAGTCCGGGCCGGCGGGTCGTCTCGGTCAGGTGTGGGCCGGGGCGGGGCGCAGGGCGAGCAGGGCGGCGTCGTCGGTGCTGTCGGCGGCCAGTCCGCCGAGCAGCTCGTCGCAGAAGACGTCCAGGGGTTCGCGGGCCAGTGCGGCGGTGTGCTGGCGCAGCCGGGCGAACCCGCGGTCGAGGGATTCGGCGCGGCGCTCGATCAGCCCGTCGGTGTAGAGCAGCACGGTCGAGTACGGCGGCAGCTCGTCGACGGCGGTCGGGCGCTGGTGCCCGGGGTCGAGGCCGATCAGCAGTCCCGCGCCCGTCTCCAGATAGCGGGTGTCGCCCTCGGCGGTGGTCAGCAGCGGTGGCAGGTGCCCGGCGCAGGAGTGATGCAGGCGCCAGGGGCCGCTCTTCTCAGGGGGGTCCTTGACGAGGGCGTAGATGCACGTGGCGGTCGCCTCGTGCTGCAGTGTGTGGCTGGCGATGTCCAGGCGGCGCAGGACCTCGCCGGGGGGCTCTTGGCGGTCCACGGCGATGCCGCGCAGCATGTTGCGCAGGGCGCTCATGTCGATGGCCGCCTGCAGGTCGTGGCCGGTGACGTCGCCGATGACCAGGGCGGTGCTTCCCTGCGGCAGGACGAAGGCGTCGTACCAGTCACCGCCGACCTGTGCGACGGCCTGCGCGGAGGCGTAGCGGGCGGCGATCTGGAGGTTGCGGACCTGCGGCAGCTCGGGCAGCAGGGCGCGCTGGAACCGCTCGGCGATGCGCTGGGTCTGCTGGTACAGCCGCGCGTTGTCGACTTGCACCGCCAGGCCGCGGACCAGGTCCTCGATGAGGGGGAGATCGTCCTCGGTGAACGGGTGGTCGGGGTCGGTGCGCGACACGGTCAGGGCGCCGAGGACCTCCCGCCGCGCCCGTAGCGGGGTGATGACGGCGCTGTGCGCGCCCAGCTGCTCGAACAGTTCCAGCTGCCGCGCGTGCAGCGGGTTCACCGCCCGGCTCGGCGGGCACATGTCGGCGATCAGCAGCGGACCCGCCCCGCGCAGCACCCGCGGCAGCGGCCCGTCCGCATCCTCGGGCACCGGCGGAAGCAGTCCTTCGAAGCCACCCGGAATCAGGGCCTCGGGCGTGCGGTGGACGACGACGGCCCGCTCCAGCCGGCCGCATTCGTCGAGCAGGTCGACCACGCACCAGTCGCCCAGCCGCCCGGTCAGCACGCGGCATGCTCGCCGCAGTCCGTCCAGCAGGTTCAGCGTGCTGGCCAGCGCCGCCTCGGCGTCCGCCAGCAACGTCAGACGGCCCAGCCGCGCTTTGTCGTCCTCGCCCTTGCCCATGCCATACGTCTTCCCCGCCCTGGACCTGCCACGACAGGACTGTCCTCCCTATGACGCCGACCGTGCGCTCCACCACGGCGTGCAGCGGGCCGGGTGGGTGTCGTCACCGTGGTCTGTCATGTCAGGTCCGGATCCGCAGAACCTTCACCTGGTCCGCATCGAACTGTTCGAAGTGGAACTTCAGGCCGGCGAAGGGGCTGCCCGGGAAATCCCCGGTGACCGTGCAGGTCGCGACCACCTTTTCGCCGACTGGTTCGATGCCGGTGATCGTGTACTCGACGAGGGGGACCTCGGAGCGCCACGCTCGAATGGACTCGATGCCCCTGTACTCCTTGCCTTCGTCCTCGACGAGGGCGTCGTCAGCGAACAGGGCGAAGTACTCCTCGGCGTCCCGCGAGGGGGCGAGCTCGAAGTAGTGCTGGATGATCGGGTGAGCGGTCGCGGCGGTTGTCATATCTGTTCTCCTGCTCGTGTTGCTGTTGGTCTCGATGGGTCAGACGGTGGGCTTGCTGCCGCCGTCGACGACGTGCTCGGCGCCCACGATCGCCGAAGCGCGGTCGGACACCAGGAAGGCGACCACCTCGGCGACCTCCTCCGGACGGACCGGTCGGCCCAGCGGGATCCCGACGTCCGCCATCACCTGTGTGCGTGCCTCGTCGTAGCCGGTGCCCGCGCGGTCGGCGAGCGCCTGGACGGGCCCGGGCGGTGGGGCGGTGCGGGCGCTGTAGGCCACCGTCGCTCCGGCGCGAGTGAGCCGGTCGACGATCGCCTCGCCGAACCCGCGGGTGCCTCCGGTGACCAGGGCGCGCCGGCCGCTGAGCTCGTCGGGACCCTCGTGGGGCTCGGCCGGTTGCCGTTCGCCGTCACCGTCCTGATCGCCGTGGTGACGGGGCTGCTCGGGCCGGCCCTGTCGGGCGGTTGGACGGCCCAACTTCCTCGGGTGGTGCCGGGCGGCCGCCTGCCCCGGGCGAACGCGCTCGACGCCATGACGTTCAGCGCGGCGAGCCTGGCAGGTCCGGCACTCGCCGGCGTCGTGGCGGAGGCGCTGGGAGCCCCGTCGGCGGTGGTGGTCTCCGCAGCGCTCATCGTCTCGGCACTGCCCGCAGCGTGGCTGCTGTCCGCCCGCCCCGGTCGGGTGCGGGACGCTCGGGCCACCTCGGTGATCGGCGACCTCGCCGCCGGAACGCGGGTCATCGCCGGAAGGCCGCCGCTGGCCCGAGCGACCCTCACCTCGATCGTCACCTGCGTCGCCCAGGGGGTGCTGACGGCCTGCGTCCCGCTCCTGGGCGAACGTGCCCTGGGCGGGGCCGGCCGGGGCGCGGTGCTGCTCTCCTGCGCTGCGATCTCCGCCCTGGTGGCCAACGCGGTCCTCGCCCGGTTTCCGCGCTCGGTCGCCCCCGGCACCGTCATCTGGGCCAGTGCCCTTGTCCAGGCCGCCGCGTTGGCCCTGTGCACGTCGGGTCGACCGGCCGTGCTCATCGTGGCCGTCCTCATCCTCGGGGCTGGTGAAGGACCCCAACTGGCCGCCTTGTTCGCGATCCGCCACCGGGAGGCCCCAGAGCATCTACGCGGCCAGATCTTCACCACCGGCGCCAGCCTCAAGATCACCGGATTCGCCGTGGGGGCGGCGGTTGCCGGACCGGCCGCGCACTGGTCCCTCCCCGGCGCTGTGGCGCTCGCGGCGATCGTGGCGGTCCTCGCGGCGCTGGTCTTCTTCGCCGTCCCATCGGCAAGGGTCGCCTCCTCCGCAGGCCGGGCAGAGTCCAACTCCTGAGCGGACTCGGCCGACGCTCGTCAGTCGGACTCCGCGCCGCCCTTCTTCTCCTCCGGAGCCGTCTTCTTCCGATCGCCCTGTTCCGGCCCCGAGTGCTCCTCCTGGCCAGCCGCGGCCGCCCGGAACAGGCGCCCGGACTTGTCCTCCTGGGCGAGGCGGCGCATGGCGAGCAGTGCGGGCTCCAGCAGGACGGACACCAGCACGGCGCGCTCGGCCTGCTCCAGCGGGCCGGACCTGCCGTTGAGCTGGTCCAGGTCCAACTTCGACATCCTGTCGACGAGTTCGGCGTAGGGCAGCAGCGTCCGCCAGTCGATGCCCGCGCCCAGGTCGGCGAGGGCATCCAGGACGCCGCCCAACTCCCCGATCGCGGACGTGTCCTCGTCCACGTCCCACCCCATCTCCGCCGCCAGCCGGAGCGCGTCGGCCGCGCCGGGCGGTACGGCCTGCTGCGACTGCTTCTCCTTGGCCTTGAGGTCGGCGGGGCGGGCGTTGATCACGATGCCCAGGATCTGATGCGGGTCGCCCTCTTGCGTGACCGCGGACAGGATCTCCTTCGTCGCGCTGACCGACAACTGCCGCACGCTGATCAGGGTGCGGATCAGGCGGAGCCGGCGCAGGTGGTCCTCGTCGTAGACGGCCTGGTTGGCGGCCGTCGCGTGCCCCTGGGGCAGCAGCCCGTCCCGCAGGTAGTACTTGATCGTGGGGATGGGCACCCCACTGCGTCGGCTGAGTTCCGAGATCTTCATCGAGCCACTCACTTACAAATAACGGATAACGGATCGCGCTACTATCTATTATGGTTGCCGAAGGTCTTCTTCTGGAAGGTGGGTGCCGTTGTGCCTGCTCTCGGCTGGATCTCTCCCCATCCTGCTCCCCCGCACTCCCGCGTCATCGTCATGGCATCCCGCTTCGACCTGAAGTCGCTCTCGGACGTGCCGCGGTTCCTCGTCAAGTCATTGGTCTCCTGGAAGCAGGTGAAGACCGCGCCCGGCGCATACGGGGCATCGCTCGTCGCCCAGCCGCTGCGCCGCGTCTTCTACACGCTCTCCGCCTGGGAAGACCGTAACGCCCTGTACACCTACGCCAAATCCGACCCGCACGGCGAGGTCATGCGGGCGATGCGGCCGCGCTGCCGGGAGTCGACCTTCGTCTTCTGGGAGACCGGCTCCGCCGATCTGCCCATCGGCTGGGACGAGGCCAAGCGCCGGCTGGCCGAGAAGGCGCGCCTGGACGCCGAGGGTCGCGCGGCCTGACCGTTCTTGGGGCGCCGCGCCAAGGTGCGCCGTCGCCGCCCGCGCGTCGGTCCCGTTCTCGTCATCCGGTCTCGGCGTCCCGCACGCTGGAGGTCTTGTCATGAACGCGCTCAACGCGCTGATCGGTGACCCGGCTGGGCGCCGCCGATATCCGCTGCCGGTCGTCATCCTCGCCTCCGGCCTGCCTATGTTCATGGTGGCGCTCGACAACCTGGTCGTCTCCACGGCGCTGCGCACCATGGCCGTCGACCTCGGCGCGACCACGACCCAACTGCAGTGGTTCTTGACTTCCTCCCCGGGCTGAAGCTCGGGGATTCCCCTATGAGGGGGTTCGGCCGGTCGCCCGGCTTACGGGTTCCTGCTTCACGGACCGGCTGGTGCCGAGGTCTCCACAGGCTGAGACCGCATGTCCTGCGGCCTTGATGTTCTTCGCTGCGTTCACGTCGGCATGGTCGCGGTGTCCGCAGCCTGGGGCTTTGCACCGGAAGACCGCTTGGCTCTCGCGGTTTCCCTCCGTGACGAAGCCGCAGGCGGAGCACCGCTGCGACGTGTACGCGGGGTTGACTTTCACCACGCGCGTGCCCGTGTACCGGGCGGCGTTGGTAAGGGCGAGTTCGAGGCGGTGCCACCCCTTGTCCAGGATGGCCCGGTTGAGCCCGGCCTTCTGGCGGACGTTGTGGCCGGGCTCGGCCACGGTGCCACACGCGCCGGCGGACATGTTCTTGATCCGCAGGTCTTCGAGGACCACCAGGGCGTTCTTCGCGACGATCCGGGCGGCCCTCTGCGCGCAGAAGTTCCCGCGCCGGTCCGACACCCGGGACATGATGCGGCCCATGGCCGTGATCGTCTTGTGCCGGTTCGCGCTGCCGCGCTTGGACCGGGCGAGGCGCTGTTGCAGACGCCGGTACCGGACGCTCTCGCCGGCCGTGATGAACGGCCGGCCGTGGAAGTCGCCGTCGGAGGTGACGACGGCGGTCTTGACCCCCCGGTCGATGCCCACGGCGGTACCGGGCATGGCGTGCTGCTCGGGAGTGGCCGCGTGGTCGTCCACGAGGAACGACACAAACCACCGGCCGCCCTTGCGGGACACGGTCGCGGAACGGATCTCACCACCCAGGGGGCGGGACCAGCGGAAGCGGACCCAGCCCAGCTTCGGCAGCCTGACCCGGCCCCACTTGCGCCCCAGCCGCTCCACGCTGATCTGCTGGGCGTCGGGGAACCGGAACGACGGCGACCAACGTGCCTTCGACCGCCACCGCACCGTGAACGTGCCGTGAACCCGGCAGGCCCGGTCCAGATCCTTGAGCGTCTGCTGCAACGCGTGCGACGGCGCCGCCTTCAACCACGGATGCTCACGCTTGGCATCGGCCAACTCGGCACACTGCGGCACGTAGTTCATCCACGCCCCGCGCCGCCGGTATTCCCGACGCTGCTCCAGGGCCGTGTTCCACACCGACCGGCAGATAGCGCCGAACTCCTCACATCTCCTCTTGTTCGGGCGAGAGGTCGAGCAGGTAGCGGCGACCGGACAGCATGACAACACCCCCCTTAAGCTGGTGCGATCAACCTAGTGCGCGCCACTGACAACGCAGAGAACTCCGCCGCTGCGCGACTCCGCGCCAAGGAAGAGCTAACCCCGTCCTGAAGAACGGGGCTTGCACTCAAGAGATCCGGTCAGCTGTCGAAGCCGAGGCCGAGCCGGTCGAGGGTCTTGAGCCAGAGGTTGCGCCGTCCGGAGTTCTCGTCCGCGCGGGCGAGGGACCGACTGGTGGCCTGGATTCCCGCCCAGCGGATCGGTTCCGGCGGGAACGGAAGGGGCTTGCGCCGCACCATCTCCAGTTCGGTCCGCTCCGTTCGCTCGCCGGCCAGCAGGTCGAGCATCACCTCGGCTGCGAAGCGGGTCGCGCCCACGCCCAGGCCGGTGAATCCGGCCGTATGGGCGACCCGGCCCCGGTGAGTGGTGTCAAAGAACGCGCAGAAGCGGGTGCAGGTGTCGATCGCGCCGCCCCAGGCGTGGGTGAAGCTCAGTCCCTCCAGTTGGGGGAAGGTCCGGAAGAAATGTCGAGCCAGGGTGGCGAAGGTTTCGGGCCGCTGGTCGTGCTCGGCGCGCACTCGGCCCCGGTAGTGGTAGACGGCGTCGTAGCCGCCCCACAGGATGCGGTTGTCGGCGGAGAGCCGCACGTAGTGGAACCGGTTGGCGGCGTCGGAGAATCCCTGTCGGTTGTGCCAGCCGACGGTGGCGAGTTGTTCGTCCGTCAATGGCTCGGTCATCAGCGCGTAGTCGTACACGGGGACGGTGTAGAGGCGGTGCCGCTTGAGCAGGGAAGGGAAGGCGTTGGTCGCAAGGGCGACCCGGTTCGCGAGGACGCGGCCGTAGGGGGTTCGCACCGCGATCCCCGGGCCGGCCTCCGCGACGGCTGTGGCCGAGGTGTGCTCGTGGATGCGTACGCCGAGGTCCAGACAAGCCTGCTTGAGGCCCCACGCGAGGTGCGCGGGGTTGAGCATCGCAGTGCCGTCCTTGTCCCAGAGCGCGCCCAGGAAGGTCGGTGAGTTGATCTCGGCGCGAACCTGGTCTGCGTCCAGTACGGTCTGCTCGCAGCCGTAGCGGGCGGCGAGCGCGGCGAACTCGTGCATGTCGTCGATCTGGTACGGCTCCGTCGCCACGTTGAGAGAGCCGGTGCGCCGCCAGTCGCAGTCGATGCCGTACTTCTTGATCGTGTCCTCGATCGCCTGAAGGTTCCGCATGCCGAGCCGCTCCAGCTCGGCGAGCTCGCCGGGCCAGCGATCCATGCCGTTGCTCAGACCGTGAGTGAGGCTGGACTCGCAGAAACCGCCGTTGCGACCGGAGGCAGCCCAGCCGATCTCCTCGCCTTCGATCAGGACCACGTCGCGGGAGGGGTCGCGCTCCTTGGCGATCAGGGCGGTCCACAGGCCGTTGTAGCCGCCGCCCACTACGAGCAGATCGCAGCTTGTGTCGGCGACCAGGGCCGACGTGGCCTGCGGGCGGCCGGGGTCGTCCAGCCAGAACGGGGTGGGGCCGGCGTCCTTGAGCGCGCGGACGGGATCCATGGAGGACTCCTTGGGTGCAGGGAGGGGTTGGCCTCCGGGGTCCGTTCATCAGACCTCCCGCCCCAGGAAAGTGTCAACGATGTTGACATAAGCCTGCTCACTCCCGGACCCAGGTCGACACCCCCGGTATCCCGGCAGCGATCCGCCCAGCCCGGGCCCTTACGGGGCGCCTGGCGAGGGCGTGCGATCCGGGCCTCAGCCGGCCTCCGCACCCGCGCCCGGAAGCCTGGCCGCAACAGCGTCGAGCAGCAGCTCCAGCGCGAAGGGATAGCCGCTGAGCGGCATCTCGGCGGCCAACAGGCGCACGGTGGCGGCGATGTTGGGGTGGGTGCCCGCGTCCAGGCCGCCGTAGCGGACCTGCCACACCTTGAGGTCGGTCGCCTGCGCGGGAGCCGGCATGGCCAGCGCGGCCGCGTCCAGGGCCGCGAAAGCGAGCGCCTGGTCCACGAAGGCGTGGTAGATCCGGACCGCTTCCGGGTCGCGGAAGCCCGCCGACCGCAGCACGCCGAGCATCATCTCCACGGCGCGCATCTCGTTGTCCCTCCCCGTCGTGCGGTGTGCCGCGAGCAAGGCGGCCTGCGGGTGCGCCTGGTACGAGGCATGGACGCGCAAGCCCAGCTCGCACAGGTCGGCACGCCAGTCGCCAGTGGGCTGCCAGCCGTGCTGGGCACGGCCGATGAGCTCGTCGGCGATGGCCAGCAGCAAGTCGTCGGTGTTGCGGAAGTACCGGTAGAGCGCGCTCGGATCGGCGCCCAGTGCGGCTCCCAGCCGCCGGACCGTCAGCGCCTCCGCGCCGTGCTGGCCGACCAGCCGAAGGGCCGTCTCCACGATGACCCGCTCGGACAGCACCGTGCCCTGTTTCGTCGGCTTTCTACGCCGTCGAAGCGGCTCCGGAACCACACGCTCAGTCATGGCCGGAGCTTATGACAACGCCATTGACATGTGAAGAGGCCAAGGACTTCCATGGCCTGCCATCAGGCCCGTTCGGCCACGTTCCCCTACCAGCAAGGCGAAGATCATTGGCAGTACCAGCGAAGGACGCGGGCAGCACGCCGGGACACAGCTCCCAAGTCCCCAAGACCGCGATGCGGAAGTCCATAGGCGTCGTCGACGGCATCGTCCTCGCCGCGTCGAGCACCGCGGCCACCAGCAGCATCGGTATCGGACTCGGTCTGATGGCGAGCATCGTCGGCCTGCACCTGCCGGCGATCATGCTGCTGGCCTTCCTCCCCGTACTCGGCATCGCCGGCGGATACGGACGGCTCAACCGCGCCGAACCCAACGCCGGCAGCAGCTACCGGTGGGTCGGCCGCATCCTCAGCCCCTGGCTGGGCTTTCTGACCGGATGGGTCAACGTCGTCGGCACGATCGTGTTCATGGCGTACACCACCACGGTGACCGGCTCGGCGATCATCCAGCTCCTCGGACAGGCCACCGTCCACAGCGTCGTCGGCCTCTCCCTCGATCCGGACTCCACCCTCCAGTCCACCCTCCTCGGCATGGCCGTCCTGGTCGTCGCGGCGCTGGTCGCAGTCCGCGGGCTCGACCTCGCGGCGCGTCTCCAGAAATACCTGCTGATCTTCGAATACGGCGTGCTGCTCGCCTTCTGCGGCTACGGCCTGTTCGTCGGGGACCAGCCCTTCTCGCTCCAGTGGTACAACCCCTTCGACATCCCCTCGGCCGAAGCCCTCGCCCAGGGCATGGTGCTCGCCGTCTTCTGCTACTGGGGCTTCGAGTCGGTCTTCAGCGTCGGTGAGGAGGTCGGTGACCCGCGGGACGCCTCCCGCGGCGGGTTCGTTGCGCTGACCGTCATGCTGCTCCTGTTCCTGCTCGCCGGCACCGCCTTCCAGCGGGTCCTGCCGCTGGGCGAACTGTCCGACAACGGCGCGCAAGGGCTCGCCTACTTCGGCACGAAGCTCGCCAACCAGCCGCTGGCCGCACTGCCGCTCATCGCCCTCATGTTCTCCGCGGTGGCGTCGCTCCAGGCCTCCGTCATCCCCACCGCCCGCGGGATGTACGCGATGGGCCGCGACGGCGTGCTCGGCTCCGTCTGGACGCGCCTGCACCCCAGGCACGGGACCCCCGCCGCCGGCACCCTGCTGATCACCGCGATCGCCCTTGCCCTCGCCGTACTTGCGCTGGTCATCCCCACTGTGAACGACTTGATCTTCGCCGCGGTCAACGCGATCGGCATCGTCGTCGCCCTCTACTACGCACTCACCGCCGCGGCCGCCGCCGTGCACTTCCGCCACCTGCTGCGCACCTCGCCGACGGAGGCTCTGCGTGCGGTCGTCGGACCGGTGCTGGGCGCGCTCGCGCTGCTCGCCATCGGCGGCTACCTCGCCTGGACCTTCTACCGCTCCACCGATCACTTCGAACTCTCAGCCGACAACGGCTGGTTCGCGTTGCTCGTCCCGGTGCTGATGATCGGCTCCGGCCTGCTGGCCGCCGCATGGGCCCGCTGGCACCGCAGGTCGACCTACTTCTCCCGTTCCCGCGATGCCGCCTCCGGCAACGACCCGATCAGCACCGGCTGACCAGCACCCCGCGGACACACGACGCGGACCGCGACACCTCATTTCCCTCCCACGGCCCACGAGCGGGCCGCCGACCACCAGGAGAACCTCCCATGACCAAGGCCGATCTGGTCTTCACCCAAGGCCCCGTGCACACCGGGGACCCCGCTCGCACCCGGGCGAGCAGTCTCGCCGTCACCGGGGAGCGGATCACGGCCGTCGGCCACGACGAGGTACGGGAGTTGATCGGCCCGCGGACCGAGGTGGTCGACCTCAGCGGCAAGTTGCTGCTTCCCGGCTTCCAGGACGCCCACATCCACGCCGTCTACGGTGGCATGGAGCTCGCCGAGTGCGACCTCAGCGGCACCGTGGGCGTCGACGAATACCTGCGCCGCATCCGCGAGTTCGCCGACGACCACCCCGACAGCGCCTGGATCACCGGCGGCGGCTGGTCCATGGAGAGCTTCGAGGGCGGCCTTCCGAACCGGCAGCTGCTCGACGCCGTGGTGCCGGACCGGCCGGTGTACCTGGTCAACCGCGACCACCACGGCGCCTGGGCCAACACCCGTGCGCTGGAACTCGCGAGCGTCACCCGGGACACCCCGGACCCCACCGACGGCCGGATCGAACGGGAGGCCGACGGCACACCGAGCGGCGTCCTGCAGGAAGGCGCCACCGGCCTGGTGGCCCGACTGGTGCCCGCGAAGACCGCCGCCGACCGACTCGACGGCCTGCTGCGCGCCCAGCGGCTGCTGCACTCGCTCGGTATCACCGGCTGGCAGGACGCCCTGCTCGGCGAGTTCAACGGCCAGCCCGACCCCTCGGACGCCTACCTCGCCGCCGCCCGCGAGGGAACCCTCACCGCCCGGGTCAACGGCGCGCTCTGGTGGGACCGCGGCCGAGGCCCGGACCAGATCCCGGAACTGGTCTCCCGCCGCGCGGAACTGAACCACGGCAGGTTCCGGGCCGACTCGGTGAAGATCATGCAAGACGGCATCGCGGAGAACTTCACCGCCGCGATGACCAGCCCCTACCTGGACACCTGCGGCTGCGCCACCGCCAACAGCGGCCTGAGCTTCGTCGACCCGCTCGCGCTGCGCTCGTACGTCACCGAACTCGACGCGCTCGACTTCCAGGTGCACTTCCACACCCTCGGCGACCGCGCGGTGCGCGAGGCGCTGGACGCGATCGAGGCGTCCCGCACGGCCAACGGCCGCCGTGCCACCCGGCACCACCTCGCCCACCTGCAGGTCGTCCACCCAAACGACATCCCGCGCTTCGCGCAACTCGGCGCGATCGCCAACATCCAGCCGCTCTGGGCCGCCCACGAGCCGCAGATGGACGAGCTGACCATTCCCTTCCTGGGGCCCGAACGCGCCGCCTGGCAGTACCCCTTCGGTTCCCTGCTGCGGGCCGGCGCGACCCTGGCGGCGGGCAGCGACTGGTCCGTGAGCAGCCCCGACCCGCTCGCCGGGATCCATGTCGCGGTCAACCGGATGGAGCCCGGGGCAACCGACGGCCGGGTCTTCCTGCCCGAACAGCGCCTCGACCTCGCCACCGCGGTCGCGGCCTACACGGCGGGGTCGGCCCATGTCAACGGCCTGGACGACACCGGCACCCTGCGGCCGGGCCACCTCGCCGACCTGGTGGTCCTCGACCGGGACATCTTCACCGCCCCGGCCGAGGAGATCCACACGGCCCGGGTTCTGCGGACCTACGTGAGTGGAGTGCTGGTGCACTCCACCTCGTGACGGCCGCGCCGTCGGAGCGGGGCCGCGGCCCTGGAATCGCCGCCGCGCTCCGATGACGCCCTGATCTCCAGCTTCGCCTGTACCAAGGTGCCTGTCGGCTCCTGGCTCCCGCTCTCCAGCGCCGCGACGAGTTGCTCGATGCCCGCTGCGGCGACGCATTCCGGCTGGAGGCTCAGGGTTGTGACGGGTGGGTCGGCATGCGCGGCCGAGGAGTCCTCGCTCGCGCACACCAGCAGCAGGTCGCCGGGCACCGACAGGCCCAGGCGGCGCGCGGCGTCGAGCACCAGCGGCGGATTGGCCTCGGTCAGCACGAACAGGGCGTCGGGCCGATCGGGAGCGCTGAGGGCCCGCTCGACGGCTTCAACGGCAGGGCCGTTGCCCGGCCGCTCCGAAAGCGTGATCCGAGGTGTGGCACCCTGCCTGGCGCACCAGCGCCGGTAGAGGTCCAGGGCCTCCGCGTTGAAGCGGGTCGGGGTGTCGGGCGCGACGACCGCGATGCGCTGCGCGCCCTGGGCGTGCAGGTGGTCCAGCACCTCGCGCATGGCGGCGTCGATGTCGATGTCCACCCAGTGCGTGCCGGGACGACCCTCGACCGAGCGGTCGGTGGACAGCGGGATTCGGGCGGCGACGAAGTCCTCGATCAGAGGATCGTCCTCGAGCGGGTCCGCGACGATCGCGGCGTCCAGCGGCAGATCGGCCCACTCGCTGGGCGAAGAACTGGTGGGCAGCAGCACCAGGGCGTAGCCGTGGTGCAGGGCTGCGGTCGCGATGGCGCTGGTCAACTGGGCGAAGTAGGGGGAGTCCATGTAGGACCCGGGGGTTGTCGGGTACTCCCCGACGGCGTAGCCGATCAGCCTGGCGTGCCCGGCGCGCAGCAGCCGCGCGGTCGCGTTGGGCCGGTAGCCGAGGCGCCGTGCGGTCTCGCGGGCGCGTTCGCGTACGGCCGGCGAAAGGCGTCCGGTGCCGTTGAGCGCGGCGGAGACGGTGGTCTTGGACAGGCCCGCCTCGCGGGCGACGTCGACGAGGCGGACCCGGGGCACGGCGGCCGGGACGCCGTGTCCGCTGCGGCGCGGAGTTTCGGTCATGCCCTGAATGGTGCCAGCCCCGCGTGCCGTCGTCACCCGCCTCTGACCTCAAAAAAACCGTTCCCGCAAACCCTTGTGAAGGAACGTTCCCGCATCAATACTCGCTGCCATCCACAGCACCCCCACTACCCTCGAAAGGGGTGGGTTCCTTGCGTGCCTCCAGACCCACCGCCCTGCTCGCCGGAGCGGTCGCCCTGGCTGCGACCGTCTCCGGCTGCTCCGGCGCCTCGTCCACCGGCGCCAGATCCGCCCAGGGCAGCACCACCTACCAGGTCTCCGCGGACACACCCGCGGCCAAGGGCTCGATCCCGTCGTTCTCCTGGTCGCTCTACGCCGAGCCCTACTCCCTCGACTACACGCAGGCCTGGGACTACCCGCCCAACACCGTCCTGGCGAACGTCTGCGAGCAACTGTTCCGCATCACACCCGACATGAAGGTCGCGCCGGGCCTGGCCCTGAAGTCAGCCCATCCCAACCCGCTGACCTGGGTGTACACCCTCCGCAGCGGCGTGAAGTTCCACTCCGGTTCGACCATGACCGCGGACGACGTCGTCGCCTCCCTCAAGCGCCATCTCGACCCGGCCGTGGGCTCGGCGTGGGGCAGCGCGTTCAAGAACGTCGCCTCGATCACCAAGACCGGCCCGCTCGAAGTGACGATCAAGCTCAACAAGCCCGACGTCCTGCTCAACGAACTGATGGCGGCCTCCCCCGGCACCATCGAGAGCGCCGCGTTCCTGGCCAGGGCCGGCCGGGACTACGGCAACCCGAAGGCCGGCGTCGACTGCACGGGCCCCTACGCGCTCGACACCTGGGCCCAGGGCGACAGCATCACCCTGAAGAAGAACCCCGCGTACTGGGATCGCACGCTGACTCCCAAGGCGCAAAGCGTCAAGTTCGTCTTCATCCAGGACCCGGCCGCGCGCACCAACGCCTGGCTCTCCGGATCGGTCGACGGCGGGTACCTGGTGCCGGCCACCTCGATCGGGCAGCTCAAGTCGACCTCGCGGGGCAAGCTGTACTTCGGCCCGAACACCGCCGCCTCCGACCTCGCCGTGTTCAACCTCAAGGGCACGCTCGGCGATCTGAAGGTGCGTAAGGCCCTGTCCCTGGCGCTGGACCGGCAGAGCATCATCAAGGCCGCCGTCGCCGGAGTGGCCGTACCGGCCAAGGCCCCGGCCGCGCGGGGCGCCTGGCTCACCGCCCCGGACCGGACGGCCGGCTACTTCTCCGCCCTTCCCGACCTGGTGTACGACATCGACGGCGCCAAGAAGCTGATCGAGGAGGCCGGTGCGACCGGCAAAAAGGTCGTCATCGCGAGCAGCACGCTCACTCCGGAGATAACCGTCGTCGCCAACGCCGTACAGGCGGCCGGCAAGCAGATCGGTCTCGACGTGCAGATCAAGCCGATCGCGCCCGACGCGTACACCGCGCTCTTCACCGACCCGCACGCCAGTGCCGGCATCGACCTGGTGTTCACCAACGGTTACATCAACTCACCCGACCCGCTCGAGTTCTACCAGTCGTTCCGCACCGGTGACTTCGGCAACTACGGCAAGTACTCGAACCCCGAGTTCGATGCGCTCTACGACCGGGCGACGGCGGTCGCCGACCCGGCCGCACGTGCCGACCTGACGGCCGAGCTGCAGAAGATCGCGCTGCGCGATCTGCCCGCCATCCCGCTGTACGAAGCTCCCCACTCGGTGTTCCTGGGCAGCCGGATCACCGGTGCCCCGGCCGGCATCGCCCAGCTGTACTACCCGTGGGCCGCGAAGATCGGCTCGGCCAACTGATGGCCCGTTACCTCCTCGGCCGGCTCCTGGGGCTGGTGACCGTGCTGCTGATCACCTCCTTCCTGGTCTTCAGCGCGGTGCACCTGGCCCCGGGGGACCCGGTGTCCTTCCTCCTCAAGGGCCACCCCGTCTCGCCGGAGACCAAGGCCGCGATCCGCGCCCAGTACCACCTCGACGACCCGTTCTTCACCCAGTACCTGAAGTGGGTCGGCAATGTGCTGCACGGCGACTTCGGGCGCTCCGTCCAGTTCCGGCACGACGTCGGATCCCTGATCGGCTCGCGCCTGCCGAGCACGGCCCTCCTCATCGGGTACTCGGCCGTGCTGGCCTGCCTCGGCGGCGTGCTCGCAGGCATCCTCGCCGCGCTGCGCCCCGGCGTGGTCGACCGCGTGGTGCTCGTGTGCACCGGCGTGGCCACGGCGACCCCGCCGTTCGTCAGCGCCATCGTGCTGGTCTCGCTGTTCTCGGTGCAGCTGGGCTGGTTCCCCGGGCCCGGCGCCGCCGGCACCGGTTTCGCGGACCGGCTCTACCACCTGACCCTGCCCGCCTTCGCCCTCGCGGTCACCCTCGCCGGGCTGCTGGCCCGGGTGACCCGCTCTTCGATGCTCGACGAGCTGAGGCGCGAGCACGTGGAGGTGGCGCGCTCCCGCGGCGTCGCCGAGGGCACCGTGGTGCGGCGACACGTGCTGCGCAACGCGCTGGGCCCGATCGTCACCGTCGGCGGCACGACGCTCGCCGGACTCCTGGTGAGCACCTCGATCGTGGAGACCGCCTTCAACGTGTCCGGCATCGGCTCACTGCTCGTGCAGTCGGTGACGGTCAAGGACTTCCCCGTCGTACAGGCGATCACGCTGATCACCGTGGCGGCGTTCGTCCTGGTGAACCTGGTCGTGGACCTCCTCGCGCCGCTCATCGACCCCCGGCTGACACTGACCCGGCGAGGTGCCTCATGACCACCGCTGTCCCCGTCACCGAACTGCGCAGGCGGCCCGGTCTGCGCCGCCTGCGGGTGCTCGGGCAGGGACCGCTGTTCACCGCGGCCGTCCTGCTGCTGGGTGTGCTGGTGGCCGTCGCCGTGTTCGCACCGTTGCTCGCGCCGTACGACCCCGACGCCCTCGACCTGCCGGCCACCCTGGCCGGGAGCAGCGTCGACCACCTCCTGGGCGCCGACCAGTCGGGCCGCGACGTGCTGTCGCGCCTGCTGTACGGCGCGCGCTCCGGGCTGCTCGGACCGCTCCTGGTCGTCGGGGTGTCGACCCTGCTGGGCATCCTGGTGGGCGTCGCGGCCGCCTGGCGCGGCGGTTGGGTCGACGCGGTCCTCTCACGCTCGATGGACCTGGTGTTCTCCTTCCCCGGACTGCTTGTGGCGATCATGTTCGTGGCGGTCACCGGCCCGGGCATGACCGCGCCCGTCGTCGCCATGGCCGTCGCGTACACGCCGTACGTGGGGCGCCTGGTGCGCAGCATCGCCCGGCAGGAGAAGGCACGTCCCTACATCGAGTCCTATCTCGTGCAGGGCTGGTCGGGCTGGACGATCTGCGTCCGGCACCTGCTGCCCAACATCGCGCCGACGGTGCTCGCCCAGTCGGCGATCAACTTCGGCTACGCCCTGATGGACCTCGCGGCGCTCTCCTTCCTCGGCTTCGGGGTGCAACCCCCGACCGCCGACTGGGGCGCGATGATCAACGAGGGTGAAGGTGCGCTGCTGCAGGGCGCGATGCTTCCCGCACTCGCGCCGTCCGTGTGCATCGTGCTCGCCGTCGTGGCGTTCAGCATCGTCGGCGAAGGCATCGCCGACCGGGTCGCGAAGCGGGAGTGGTGAGGCGGATGACTGTGCATCAGTCACTTCTGGAGATCGACAACCTCTCCGTGCGACTGCCCGAGGGGCGCGCGGCCCGGCCGATCCTGGACGGCGTGTCCCTGCACGTAAAGGCGGGTGAGACCGTCGGCCTGGTCGGTGAATCCGGTTCCGGCAAATCGGTCGCCTGCCGCAGCGTGCTCGGGCTGCTGCCCGAAACCGCGCGGACGGACGGCGAGGTCCGAGTGGCGGGCCGCGACGTACTGACGCTGGACCGGAACGGACTGACGGAACTGAGGACCCGTCAGGTCTCGATGATCTTCCAGGACCCACGTGCCTCGGTCAACCCGATGCGACGCGTCGGCGACTTCCTCACCGAGCAAATGCGTGCCGCAGACGTACCCGCGGCAGCGGCGACGAACCAGGCCGAGGAACTTCTCGCTGCCGTGGGCATCCGCGACCCGCGCGGCGCGCTGCGGCGCTACCCGCACCAGTTCTCCGGCGGCATGCTCCAGCGCGTCGTCATCGCGGCGGCACTGGCAAGCCGGCCCTCACTGCTCGTCGCCGACGAGCCGACGACCGCACTGGACGTCACGACCCAGGCCGAGGTCATCGCGATCCTCACCCGCCTGCAGGCCGAGCGCGGCACGGGGCTGCTCTTCGTCACCCACGACCTGGAACTGGCCTCGGCCCTCTGCGACCGCGTCTACGTCATGTACGCGGGGCGCATCGTCGAGACGCAGGCCGCCGGTGACCTGTTCGAGCGCCCGCGCCACCCGTACACGGCCGGCCTCCTCGCGTGCACACCCCGCATCGAACCCGACGCCGCTCCACCACGGCCCATCCCCGGCCGCCCGGTCTCGCTCGCCGAGTCGCCGGCCGGATGCGCATTCGCCGCGCGCTGCGCGCACGTGCAGGAGCGCTGCTCGGTCGACAAACCCGTCCTGCGGCAGTACGGCGACGAGGGCCTGGCCGCCTGCCTGCGCGCCGAAGAAGGGATCCTGCTGTGAGTACCACGACGGAGAAGACCGGCACGTCCGGTCTCGTGGTGGACGGACTACGGAAGGAGTTCGGCGGCCACACTGCGGTCGACGGCGTCTCCTTCACCCTGCGACCGGGCGGCTCACTCGGCATCGTCGGCGAGTCCGGATGCGGCAAGACCACCACGGCGCGCATGCTCGTCGGCCTCGAGACACCCGATGCCGGCAACATCCAGCTGAACGGACGCGACCGTTTCGCGCGTGCCCGCGGCCGCGCCGAGCGTCTGGCCCGCGCCCGCGAGATCCAGATGGTGTTCCAGGACCCGTACCTCTCCCTCGACCCGCGCATCAGCGTGAGGGCGTGCCTCGAGGAGGTCCTGCGCCTGCACTTCCCGCTGGACGCGCCGGCGCGGCGCAAGCGGGTCGCCGAACTCCTCGACCAGGTGGGGCTGGGAGAGCGCGAGGCCACGGCCCTGCCCCGCCGGCTGTCCGGCGGGCAGCGTCAGCGCGTGGCCATCGCCCGGGCGCTGGCGGCCCGGCCGCAGGTGCTCATCCTCGACGAGGCGGTCGCCGCACTCGACGTCTCCATCCAGGCGCAGATCCTCGACCTGCTCGCCGACATCCGCCGTGACGAAGGCATCGGCTTCCTCTTCGTCAGCCACGACCTCGCGGTCGTCCGGCACATCACCGACGAGGTGGTCGTGCTCAGGGACGGAAAAATCGTCGAGTCCGGTCCCACGACCTCCGTCCTGACCGGCCCACGGCATCCCTACACCCGCCTCCTGCTCGACTCCGTACCGCGGCCCGGATGGGATCCGGCCCGCATCTCCGCAGGCCGCCGCGCGCTTGCCTGACCCTTCCGACTCTTCCCGAAGGACCATCACATGACCGACCTCACCGACCTCGCCCATCTGCCGGCCACCGAGGCCCTGCGCCGGTTCCGCGACCGCTCCCTGTCACCGGTCGAGCTGATGACCGCCGTCATCGCGCGCGCCGAAGCCGTCGAGCCGAAGGTCAACGCCCTCGCCGAGCGGACCTTCGAGGAGGCGCTCGCCGCCGCCCGCGAAGCCGAGGCACGATACGCGGGCAAGGGCGAGACGCCCCGCGCCCTGGAGGGTCTCGCCGTCGCAACGAAGGAGGAGCAGCCCATAGCCGGCCGCCGCAGCACGGACGGATCCCTGGCGTTCCAGCACGAGATCGCCGAGCAGACGCACCCGGTCATCGAGCGGATCCAGGCCGCCGGCGGCATCGTGCACGCCCGGACCACGACCCCCGAGTTCAGCTGCGCCGGGTTCACACAGTCACGGCTGTGGGGCGTCACCCGCAACCCGTGGAACCTGGAATTCACTCCGGGCGGCTCCTCGGGCGGCGCGGGCGCCGCGCTCGCGGCGGGTGAGACGACGCTCGCGACCGGCTCCGACATCGGCGGCTCGATCCGCATCCCCGCCTCGTACACGGGCACGGTCGGCTTCAAGCCGCCGTACGGGCGTGTGCCGGCGATGACGCCGTTCAACCTCGACACGTACTGCCACGACGGTCCGATGGCGCGCAGCGTCGCCGACTGCGCCCTGCTGGAGAACGTCATCGCGGGGCCCCACCCGCTCGACGCGGTCTCGCTACGGCCCAAACTCGTCCTGCCCGAGCGGTTCGAGGGCGCCGAAGGCCTGCGGGTGGCGCTTTCGGTCACCCTCGGGGACTGGCCGGTCGATCCCGAGGTCGAGGCCAACACCCGCGCGGTCGCGGAGGCGCTGCGCGCGGCCGGGGCCGTCGTCGAGGAGGTCGAGGTTCCCATCATGCGGGCGGACGTGATGCGGGCAGCGATGATCCACTTTGGTTCCATCTTCGGCCCCTACATCGGATCGGTGGCCGCCGAGCACGGCGACCAACTCACCACGTACGCGCTCGACTTCGCCAGGCGGGCCGCCGAGGCCGTCCGCGAGCCCGGCAGCTTCCTGCTGGGCCTTGAGATCGAGGCCGCGGTGCAGACGACGCTCGGTACCCTGCTGGACCGCTACGACGTGCTGCTGTGCCCGACCACGGCCATCCCGGCGCTCAAGGCGGACGACGACCACCTCTCGACCAAGGTCGTGATCAATGGCGTCGAGCTGGACTTCTACCTGGAAGCCGCGATGACCACGGCGTTCAACATCGCCAGCCGCTGCCCGGTGCTGAGCGTGCCGTCCGGTTTCGCCTCGACCGGAGTGCCGACGGGGGTGCAGGTGGTCGGGCGCACCTACGACGACATCACGGTGTTCCGCGTGGCGGCAGCGATCGAGGCCGCCCGACCGTGGTCCAGCGTCCCGATGCTCTGACTCGCGGGACGGAATGGAGTGGTCGGACCCTTCATCCGTAGACGTTTCCCGGGCGGTCGGGGGCAAGGGACTTCCACAGGTCAACGCACCCTTCCACGCGGTTTCAGCGGAACCGGCGGCAGCTCGGAGGCCGATGACGGAGCGCCGTCGTACCCCTTCACCCCGCCGAACCGGGTGCCCTCCATCCAGTTCCGGCGGGCCTGGGCGATCTCCTCCTGGGAGCGGGCGACGGGGTCGTCCTTTCCGTGATCACGATTTTTGCGCTGGTCTGGACCCACGGCTGCTCGCCGTCATACAGCGTGGGACGTGACCATCCACAAACCTTGATCCACTTTCGCGACAGGCCCTAGGGCCTGTTCTGAGTCCGGATCACGGATGAGTCAACGTGGCCCCGGTGGCCGGTTGAGTCCGGTAGACCGGTCACATGACTCGTGGTGATCTGACCGATGGTGAATGGGAGTTGGTCGAGCCATACCTCCCGCTGGGGGTGTCCGGGCCGATCCCTGACCTGCGCAGCTACTTCAACGCGGTGATGTGGCGGTTCCGTACCGGCAGCCCCTGGCGGGATGTGCCGGAAAGCTACGGCTCCTGGTCGACGGTCTACGACCGGTTCCGGATGTGGGCGCGTGACGGGGTCTTCCAGGCACTCATGGACGGGATGATCGCCGAGGCGGCGGCCCGCGACGACGTCGATCTCAGCCTGGTCAGCGTGGACTCGACCGTTGCCCGTGCGCATCACCACGCTGCGGGCATGGTGGTCGACCCGGAGCTCCTTGAGGACCTGGAGAAGGCTGTGACGGAGGAAAAGGGGCTGCAGCAAAGGGGCAAAACGACCCCCTAGGCGACGGATCCGCGGACAGCGGGGACCTCGAGCGGGAACAGCGCCGCGCCGTGCGCCGACGCCACAAGGCCCGACTGCGGGCCGCCGAACTGGGCCGCTCCCGGGGCGGGCTCACCAGCAAGGTCCACCTCGCCGTCGAGCGGCGCTGCCGCCCGCTGGCCATCATCCTCACCCCCGGGCAGGCCGCGGACAGCCCGCGCTTCATCCCCGTCCTGGAGAAGGTCAAGGTGCGTGTCCCGGTCGGCCGCCCAAGGACCCGGCCGGACGCAGTCGCCGGCGACAAGGCGTACTCCTCCCGCGCCAACCGCGCCCACCTGCGCAGACACAAGATCAAGGCGGTGATCACGGAAAAGGCCGACCAGGCCGCCAACCGCAAGAAGAAGGGACGCTCCGGCGGCCGCCCGGTCAGCCACGACACCACGCTCTACAAAGACCGCAACACCGTCGAGCGCGCCATCAACAAGTTCAAGGAATGGCGGGGGCTGGCCACCCGCTACGACAAGACACCCGAGAGCTACGCCGCAGGACTCCACCTGCGCGGATCCGTCCTCTGGTTACGCAGCCTGCCAGCCCTCCCATGATCCGAACCCCGAACAGGCCCTAACGGCAGTGCTAGCGTCGGCCGCATGCCTGAACTGATCGCACCCACAAGCCAGTTGCAATGCTCATGGCTCGCAGCGCGTGACGAGTGGCCTCCAGGTGCCCACCAGGACGGGACAGGCCTGCGTCTCGCGCCTGATGCCGACCTCGACAGCCCCGGGGTTTTCTCGGAGTGGGTCGAACGACTGCAACAGCAGTCGGACAGGTCAGCTGCCGTGGGAGAAGAGCGCGTCCACGCCACCCATTGGTGGATCGTCGAGGGCGACAACTACCTGGGAGCCATTGATCTGCGGCACTACCTGAACGCCTTTCTGCTCGACGTCGGCGGGCACATCGGGTACAGCATCCGCCCCTCCTTCCGGAGGCGCGGCCTGGCAACGTGGGCTCTCGGGGCGGTTCTACCCGAGGCCCGTGCACTCGGCCTGGATCGAGTCCTCGTCACTTGCGACGACGACAACATCGGGTCGGCACGCAGCATCGAAGGCAACGGTGGTGTCCTGGAAGACATCCGCACAACCAACGCGGGCATCAAGCGCCGCTACTGGATCATTCTGTAATCAGTGGTACGACTGTGCCGGTTACAGCCGCTCGTTGATAGCTGCGATCAACACGGTGGCTTCGTAGCTGACCGCGAGTTTGATGCCCCTATGGCCCACGCTGCCGGGGGTGCGGGTGAGGAGTCTGAGAGTCTCTGCTTGCTCGGCGCGGACGGCGGAGCGACCCAAATCCGCTACGACCTGCTCAACCGGATCACCCAGACATCCGACTCCGTCCCCTCGACGGTCACCTACACCTACGACCACACGGCCGAACCCCGTGGCATGGCCACGAAGACGACCGACTCCGTCGCGGGTGCATGCGAGACCGCCTACGAGGCCAACGGCAACGGCACCAACGGCAGGCGGCTCTATGCGCTGGCCTTCCTCGAGCACGGCACCCGGCGCCCGCACATCACCGGCGTCACTGCCCATCCGACACGGGAGTGGACGGTGCAGCAGGCGAGGATACCTTCTGCGTAGGAGATGTACCTTTCGTCCGGTCGGGGGCCTCAACGCCGGCCTCGCGCGCATGCCCGGCAGGTGCTTGCGGCCTACCAGAGGCAACAACGAGCATCGGCCCCACCAGGCGCGCAACCAGCAACCAGCCGATGCCCAGAAACAGCCCACCGTGATGGACGGCGGCACCCACAAGTTGCTGCGCACCCAGATCCTCGGCGGCCCCATCAGCGAGTACAGATACGCCGCGTGACCTGCGGCAACGACTTTTCGAGCGGCACAGGATTTCGCCATTGACAGGGTTGGCTAATAAAGTTAGCTTTTAGCTAACAACGTTAGCCAGGATCTGAGGGATGTCATGACCGAGTACCTTGCCGTCGACGGCGGCACGATCGCTTACGAGGTGGCGGGGTCCGGCCCGCTGATCGTTCTCGCACACGGCATGGGCGACAGCCGCGCTGCGTACCGTGCTGTGATCCCGCCGCTGGTGGCGGCGGGTCATCGGGTCGCCGCGGTCGACCTGCGCGGCTGCGGCGAGTCCAGCGCCGGCTGGCCGGCCTGGAGCCGCACCGCTATCGCCGGCGACCTGCTCGCCGTGATCCGCCACCTGGGCGGCCCGGCCATGCTCGTCGGCCACTCGATCTCCGGCGCCGCCGCCACCATCGCCGCGGCGCAGGAGCCCTCGCTGATCACCGCGGTTGTCGAGTTGGCGCCGTTCACCCGCAAGCAGTCAATCCGCCTCGGCGACCTGCGGGTGAAGCGCTTCCGGCAGGGCATGCTGCGGCTGCTCGGCACGGGTGCGTTCGGCAGCGTGCCGCTCTGGCGCTCGTACCTCGACGTGGCCTACCCCGGCGTGAAGCCGGCCGACTGGGCAGAGCGGCTCGGCCGTATCGACTCCCTGCTGCGCGAGCCGGGCCGGATGAAGGCCCTGCAGGGCATGGGCCGCAGCACCCCGACCGACGCCGGCGCGCAGCTCGGCAACGTCCGCTGCCCGGTCCTGGTCGTGATGGGCACGCTCGACCCCGACTGGGCCGACCCGCACGCCGAGGGGTCGGCGATCGTGGATGCCCTGCCGTCCGGCCTCGGCCACCTTGAGATGATCGAGGGCGCCGGGCACTACCCGCACGACCAGTTCCCCGACCAGGTGGTTTCGCTCATGCTCGCCTTCCTCCGATCGGACGCCGCCCGTGCCTAGGGCCGGCCTGGACCCGGCGGCCGTGGTCGCGGCCGGCGCCGCCCTCGCCGACGAGGTGGGGCTCGCCAACCTGACGATGGGTTTGCTGGCCGAGCGGGTGGGCGTGCGCACCCCGTCCCTGTACAAGCACGTGGGCGGCCAGGAAGACCTCAACCGGCGCATCGCGGTCCTGGCATTGAACGAGGCCGCCGACTCCGTCGGCGGCGCGGTCCAGGGGTACGCGGGCCGCGACGCCCTGGCGGCCGCGGCGCGCGCCTTCCGCGCCTTCGTCCTGGAGCACCCCGGCCGGTACGCCGCAACGATCGGCATGGAACCGTCCGGCCCGGACGATCCGCTGGCCACCGCGAGTCAGCGGCTGCTCGGCACGTTCACGGCGGTCCTGCGCGGCTACGAGATCGCAGAGCCCGACGTGGACCACGCCCTGCGCACGCTCCGCAGCCTCTGCCACGGCTTCGCCACGCTGCAGGCGGACAACGCCTTCCAGTGGAGCGCCGACATCGACGCGAGCTTCGAGTGGCTGATCGCCTTCGCCGATCACGGCCTGCGCGCTATTTGACTGCTCCCTCGCCTGAAGGCGGGGGATTCCTGGCTCAGGCAGCCCCCTGGAGCAGCGCTCCAGAAGGTCTTACGCCCTCAGCACCAGCCGGGGTCAGACCAGCCCGGACGAGCATCACGGATGCGGAGTTCTTGTCTCTCGGCGAGACGGCTCCGCACGCGGTGCACGTGTAGGTACGTTCCGAAAGGAGGAGTGCGTGCTTGGCTCTCGCACCGCACCGTGCGCAGTCCATGGTGGTGTGCGCGGAGTTGACCAAGTGCACGGCACGGCCGTGCTTGCGGCCCATCTCGACCAGGGCCTTCTTCGTGGCGCCGATCGCCGCGTCAGCCGCCTTGCGGGCCATCGAGGACTTGGCGAGGAACGTCGGACGGAAATCCTCCACCGCGATGGCATCGTGGTCGCGGACCACTGCCTTGGCCCACTTGCGGCCGGTGTCCTGCCGCCGCCGGGCGATCTTCCGGTGCAGCTTCGCGGCCTGCCGCTGCGCCTTGCGGTAGCCCGTCGAGGCGGCCTGGCCCCTGTGCGGCTTCCGGCGGGACATCATCCGCTGGTAGCGGGCCAGCTTCCCCGCGGCCTTCCTCCCGTGCTGCGGATGCGGAAGATCGTGGGCATCGGACGTGGTGGTCGCGAGCTCCTTCACACCCCAGTCGATACCGATCACCGCCCCGGTGCGCGGCAGCGGCTGCACCTCGGCCGGAAGGACAAAGCTCGCGTACCAGTGGCCGACGCTGTCGCGGTACACGCGCACCGACGACGCCTCGGCCGGAAGCTGCCGCGACCACACCACCGTCAGGCGGATGCCGCCCGCCAGGTGCAGCCGCCCCTCCTTGAGCCGGAAGCCGCGCCGCGTGTAGTTCAGGCTCGGCCGGGAGTCCTTGAGCTTCTTGCGCCCGGGCATCCCCACGCGCTGCCGCATCGGCAGCCCCGCCTTGATGTCCTTCAACGCCTTCTCGCGGGACCTGCCGAAGTCCCGGATGATCTGCTGCTGCGGAACCGAGGAGCCCTCCCGCAGCCAGGCGTTGCCGGCGCGGGCCTCGGTCAGCATCTTGTCCAGCCGCGCCGGGCCGCACGTCTCGCCGTCGGCGAACGCCTTCTTGGACCGGGCGACGCACTCGTTCCAGATCCAGCGGCAGCGCCTCCACTCGCCAATCAGCAACCTCTCGGCGGTGACGGACACACGCAGCCGGTAGACGTACCGGGCACACCCGGCGTCCACCGTCTCCTCCTGCTGCGTCACCACGCACGCCAACCTATCGGCGTCGTACGACAGTCGACGCCGGTTCGCCTCTCGGCGAAACGGCTTTCCCTGTCCCGCTCCACGGTGCGACCGAATTCCTCCCCCGCCTGAAGGCCGCGGCATCCTTCGGAGGCTTTTGGTGAGAATGCCGCCGCCGTCGACCGCTTCGACATCTGGGGCCCTTGGCGGCTGTTTCTGATACCCAGCGGTTTTCCGAGCCCCGACGGACCAGGTCAGGCGTGGTGCGTGAGAGCGCCAGAAGTCTGCAGCCGTCTGCGGACCGGTCACCGGGTGTGTGCCGTCAGGGTGCTGCTGCTCGCGGTGGCATCGGGCCTCGCTGGCCCGCGCTCTCGTCGTGTTCCTGCGCCTGCGGTACCGATCGGGAGGGTGTAAGTAGAGAATATGCGTCTGCGACAGCGGTTTGGACACCGCCCTCGCTCACGGCAGGCCGGTGATGCTCTGCTGGCACTCCCGCTGGGTTTGATCGTGGCGATCGTGCTGGTCGACGTGCTGACCCCGGACGGTCTGCCGCTGGGCCCGTCGCTGCTGATCGTGGCGCCCGCGCTCACCGCGTCCTTCGCCTCCACCCTCATGACCGGGGCGGTGGCTGCCCTGGCGGTGGTGGGCATGGTCGTCATCGGTCTTCAAAGCGGCCACCTGCTGGGCGGCACGATGTCGTTCGGCTCGCAGCTCATCGCCCTGCTGGTGGTGTCGGTGATCGTGACGGTCTTCCGCTATCTGCGGGAGCGGCATGCCCGCGAGCTGGCTCTGGTGCGGACGGTGTCGGAGGCGACGCAGCGGGTGGTGCTGCGGCCGCTGCCGCGGCGGATCGGTCCGCTGCGGGTGGGATCGGTGTATCTGGCGGCGCAGGAGGAGTCCTTGATCGGCGGCGACCTGTACGCGGCCGTCCGCACTCCCACGGGTACCCGGCTGATCATTGGCGATGTGATGGGCAAGGGGCTGACCGCGATCAGTGACGCCGCCCTGCTGTTGGGCGCCTTCCGGGAAGGCGCGCACCGCCAGGCCACGCTGCCCGACCTCGCGGCCTACCTGGACCACAGCGTGTGCTGGAATCTGGCCGATCCCGCCGAGGCGGAGAAGGCCGGGGAGTGCTTCATCACGGCTGCGCTCCTCGACATT
This sequence comes from Streptomyces sp. NPDC093064, assembly GCF_044754605.1. Taxonomy (NCBI): domain Bacteria; kingdom Bacillati; phylum Actinomycetota; class Actinomycetes; order Kitasatosporales; family Streptomycetaceae; genus Streptomyces; species Streptomyces sp. NPDC093064. Next base: position 48,716 of record NZ_JBIVPK010000040.1, read on the forward strand.
CCCGACGTGTCGTCGCTCATCCACGTGGTCAGCTGTGGACATCCGCCCCCGTTGCTACTGCGCGGCACGAAGGTCTCCGCATTGCTCGCCGCCTGCCCCGCCCCACCGTTGGGCCTGGGCGAGCTGACCGCCGCCGCCTACCACGTCGACACCTTCGCGCTCGAGCCCGGGGACATGCTGCTGCTGCACACCGACGGGGTCATCGAAGCCCGGGACGCCCGGGGCGTCTTCTACCCACTGGCCGAACGCGCTGCCCACTGGGGCCACCACAGCCCCTCCGCGCTGGTCCACCACCTGCGCACCGACCTGCTCGCCTATGCGGGCGGTCACCTGGCCGACGACGCCGCCTTGATTGCCGTCCAGCGCAGTCGTCGGCCAGCGCCTACTGAGGCAGCTGACCGCCCACCTTCTCGGCTCGATATGGAAACCGACCACGCACCCGACTCGGCGATGTGAGCGTATGTCTGATCCCGGCGCTCACCAGGGCAGCACTATTTCCAACCAGATGGCGGTGTCTGGAGGCAGCCGGGGGAGCTGCTCGTCCCGGCGGAGGTCCGCTCCGGGGCCCGGTCGCTGCTGGAGCGGATCGCCGCCGGCCGTGCCACGACGGGGCCGTGCACGGCGCGGAACCGGGACGGGCACCTGGTGGAGCTCGCGGGGTGCACCACGGTCCCGGAACCGCCCGGTGGCGACGGCGGCGTGCTCGCGTTCCTCGTGGATGTTTCCGCGGTGCTGGAGGTGCGGGTGTCCCGCACCGTTCTGGACGGGCTGTTCGGCCGTTCGCCGATCGGGCTGTCCGCCTTTGACAGCGAGCCGCGCTATCTGCGGGGCTGAGCTTGTTCGCCCGCCGCGCAGGTCGCCAAGGGGGATGCCCGTCGGTGTCCGGCTCCCACCACCAGTGCACGGCCGCCACACGGTGCAGGCACTCGGGCTTGCGCTCTCTGCTCGCCGGCGGCCGAGCAGCCGTTCCGGGATGCCGGTGACCCGTGCAGGCGAGTTGAATGGAAAGCAGTACACCACTACGTCCGGGGGTGAGACAGACGAGTGCGGACCCTGTGTCCGACGTCGTCGGGCGACTGCCGAGCGACGGAGCGGTCATGGTGCTGGACAACCGCGGGACCATGCTGGCGTGCACGCCCGCGGTCAAGGAGTTGCTCGGCATAGGGGGCGGGGAGCTGATCGGCAAGCCGTTCGCCGACCTGCTTGCCGAGCCGGGCGAGGGGCTGCTCCCGCCCGGCGGCCCGGCGACGCTGCGCCACCGCCGCGGCCGGACCGTGCAGGTCCGGCTGGAGGTGCTGCCGCTGAACGGCGGTTCCGAGGCCCAGTGCCTGGTGCGGGCGGTGCCGGTGACGACGGCCACGGACCGGGAGCAGGACGACGCCTTGGTGCGCGCGCTGTTCGGGCAGACCGAGATCGGGCTGGTGCTGCACAACGCCGATCTGCGGATCGTGCGGACCAACCAGCCGTCGGATGCCATCGGTCTGCTGGCCGGTACCGGGGCCGGGCCGGGCGGGGTGGCCCTCGACGAGGTGCTGGTAGCGGCGGACGCCCAGGCCGTCGCGGAGCGGCTGCGCCGGGTCGCGGAGACCGGGAAGCCGGTAACCAACCAGGTGGTCCGGGTGCACCGCCGGGACGTGCCCGAGCAGGAGCGCATCGTCTCCCTGTCGGCGCTCCGGCTGGAGGACCGGGAGGGCCGATGTACCGGGGTGGCGGTCGTCTTCAGCGACATCACCGAGCGGAAGCAGGCGGAGCACGGACTGGCTCTGGTCAGCGGGGCGGAGAAGCTGCTGCTGGGTTCGCTGGATATCGTCCGCACCGCTGAGGGCCTGGCCGGGGTGCTGGTGCCCGAGTACGCCGATCTGGCGGCGGTGGATCTCGCGGAGGCGGCGCTGGTGGGTGAGGAGCCCGGTGACTTCTCCCTCGGGGCTCCGCTACGGCGGGTAGCGGTGGCTGCCAGGAGCGGCGTCTGGCCGGCCGAGCTGCTCACGGTCGGGGCCTCGCTGCGAGTCCGGGATCCGGAGAAGGAGTTCGTCTACCGGCGCTCCGCGCTGGCCGTTCCGGACCTGTCCGAACTGCGGATCGCGCTCGCCGGCGACGTCGAGGGGCGCCGCCAGGTGCTACCCGACGCTGCGGCATCTCTGCTGATGATGCCGTTGCAGGCCCGCGGGCTGCTGCTGGGAGCGGCGGTGTTGTGGCGCTTCGGCGACCGGCCCCGTTTCGACCCGGACGACGCGGAGCTGGGGGCGCGGATCGGCTCCCGGGCCGCGATCAGCCTGGACAACGCACGGCGATACGCCCGCGAGCACCGCACCGCGGAGGCCCTGCAGCGCAGCCTGCTGCCGCAGGCGGTCGTCCGGGTGAGCGCGGCGGACACGGCCGGCTCCTACCTACCGGCCGGCATCACGACGGGGATCGGCGGAACGTGGTTCGACGTGATCCCGCTGTCCTCCTGCCGGGTCGCCTTCGTCGTGGGCGACGTGGCGGGGCACGGCGTGGAGGCCGCCGCCGCGATGGGACGGCTGCGGACGGCGGTGCAGACCCTCTCCGACATGGACCTGCCTCCCGAGGAACTGCTGACCCACCTCGACGACCTGGTCGTCCGGCTGTCGGCGGCGGAGGCCGCCGCGCCGGGACCAAATCGCGGGCAGGGCACCGTCCTGGGCTCCACATGTGTCTACGCCGTGTACGACCCGATCACCGGGGTGTGCACGATCGCCAGTGCGGGCCACCCGCCGCCGGTGCTGTCCGTCCCCGGGCGGCCGGGGGCCGGCTTCGCGGCGGTCAGGCCGGGGCCGCCGCTCGGGATGGGCGGTCTGCCCTTCGAGCCGGCGGAGCTGGCGATGGAACCGGGGGCGCTGCTCGCCTTCTGCACCGGCAAGCTGCTGGCCCACGGTGAGGACGGCGCCAAACAGCGGCTGCGGCAGCTCCGCGAGCAGGTGGACGCCGCCGTGCAGGAGGACCGGACGCCGGCGGAGACCGGACGCACCGTGCTCCGTCATCTGCTGCCCGAGGCGCCCGACCATGACGTCGCGCTGCTGATGGCCCGGCTGCACGTCCTGCCCCCGGACTCCACCGCCGTCTGGGAGCTCCCGGCCGATCCGGAGGCGGCGGGCCGGGCCCGGGAGATGGTGACGGCGCAGCTGAGCGCTTGGGACCTGGAGGAGCTGGCGTTCACCACCGAGCTGATCGCCAGTGAGCTGGTGACCAACTCCATCCGGTACGCGGGCGGCCCCGTGGGCCTGAGGCTGATCAGGGACCAGGTGCTGATCTGCGAGGTCTCCGACCCGAGCCAGACTCAGCCACGGCTGCGCCGGGCCCGGCTGACCGACGAGGGCGGCCGCGGGCTGTTCCTGATCGCCCAGTTGTCGCAACGCTGGGGCAGCCGCTACACCCACCGCGGTAAGACCATCTGGACCGAGCAGCCGCTGCCCGTCAACTGACGCGCCGAAGATGGGCCGACCCCGTGGCGGGAGCCCACGAACCTGCCACTCCATGATGGTGACGTAGAGCCCGTCAGGATGCAGTACGTTCACCGCCTGGTGCCCGGGCCAGGTCAGTGGAAGCACAGCCAGCCCGCTGGAAGTGGGCTGGCTGTGCTCCGGGCCGTCCGAGGGTGGCCAGACGTCCGCTGATCGTGTCGGGGACCGGTATGGCACGCGGAGGGACGGGTAATGTCCTGGCCGAGGTCGTCGCCGACCTGAAGGCGACCTCCTGGGTCCGCGAGGGCCGCCCGCAGGGAGAAGACGTTCGGCGACCGCCGGCTCTGCGCGGCCATCGCTGACCGCCTCACCTTCCGCGGCACTCTGCTCCAGACCGGCACCGAGTCCTACCGACCCCAGGCCTGCGACAAACGCGAAAACCACTGATGGAGGATCCCTGTGACTTTGTGCCTGAGGGCGATCCCGACACTGTCGCAACGACAGCGCCCGTGGTGAGTTACAGCCGCACGAAGCTCACTATGAGCACAGCCAGGGACAGCAGTAGCATGCCCAGGCAGTTGACCCAGAACGCGGAGTTCAAGGCTCGCGCGCGAATGTGGGATGCGGCGGCCGCCAGGAAGTAGACAACGATCGCAGCAGTGGTCGTCATGGCGACGCCGGACACCCAGAGCCCGACGATGAGCCCCACTACGGAGGCCGCCTTGAGGGTGATCAGCGCCCACCACCAGTCGCGCGGGAACCGTACGCCGTCCAGGCAGTCGACGATGAATCTCGGTGGACGGAGCATCATTGCGGCGTCGCCCGCCTGTATCCCGAGCAGGATCAGGATTGGCCAGACGGGAGACGGGAGTTCAGAGAGGGTCATCGGTCATCCTCTTCGTATACCGTGACGAATTCGGCGGTGCGCCGGATCCCGGTTGCCGTCTGCTGCCGGTCGGTGGATCCCGCGGCAAGCAGCATCAGCTCCCCCAGGTAGCTGGTGAACATCACCTGCGCACCGTGCCGGGCGCGGGGGTTGGGTATTCCCGCCTTCACCATCGCGGCGGTGAGGTTGTCTTCGGTCAGCGTGCGCAGCGCGCCGAGGGCCGCGTTCTCGGGTTGACCTCGGGTCAGGGTCCGGAAGTACGCGCGCGCGAGTTCGTCGTTCTCGGCGAACAAATCGAGGAACGGGTCGAAGTAATGGGCCAGGTAGTCGACTGCGGAGGCTGCGGACTCCGCCGCCGGTGGCGCGGGGATGCGGGCGGCGATGGCCTGGTCGTAGACAAGGCTCAACAGAGACTCCTTGTCCCCCACTGCCATGACGGCACCCACGGAAACACCCGCCTCCGCCGCGATCTGCCGCACCGTTGTGCCCTGGAAGCCACGCTCCTGGAAGAGTCTTTCGGCGGCCTCGATGATGCGGGTGGTGGTCCGCCGTTTTCGTTCGGCGCGAGTTGCCTGAACGCGTTCAGTGAACATGTTCAGAAGGTAGTCGGCGCGGCTACACCGAGGCAATAGTGTCGGTCAGCACGGTTTCAGAACTCGGCACGCCGGGCCGGGGAGGGCACGTGGGCACGCACGCGGAGTGACACCACAGGGCGATGCCGACGTCCTGAATCTGAACAGGGCTCAATGTCTCGCAGGACGACGAGCGTGGGCAGCGCGCGGTACATGCCAGGCAGGCGTCTTCTCGATTAAGACGACGCTTGATCGTGTGGATGCGCGTGGCGCAGGCCCAGTCCTGCCCATCACGGGTGCAGTGGAGGCAGCTTCCGGCGCTTCCGGCCGCCGCGGCCGTTTCGGAGGATGTCGCGGTCGCGCACCACCAGAATGAAGCCAGTAATGCTGAATGCTGCACAACAGGCAGCCAGGATGAAGCCAAGGGGCTGGCGACTTCCGGCCAAGGAGCTGGCTGCGTGAAACAACTGCCCCAGTCCGATCGCTATGACGCCCCAGCCCGCACGGGTGCCCGCGCGCCGGTGGTGCTGCCGCCCGACGAACCACACGCCAAACGCCATGCAGATGACACTACCGACGCTGATGATCACCGCATCGAACATCCTCACCTCCGCGGGAAGCGTACCGATCGCGGGGCGACGAGGACCCGATGAGATGACGGCAACGTTGACGGCAACGACGGCACACAGAGACCGACGATCACGAGCGTCAGCGATCAGTCCGGAAGAAGGCGGAGCCCCCGCTCAACGGGTTGCCCGATCCTCCGGATCAGAAGGTCTCTGACTGCCCACCGACTCCTGTTCTCCCAGGCGTCCCCCGGCGGCGCTAGCTGCCAGGGAAACCGCAGGTCGCAGGGGAGCCTTCACCCCGGATCTTGGACACTTGAGATCGTGGATCTTGAGGATCTGAGAACGGACATCTTGTGGTCATGAAGCACTATCCGCCGGAGTTCAAGGCGGACGCGGTCGCGCTGTACGAGTCGCGGCCCGAAGCGACGATCAGATCGGTCGCCGCTGATCTGGGGGTCAATCCGGAGACGCTGCGGAACTGGGTCCGGGCGGCCGGAGCAAGCCGGCCCCGGGGGCGCCGGGCGGAGGTGCTGGCGGAGCCGCCCACACCGCTGGAGGCGGAGAACGCCGCCCTGCGCAAGAAGGTCCGCGAGCTGGAGGAGGAGCGCGAGATCCTGCGGAAGGCAGCGAAGTATTTCGCCGGGGAGACGCGCTGGTGAACCGCTTCCAGTTCGTCGCCGATCACCAGCGCCGTTTCGGCGTGAAGCGGCTGTGTTCCATCCTTGGAATCGCCCGCTCGAGCTTCTACTACTGGCGCCGGACGGCCGCGGACCGAGCAGCCCGGCAGGCGGCCGACGCCAGGCTGGCCAACCGGATACGGGCCGTGCACCGTGAATCGGACGGCACCTACGGGGTCCCGAGGATCACTGCCGAGCTCCGCGAGGAGGGCGAGCGCGTTAACCACAAGCGGATCGCGCGTGTGATGCGGAGCATCAATCTGGCAGGAGTGCGGCTGCGTCGCAGGCACCGCACCACGGTTACGGACCCGGCCGCGGCCAAAGCCCCCGACCTGATCGGCCGCGACTTCACCGCGAGCGAACCGAACACGAAGTACGTCGGCGACATCACTTATCTCCCTGTGGAGCGCGGGAAGTTCCTCTATCTGGCCACCGTCATCGACCTCGCCTCACGCCGCCTGGCCGGGTGGGCGATCGCGGATCACATGCGCACCGAGCTTGTCACCGACGCATTGGCCGCCGCCGAGCGATGCCGCGGCAGCCTCGCCGGGGCGGTCATACACACCGACCACGGCGCCCAGACCAGGTTCAACCAGTGGATGCAACACCGGCTTATTTGATCGACAGTAGATGGTCGTTGAGGGCTTCGGCGGGTGTCTTCCAATTCCTGCGAACCGACCGCATGCGACAGTGGGGTGTGCTTTCCCGATGGTGGTACGCCTTGATCAGCGCTGGATGCCTGCTGGTGTTCTACATCGCTGCGATCGTTGGTAACTGGGCCGACGAGCAGCATGTGGACTGGTTGTCCTCCGGCTGCTTCATCGTCGGCGGCATCGCGTCTGGCATCGGCCTGGTGATGTTGGGGCGCGCCATACTGCCCGGGCGGCTGCGACGGACGATGTTCCCCCCGGGCCGTGTGCCCCCGCCCGAGGGGCGGCACCGCTGGCCCGAGCCACCACACTGACCTAGCCCCGGGCCGTGTCTGGGCCGTCCGAGGCGGACCAACATTGACAGAGCGATGGACCTGATAAGGATGAGGCCACAGCTCAAAACTTGACCAGTGTCATGATTCACCCATGCGCCAGCGCCTCCTCTACGCCCTCGCTGCCGCCCCCGGCATCGCACTCTTCTTCGGCGCAGCCCTGCTCGGTGCCTGGGCCGACGACCACCATCACATCTGGCTGAGCCGCGCGTGCATCATGGGCGTCTCAGTCGGCTTGGTAGTGGCGGGCGGCAGCATCCTCCTCGCCATCACCCCCCGGGCCTGGCGACGGTTCGTCTTCCCCCAGTGGCCAGAGGGACAGGACGGGCTCGTCGACAGGCGTATGAAGCTACCGGACGACTGGCGTCGCTGATGGCAACCTTGGCGCCCGTAGTTCGCATCGAAGGGCACACCGCGACACCCCCGCCCGGGCCGTCTCTGGGCCGTGCGGGGGTGCTCAACGACAACCAAAGCTGACAACCACCGACAGCTAAGTCGCAGGTCGCAGCGTTGATCGATTACACGGCCGTAGGTCAGAGACCCGGCCTGCCACTTCTTCGGTTACTGATCGTGCTCGATGGAGCTTGACTCGCCCATTGAGACTCCACCGACCTCAACTGTCAGTGGCAGTCGAAGCGCCAGTCCCACGGGAGGCCAGGGCACTGGCGGCAATGGAAGAAGTAGACGCCGCCGCAGTCGCCCAACTGTATGTCGCCGGTAATGGTCAGAAGGTGCTCCATGCGGTGTCCGCTCTCGCAGTTCGGCCAGTCGGCAGGCTGCGTCCAGGCGGGCCAGCCGCCGACCTTCGTCCCGATGATGTTGGAGTCGGGTGGCCACATGGAGCCGCCCGTCGGCAACCGGAGACGAGGTTCCCAGGTCTCCCACATGTCCTTGGGTAGATCAAGCGACCTCGGAAAGTCCTCCGCGGTAATCGGTGAGAACGTGGATGGTTCCGGCATGTTGGTCTCGTCGTACTCCCCCTCGCTCGCCTCGGGGATCTCGGACAGCAGCCCGCCGGCCACGACCTCCGCCTCGTTGCGCCAGTACAGCTGCGGCATCACCAGCAGCCTGGGATCCTGCTCATGCATCAGCGAGCACCACACCAGCTGCAGCAGATCCTTCCCCTCAGGGAACTCCAACCCCGGCACATCCCGGGCGAACAGCTGAAGGATCGGCACCATCGGCACCGCGCCCGGGACGATCTCGGTGTGGTTGTGCAAGTCGGACCCGTACGTCCAGTGGTCCTCCTGCGCGCAGTACGGCCACGGCTCGTCCGCAGGCCACAGCAGCTTGCCCCCCAGCGAGCTCTCCCGCACGCCAGGGTCGCCGGGTTCCGGATTGAGGAGGGTGGTTTCCCGGGCAAGGCCCGCGTACTCCGGTATCAGGGTGCGCAGATCCTTCGCGGGCAGCTCGGGTGTGTCTCCGGGCATCGAGGCTCCTCTAGCGTACAAAGATCGATGGGACGCTGCGGGCACGTTAGTACGTGCCACCGACAACCCCATACGACAACGGCCGCCTCGTCACACCCCCTGGATCCAGCCGCACGGGACTCGCAACATAACCGCGGCGCTGAGGCGCCGAGGGCAATGCGGGGCCTGGGCTGACCAGCCGGGCTGACATCAACAACCGCCCCGCCCGTAGTTCGCATCGAGGGGCACACCGCGACACCCGCGCTCTGGTCGTCTCTGGGCCGAGCGCGGGTGCTCAACGATGACAGATGACGACAATCGACGACGGCTCTTTCCCTGCTCAGAGACGGTACTTCGGGTACCGGCGCAGGTGCCCATCAGTGAAGCAGAGTTGAGGAAGAACTGACCGAGTGCCGCATGCGCCCTTGACTCGATCATTGAAACTCCGCCCGTGCAGTAGCCTTCCCGCGGAGGGGTGCCATGTCTGCGTGGATCATGTTGGGTGCCGGCTGCTTTCTCGTAGTTCTGGGAATGTTGACCTTGAGCGGCCGGGGAGCCGCGGCCTATGCCCGGTCGCCTTGGGCTGGTTGGGGTTGGATAGCGATGGGTGGCGGCTTCGTCCTGGACGGAGGCCCCAAGCTCCTGGGCTTCTCTTCCGAAGCGGCGGCGAATCTTTCCGCCGTTGCTCTTGGGCTCATCGTGCTGGGCGCGGTGCTTCAGGTCCGGGGTGGAGCGTTCGCCAAGACTCGGCGTCCCGGCGACGGCGCCTGAGCCCGGATCCACCGGTGGGTGATCTGCGGGAGGATGCCGCGAAACGAGGAAGTGCCTTGTGACCTGCGATGATGGGAGTTCTCTAGGCTTCCAGCACGCACGATCGGCAAGGCACTTCCGAGATGCAATCTTCCCATGGTCCGGCGGCGGTCTCGTCCGCGTTCGATGATCCGAATCTGGTCGCGTACGGCGGGCTGGCTGCGGTGGTGCGGCTGGCCGAGCGGTGTGGGCTGCCCGTGCTGGCCGACGAGCACCTGCGGCTGCCGGCGTCGAAGGACGGCACCGGAGCCTTCCCCGCGGCGAAAGTGATGTCGCTGGTGGGCGGCATGGTGGCGGGCGCGGACAGCATCGACGACATGGACCGGCTGCGGCACGGCGGTCTGCCGCGCCTGTTCGACGGGGTGCGTGCGCCGTCCACGCTGGGTTCATTCCTGCGTTCCTTCAGCCACGGGCACGTAAAGCAACTGCACGCTCTCGCACGGCGGTTCCTGCCCGCACTGGCCGCCCACCCCCGCTGCTGCCCGGCGCGGAAACGGTGGCCCATGTCGATATCGACGACACGATCCGCCGCACCTATGGCTATGCCAAGCAGGGCGCCGGCTACGGATACAGCAAGGTCAAGGGCCTGAACGCGCTGCTCGGGATCGTCTCCACGCCGCTGGCCGCCCCGGTGATCGCCGCCACCAGGCTGCGCAAGGGCCCGGCCAACTCCGCACGCGGAGCGGCCGCGTTCGTCACCGAGGCGGTGCGCACCGCCCGAGCCTGCGGCGCAGTGGGGCTGGTCATCGTGCGGGCCGACTCCGCGTTCTACGGCGCCGACGCGGTGGGCGCCTGCCGGGCCCTGGACGCGCGCTTCTCCATCACGGTGCGGATGAACGCCTCGGTCAAGGCCGCCATCGCGGGCATCGCGGAGGACGCCTGGACGGCGATCAAGTATCCGAAGGCGGTGTGGGACGAGGAGGGACAGTGCTGGATCTCGGACGCCGAGATAGCCGAGACCACCTACACCGCCTTCACCTCCAAACCGAAGAAACAGCAGGTCACCGCCCGCCTGATCGTCCGCCGCGTCAAACGCCTGGGCACCGCGGACGTGTCCGAGGGGCAGGGCGAGCTGTTCACGACCTGGCGCTACCACGCCGCGTTCACCGACTCCCCGCTCCCGTTGGCCGACGCTGAACGTGATCACCGGCGCCACGCGGTCGTGGAACAGGTGATCGCGGACATCAAGAACGGCCCCTTCGCGCACGCCCCGTCCGGCCACTTCCAGGCAAACGCCGCCTGGCTCGCACTCGCTGCCCTCGCGCACAACCTGACCCGCGCCGCCGGCACCCTGGCCTCGGCCTTCCACGCCCGCGCCACCACCGGCACACTCCGCGACCACCTGATCAACGTGCCCGCCAGACTGGCCCGCTCGGCCCGCCGCCTTGTCCTGCACCTACCCCGACACTGGCCCTGGGCCGACGACTTCACCCGGCTCTTCGACGCCGTTCACGCACCCCCACCCACCGCCTGACCTGCCCCAACCACCCCGCCCGCAAGGGCCCGAGACCTGTCACCACGTGGAAAAGCTGGGCAGACCAGCGGCCAGCCCCTGCCCACCCGCAGCTCAACCCGCCCAACGAACCGAAACGATCACATCGCAATCAAGCCGGTGGATCTGGGCTGAGTGGCTCCCGTACTTCCTATCTAGGGCAACCATCAAGTGGGCCACGGAATCTGACATCAGCGGCTGACACCAACAGCGGCGGACGAAGGCGAATCAGGGTGAACCCAAGCGACCACTCCCACGCCGCAGGGCGGCAAAGATCCAGTGGCCAGAGCTCGCGAAGATCGACCTGATATCGACCTGATAAGAATGAGACAAGACTGCAAGTCCTGTGCCCGGCGGGGCCGTTGCCCTGACGAGGGATGGCGCCTCTCCGGCTTGACTCGGGACCCACCTCAGCTCGATCCTCACCAAGCTCGGCCTGGCCAACTCAGCGGAGGACCACCGCCGCGTACTGGCCGTGCTCCTCTACCTCAACCGGCCCTGACGCCGGGCATGCGGCGGACGCCGTCCGCTCGTCGGCCGGGAAGCCGCATCGGCCACCCTGCTCGGCTTCAGCAAGCCGGACAAGTGCCCGCAGCCTTGCGTTCGGCTCAATCAGGCGTGATCTTTGTCTGCTCCCACTGATTTTCGGCCGCTCGAGCGGCGAGACAGCCAGGAAGGCAGAGATTCCGTGTCGATTCCCCCGCCCCCACCCCCGCCGTCGTACCCGTACCAGCCGCCCGTGCCCCCGCCGTCGTACCCGTACCAGCCGCCCGTGCCGCCGCCCGGACCCGGACAGCAGTGGGGTTTGACGCAGCCGCCGGTTCGGCCGGTGCTGAACGGCCTCGCGGTCGCGGCCCTGGTGACGTCGCTGCTGTGTCTTGCCCCGCTGGGGCTGATCCTCGGCGTTGTCGCGCTGGTGCAGATATCCAAGAAGGGACAGCGGGGCAAGGGCCTCGCGATCGCCGGGATCTCCGTTTCTGGTGCGGTTCTTCTGCTGGCCGCCGCCGTCGTGGCGGGGGTACTCAACTTCAGGGTGTGGACGATTTCCGCCAGCGACAGCGGTGAGGTCCCGGGGCGGGGGTGGAGCACGGTCCACTTGCTGAAGGTCGGTGACTGCTTCACCCCGGGCGCGGAGTTGCCGAAGCGGGACAGACCGCCGCTGGGTAACGCGATCGTGAAAAGGGTGCCGTGCGACGAGTCGCATCGAGGAGAGGCGTATGCCACCTTCGCACTCTCCGAGCAGCGCGACTTCCCGGGCCATGACGCGATCGGAGCGATCGCGGGGCCGCAGTGCAAGAAGCTCCTCTTGGACTACTCGGTGGATCCGGTGGCCTTCGGCTATCTGCAGACCTATTACTACTATCCGGACGAGCACGGCTGGGCTTCCGGGAAGCGCACCGTGCAGTGCTGGGCGGCGCTTTTCGACGGGGCCGAACTGGACACCTCGGTACGGCGCGGCGCGTCCGACCTGAGCACCGACCAACTGGCCTTCGTCTCGGCCATGAAGCCGCTGACCCTCGCATCCGCACTCCGGCCGGTGGCGGACCTCCGGCAGGACCTCGACGGCGCCAAGGCCTGGGCCGGCCAGGTGGCCGAGGCGCAGGCCGAGACGATCCAGCTGCTCAAGGATGCCGAGCTGCCGGGGGCCGAGCGACCGACCGAGCAGCTCGTGGCGGAGCTCGAAGCGGGGCTGCCGCTCCTGCGGCAGGCGGCCGAGGCACGCGATGCGGACACCTTCGAAGAGCATCTGCGATCCCTGGATCAGCACAACCCGGACCCGCACGTCCGCCAGATACGCGGTCTGCTGGACCTTCCCCTGCCACCAGCCTTGCCGACACCGGCGCTTCGGGGCACGGCCGCTGGGTGAGCCGTTCGCCGGGCAGGCTCGCCGGCCCTCAGGCCTCCCCGCCCGCCCCCAGCGAGTACCGCGTGACCTCCGACAGGTGCCGGGTGAAGAACTCCCGTGCCTGAGGGGTCAGTGTGCGCAGGGCCACCAGGGACGTGATCACCACGTCGCACAGTTCCGCCTGGACGTCGTCCCAGGTGTTATCTGGGGCTGTCTGCACATACTTGCTGGTCAGCGATCCGGCGCACCTTCGGTGCGCCGGGGGCGTGGTAAATCCCGTGGCGCGCTGGGGATGCTTCTGTCTGCCCCTGACGTGGGCCGGTGCTGGTTCGGGATCGTGGTGGGGTTCGTGTCCTCCCTGAACCCGCAGCCCGGATGAGCCCGGGGTGGACGATCCATGTCTGCCAGGTTTCCGATGATATGGCCCAGTCCTTCAGGACCCGGCGGAGGTTTTCGTAGCCGGTAGGCCGGTGACTGAGCTCTTCGCTTTCGAGGCTGTCGAGTGCGGCCTCGAAAGCGAAGGCCAGCCCTCCGTCCTTGAGGCGGTGGGTGACGATGCCGTCGAAGCGTGCGGAGGTGCCGGGCAGGCCCCCGCGGACCCAGCCCACAGCGGAGGCCCGGTGCGATGTCCGGGCCGTCTCCGGGCCGTCTCCGGGCCATGCGAGGTCACCCGACGCCGACCAACAATGACGGAAGCCCACGGCATCTGAACTGTTCAGTGCCGTGGCTTCCTCAGCCTCGCTGGTCAGCGAGCCCCTTGATCAGTAGACCAGCTACTGAGCGCCCCGGCGGCGCTTGACTCGCCCTTGAGACTCCACCGACCTCGCTATCCGGTGCTGCGTCGTCGCCCCCGAGGCGACCGGCGGCGGCGCGTGGGCCCGCCCAGGCGGTGAGCCGGGCGCCGTACGCGGCGAGGACGGCGTCGCCGGCTGCGTGGCCCATCGTGTCGCTCACGGCATTGAGGTGGTCGGCGTCGACCATGACTACGGCCCCGCCGTCGCGGTGGCGGGCGAGGATCGGGCGGGCGCGGCCCGGTGTAGGCGTCGCGGCGCAACAGGCCGGTCAGCGGGTCCTTCCGGGAAGCGGCGAGCTGCTTGTGCAGCACGACCGCGTGCACCGCCCAGCCGGTCAGCGGCACGGCGGCCGCGGCGATGACAAGGCTGCGCGTTGGCTGCGGTAAGGCGGTGGGAGCGGGCATGATGGGATCTCCGTTCTCGCCCCTGCGGGGACGGACAAAAAGGAGAGGCGCACCCCGAGCTGTCCAGGCGTAGGGGGTGCGCCTCTTGCTGTGTGATCGCTGCCGCCCGGGAAATACCGGGGTCAGGCATGCTGGAAGTGCTCGCGTCCTGTGACGGGGAGGCGGGTGTCCGGGGCGGTCGTGAAGCGCCTGAGCCGATGCGGCGGCCGCCCCGGGCTTGTTACCGCCAGGGGCTCGGTGAGGCGAGGGGCTGGGTGCTGCCGCAGCCGAACGGGCCCGCGTCGCCGTGTGGGGTGCGGCCGCCGGTGGGCCGCAGGTCGGCGAGGATCGCCAGCAGGTCCGTTTCGTTCTCGATCAGGACGTCGACGTAGCCGCGGCCGCAGGTGCACGGCGTGATCAGCGTGAGCACGTTGCGGGCGCCGTCCTCGCTGATGTGGAGGGTGTGGTGCAGCCACAGCCCGCCGTCCAGCCACACCACCGCCGACGGCTCGTACGAGCGGAAACCGTCGGAGCGTAGGGCGGGGTAGCCGCTCCAGTCGCAGGCCTCGATCACCTTGCCGAGGGTGTCGGTGTACTGCTCGTAGATATGGTGCGCGGCCGCCGCTTCGGCCTCCTCGCGTTGTCCGTCGGCGCTGGGGATGTCCGCGGCGTGGGCCATGTCGAGCAGTGAAGTTCCCCCCGCTGCCCGGACAGCCTGATACTGGGACGGACGGTCCCGGAGGAAGCAGTTCCAGGTAGTGAGCAAGAAGAGCAACACGAGCAAGCGGTACACGGCCGAGTTCAAGCGCGACGCGGTCGCGCTGGTGTACTCGTCGGGCAAGACGGTCACCGAGGTCGCCCGGGAGATCGGCGTCAGCCCCGAGGGACTGCGGAACTGGGTCAACCAGGACAAGACCGACCGCGGCCAGGGGCCCGCGGGAGCGTTGACCACGGCCGAGCGGGAGGAACTGGTTCGCCTGCGGCGCAAGGTCCGCGAGATGGAACAGACGATCGAGGTGCTGGGAAAAGCGACCGCCGCGTCGAAGCCCCCATTGGCCAGCAACGCGGCCACCTTGTCCGGCTTCAGCTGAAGGACAGCTGGTGCCGGGAAGTATTTCTCCACCCCTTCCTTGTCGGTGTGGTGCTTCCGACGGCTCGCGCCGACTACCGTCCAGAAGCCCACGCCACCGAGCACTGCACCCACGCCCAGCACAAGCACGATCCGTCGCTTCCATGACCTTGAAGTGCGACGGGACCGCCATCGCATACCGCAGGGACTTCGCCTCGCACCACTCCCGCAGACCCGGATGCTGACCGTAGACCGGCATCCGCGGCCACCCACGCGAACGGTGCCCCGGCCGCGTCAAGCAGCACTCGCCCGCGCGCGGACGCGTGGCCCAGGAACACCCCCACCTGGCAGTTCTCAGTCCGCCCCGGGGCTCGTTCCTGAATAACTGTCAGAGTGGATCTGCTGGGTGGTCCTCGTCGGACAAGCGGGCTCGGATCTGTTCCAGGGTGCGGGCGGGCGATCCGGGAAGCGGTGTGACGACAACGCGGTGCAGGTCCAGAAGGCGGTGCCCGTCCTGGAACTGGTTGGACAGGTTGGTGCGGCCGACCCCCAGCAGTTGGGCCAGGAAGGTGCTGGTGATTGCCCTGCGGCGGCGTAACAGCGCCGCCTGGAGGCGGTGGTAGTGGTCCAGACTGCTGGTCTGCGGGTGGAGGTAGCTGCGCGGGCGGTGGAAGCGCCGCTGAAAGGCCGCCTCGGCCAGAGCATCCCAGTACGGCTCCGAGGCTGTCACCAGGCGTTCGAAGTCAGACCGTGGCATGCCGGTGAGGGCCGGATCGCTGAGCATCGTGGTCAGGGCGGGGTCGATCCGCGGGATGGCCGCCGGCGTCTGTGGGGTTTGGGGTGAGACGGGGGCCACGGTGTAGTTCCAGTCGCCGTGGAACGCATTGGGTGTGATCGGTAGAGCGTGGAACTCGGCGGCGGATACGGTGGTGCCCAGGCAGTAGCTGCCGGTGTCTAGCTCGGCGCCGATGGTCAGCCCGCTCCGGGTGGTCGTCGCGGCGATGGTTTCGATGACGACCTGGTAGCTGGTCAGCGGCCGGCCCCGCCAGTTCGCGGTGATGTGGCAGAACATCCGGTGTTCGATTTTGTTCCATTTCGACGTGCCTGGCGGAAGGTGGCAGACCGTGATCTCCAGTCCGCTCGCGAGGGCGAAGGCGGCCAGGTGTTTCTTCCAGGTCCAGCGGCGGGGATCGTTGGAACCGCCGGCGTCGGCGTTGATCAGCAAGCGGGTGGCGTCCGGGTGGTCGACCCGCCCGCGGCGCTGCCACCAGCGGCTTATGGATTCCACCGCGAACTCGGCGGTGTCGTGGTCGGTCCCGACGTTGACCCAGCCGGTGTTGGTAGCGATGTCGTAGATCCCGTAGGGAATGGCCACCGGCTGGTCGCTGGTGGTGAAGGTGTGGCAGTCGACCCTGATCGGGTCCTTGCCCGGCCGCCAGGTGCGGCCAGGCCGGTCACGGTTGCCAAGCCAATCCTTGGCCTTGGTGTCGACACTGATCACCGGCTGCCCGTCGTCGAGGCAGGCGGTGGCCGTCGCGTTCAGGTGGGCGAACTGGGCATCGCGATCCGGGTGGCTGGCGCCTTCGGTGGTCTTGACTGTGCCCTGCAGGCTGTAGCCCAGCTTGTGCAGCAGGCGCCCGACGGTTGCGGCGCTGACCCGATGGCCCTGTGACGTGAGGGTTGAGGCGAGGGCACGCAGCGACAGGGTGGTCCATCGCAACGGGGAGACGGGATCACCCCGGGTGTGTGGCTCTATCAACGCCTCCAGCGCCGACAGCAGGCCGGGGTCGGTGACCGTCAGCGGCTTACGGCCAGCTCCCGGAGCCCGGACCCTCCTCGTTGGCACCGGGTCTCCGGCCAGTTCCGTGACGCCCCGAGCGACGGTGGCGGTGCTGGCTCCGGAAGCAGCAGCCACCAGCGTGATCCCACCGTGGCCGATGGCCGCAGCCTCGCTGGCCAAGTAGCGCCGACGGCGGCGCTCATCGAGATGCGGCAGGATCCGATCGAACTTTGCCCGTAACGCGGCAACGGGCGGACACACAGTCATGGTCCACCCTCCCACCAACTCCACCTGAGCAAGCAGTAATTGAAATACAAGCCCCCGCCGTGCCCGTGTACTGCCACTGAACGCCCGCCGACCGGCTGCCCTTCTTCAAGAACCCCGTCTCATCCAGGACCAGCACCGCGTCGGCCTCCCCCAGATGCTCGACCACATAGGACAGCACCACATCGCGGACCCCGTCCTCATCCCAGCGGGATGCCCCCAGTAGCCGCTGCGTCGACCAGGGCGTCGCGGCACCGGCCTGCTCAGCCAACTGCCCCCGTTCTTGCGCGGCACGTCCGCCAGCAGCCCCCTCACATAAGCGACCGCCGTCGCCCGCGGCTCCGACCGCTCGAAACACCCAGCGATACGCGTCCCCGGACCTGCCAACTCCACACTCCACAGCGCCACCTGATCCGAAGTCACCACGCGACGATCATTGCAGGCAGGATGACCCACGTGGCAAGTGCCGCCGCAGCACCAGGGAGACCCCGCATGGCTGACTATTATCCGTACCCAATCGCGACCAGGAGAGGCGACCTGACGCTGATCTGGCGGCCCGGAGAGGACGATGCCCCCGATGAGCTCGTCGTTGACGAACTCGGAAGGCTCCTTGCGTTCCATGACCTCAAGACGCTGCAGGAATACTGTGATCGCAACGGCTTGGAGCTCGTCCGGGAGGACGAAGGCACTCTCGATCTGGGCCTCGTACGGCGGTGGGTCGAGCACCCTGGCCTTGGCTCGGTCCCGGCAGGACTGCTGCTGGACGCGTGGAACTTCTTCGAAGACCTCTCCCACAGTCTGAAGGCCGGCCCACCCCTTCCCTCCCAAGGACCGGTCCACGACAGTGCCTACGAAAAGATCTTCGGCGGCGAAGCTCTCGAACCGACCGCTGGCGAGGGAGCCTGGACGGCGGAGGAGACCGCGGCCGTGCGCGAACTCCTCCGCGCGGGGCTGGACCTCTGGGAACAGGCCGTGCACAGGTCCAGCACCGGCTGATCGACTCTACGAGCCAGCAGTGAGCGAGGCTCAAGGGGACCTCCACAGGTCGGGGCTCGGCCCCTGCGGAAGGACGGCAACCCAGAACGCAGGGGGCGGGCTCGAAATCTTGGACACTTCCAGCTCGATTCGGTCTCCCGCGGAGCGGGACAGGGAATGCCGTTTCGCCGACAGGCGATCCGGCGTCGACTGTCGTATGACGCCGATAGGTTGGCGCTCGTGACGATGCGGCAGGAGGAGACGGTGGACGCCGGGTGTGCCCGGTACGTCTACCGGCTGCGTGTGTCCGTCACCGCCGAGAGGTTGCTGATTGGCGAGTGGGGGCGCTGCCGTTGGATCTGGAACGAGTGCGTTGCCCGGTCCAAGAAGGCGTTCGCCGATGGTGAGATGTGCGGTCCGGCGCGGCTGGACAAGATGTTGACCGAGGCCCGCGCCGGCAACGCCTGGCTGCGCGAGGGCTCCTCGGTTCCGCAGCAGCAGATCATCCGGGACTTCGGCAGGTCCCGCGCGAAGGCGTTGAAGGACATCAAGGCGGGGCTGCCGATGCGCCGGCGCGTGGGGATGCCCGGGCGCAAGAAGCTCAAGGACTGCCGGCCGAGCCTGAACTACACGCGGCGCGGCTTCCGGCTCAAGGAGGGGCGGCTGCACCTGGCGGGCGGCATCAGCCTGACGGTGGTGTGGTCGCGGCAGCTTCCGGCCGAGGCGTCGTCGGTGCGCGTGTACCGCGACAGCGTCGGCCACTGGTACGCGAGCTTTGTCCTTCCGGCCGAGGTGCAGCCGCTCCCGCGCACCGGCGCGGTGATCGGCATCGACTGGGGTGTGAAGGAGCTCGCGACCACCACGTCCGATGCCCACGATCTGCCGCATCCGCAGCACGGGAGGAAGGCCGCGGGGAAGCTGGCCCGCTACCAGCGGATGATGTCCCGCCGGAAGCCGCACAGGGGCCAGGCCGCCTCGAAGGGCTACCGCAAGGCGCAGCGGCAGGCCGCGAAGCTGCACCAGAAGATCGCCCGGCAGCGGCAGGACACCGGCCGCAAGTGGGCCAAGGCAGTGGTCCGCGAACACGATGCCATCGCGGTGGAGGACTTCCGCCCGACGTTCCTCGCCAAGTCCTCGATGGCCCGCAAGGCAGCCGACGCGGCGATCGGCGCCACGAAGAAGGCCCTGGTCGAGATGGGCCGCAAGCACGGCCGGGCCGTGTACTTGGTCAACTCCGCGCACACCACGATGGACTGCGCACGGTGCGGTGCGAGAGCCAAGCACGCACTTCTCCTTTCGGAACGTACCTACACGTGCACCGCGTGCGGAGCCGTCTCGCCGAGAGACAAGAACTCCGCATCCGTGATGCTCGTCCGGGCTGGTCTGACCCCGGCTGGTGCTGAGGGCGTAAGACCTTCTGGAGCGCTGCTCCAGGGGGCTGCCTGAGCCAGGAATCCCCCGCCTTCAGGCGAGGGAGCAGTCAAAGGCGCACGATGACCAGGGCGGTGTCGTCGGTGGCGTCACCGGGTGGCAGTAGGTCGTTGAGCACGGCGTCGGCGAGGGCTTCGGGGTCGTCTGCCTGGTGGCGGGCCAGGGAGTCGGCGAGCCGGGCGAGGCCGGTGTCTATGTCTTCGCCGCGGCGTTCGATCAGGCCGTCGGTGTAGAGCACGAGAACGGCGCCCTCGCGGAAGGCCGCGACAGCCTGGATCCGGGGGGCGTGTTCAGGGCGGGCGGCCAGTGGCGGGTCGGTGGCCTGGTCCAGGAACTCGACGGTCCCGTCCCTCTGCAGGAGCCCAGGTGGGGGGTGGCCGGCGCTGCTGTAGGTGATGGTGCGGGTCTCCCAGTCGATGACTGCCGTGGCCACGGTGGTGTTCTCGGCACCGTCGACGGTGCGGGCGTACAACCCGAGGGCTTCCAGGGCGCGGGCGGGGCCTTCGGCGACGAGGGAGGCGGCGCTGAGGGCGCTGCGCAGTTGTCCCATGACACCGGCGGCGGGCAGGCCGTGGCCGACGACGTCGCCGACGGCAACGGCGATGCGATCGCCGGGCAGGTCGACCAGGTCGTACCAGTCGCCGGCCACGTTCAGTGCTTCGGCGGCGGGCCGGTAGCGTACGGCCGCCGGATGCCGACCGACCGGGCGAGGAGCGGGCAGCATGGCTTCTTGCAAGGTCAGCGCGACTTCACGGGCGCGGATGAGTTCGGTGACGTCCTCCACCCGGTGCAGCAGCAGCGTCACCCGTCCATCAGATCCGAACACGGGGACGTTGGTCATGTTCAAGTACCGCTCGTGCCACACTCCGGGCTGGTCGGGGTCCTCCCTGTCGTAGCGCTGCAACGCCACGATGCTGCGCTCACCGGTGCCCGCCGCCTGGCGCAGTGACGCCAGGACTCTGAGCAGGAGAGGCTCGGCGGGGTCCTTTTCGGGGTGGTCCTCGGGCACGAAGCGACCGACCACCTGCTCGCGGACAAGGCCCCGGAGGCGCAAGAACTCCGCGTTGGCGTCCGCGTAGATCAGCTGCGGGGTCACCAGCGCCACCGCCCCGGGAAGGGCCTGGAACACCGCCGCGTAGTCGACCGCCGGTACCTTCATGACCTGCCTGCCTTGCCCCGCAGCTCTGTCTCTTTTCACGATACGAGCGGGGAGTCACAGCTCGCTCATGATGTTGTAGGCCCAAGGGCGGCTACACACGAACGGTGATCGATTGGCATGCCCGGAGGTCCTCGCCGACGACCTCACCGAGGCGTGCGCCGCAGTCTGAGCGCCGAACCACATTCGGCACGGGCAGGGCTCAGGCGATGCTGGACTCGCCGACCGGCGCAGAGACGGTGAGCCCAGCCGTCAGCAGGCGGAGAAATGCTCCTCCACCTCCTTCCCGGGTGGCGAGCAGGCCCGCGAAGGCGGCGAACTCACTGGTCAGCCTGCCCTTGCCGATGCCCGTCTCGTTGTCCCACACCAGCGTCTTCGGCACGGCTCGCCAGCCGGTCAGCAGACGCCAGTGACCGTCGATCAGGTCACTGGTCTGCCGCGTGGGCAGCACCCGCGCCGTGATCACCCGTGAATAGCCGGACACCATGACCAGCACGGGCGGCCGGCCGGCCTGCCCGTAGCCGAGCGGGATGTCTACCGGCGGGAACCACAGGTCGCACTGCGCGAGCTCGCCCGGCTCATAGACCGTCCGGGAGACCGGATCGGCAGGCAGATAGGCGGGCCGGAGCTCGCGTACGCGTTCCTTCAGGATGGTCAGTCCGCGGTTCCAGCCGATCCGCTCGGCGATCACCGTGGCGGGCATCGTCGGGGTCTGTTTCAGCAGTTCGCGGATGACGGGCTCGAACGCGTCCACCGCCGAGCCCTTCAGCGGGCGCTGGTAGACCGGTGGCCGGTCGCTCGCCAGGGCGCGTTTCACCGTGTTCTTCGAGATGCCCAGGTGCCGGGCAATCGCCCGGATCGGCATCTGCTCGGCCCGGTGCAGCCGACGGATCTCAGCCCAGTCCTCCACGGAAATCACCCTCTCCTCCTGACCCTCGATGAAGATCACGATGATCAGGAGATCGCGAGGTGGGTCACCGTTCATCCGCCGATCAGCGGTCAGTTTTCAGGTTCTGGATCACTTTCCGTGCTGGGGCCACGGAGGGTCACCACAACCGCGATCATGAACGGCCGTGGGTGATGTCCTCTTCCAGGACCTGTGGTTCCACCGGGTCGAAGGTGTTGTGGTCGAAAGTGTCATACCCGACGGCGAGTTGGTGGTCGTGCGGGCTCGGACGGCTGCGGAGCGGGCTGCGTGTCCCGCGTGTGGGACGGCGTCGGTCCGGGTGCACAGCCGGTACGTACGCCGACTCGCCGACAGCGCAGTCGGCGGCCGTCCG
>NZ_JBIVPK010000041.1:0-69450 GCF_044754605.1 Streptomyces sp. NPDC093064
CAAACGTTCATGATCATGGTGGCCGTACCCATACCCTCACACCACCCCCGCAAGCCGCTGACCAGCCCAGATGCCGGAACTACAGCTGCGGTGACAGTTGCCGGCCGTTCTTGCGCGACAGCGGCGCCAGCAACCCACGGATGCACGCCTGCGCCCGCAGTCGCAGCTCCCACCGGCCAAAGACGTGCCCCCACCTCCACGAGCAGGTCCTCCAGCCGGTCCGACCACTCCTCAGCCCACTCCCGATCGGTCACGACCGACGAGACATCCAGTAACCCAGCCCGCATACACTGCAGTTACCCGACACGCCAGACCACCGAACTACAGCGCCCTCAAGGATCTCCAACTGAAGGGTCTGATGGCGATGGCATTCCAGTTCACTCGCACAGCACCCAACGGGCAGGAATACTGGGCCTTTTCCAACCTGCCGCCGGGCTGGACAGTTGTAATGAGCGCCTGACTTGGCAGGTGAGCGCTCGAGGTGTCGAGCAGTGGCTTGAGCTGCTGATGATGGGACAGCCGAGGTGTCCTTGAGTCACTCGACCCATCGGTTTGGCGCGGCTAAGTTGGCGGCGCAGATCCCCGCTGACCAGTCTTGGAGCAGTGCATGTCCTCGTTGGATGAGTTGCAGGCCCTGCTGGGCGAACCCGTCGGCCGGCAACCGAACCTGGACGACTGGAACGAAGTCGAGCAATACGTAGGTTCCGCTTTGCCCAGCGACTTCAAGGCGTTCCTCAATGCCTACGGCAGCGGGTCCATCTCCGGTGAGCTCGTTGTCTTCCACCCACATGGATCAAGCCCGTTGCTGGAGCGCATGCGCAAGACGCACCAGACGTTCACTGAGCGTCGAGACAGAGCCCTGAGCATTGGGGACTCCGAGCATGTCCCGTACCCCATTCACCCCGAACCCGGTGGACTGATTTCGTGGGGGTACGCCACATTCGAAAGCGGTGTGCTGGTCGAACGTGGCACGGTGGCGGCATGAACCCGCCGCCCCTCTCCCGGACGTCCCCTCACCGCGGTCAGGTGATCACCCTGACCGGGCCGCCCGGAGCCGGCAAGAGCACCGTGGCGCAACTGCTGGCAGATCGCCTGACTCCCAGCGTCCACCTGCACAGCGACGACTTTTGGCGCTATATCAAGCAGGGCTGGATCGCGCCTTACCTGCCCGAAGCACATCAACAGAACCAGGTAGTCCTCCAGGTACTGGCCTCGGCAGCGTTCGGCTACGCCGACGGCGGCTACCAGGTGATCTGCGACGGCATCGTCGGGCCCTGGTTCATCGACCTCTTCCGCCTGACGGCCCGGGAGCGCGCCCTGCCGCTGAGCTACGTCATCCTTCGGCCGGACCAACACACCACACTGGAACGGGCAACGAGCCGGGCCGGCGACGCTTTGACCGACCCCGAGCCGATTCGCTCACTGCATGGCCAGTTCAGCAACCTGGGCGCCTATGAGGCCCACGTCCTGGATTCCACCAACCTGACCGCTGAGGCAACCGCCGACAGCATCCTGCAAGGCGTCGCGAGGGGCGCCTACCTCCTCAACCCGAGCGACAGCGTCACCGACGCGAACGACTCGAACCACAACTCTTGACCATGGCTCAAGGTTGCAGGCTAAGGGCAACAACCTCGGCTCAGCGCACATCCCGGGGCACCGTGAATGATCCGTAGGCGGGTGCAGCGTCATCGCAAACCGCTCCTCCTGTTGGCTAGTCCACCGATTGCGGAAGTGCCACCGTGCTTGGCGGTACGCCTCTGGTGCGCGGGACAGCTCCCAATCGGCCGATGACCTGCACTTACACCGGGGGACGGGGCCAGGCGGTAGCACTGTTGGCCACAGGATGGCCGCGAGGTGCTACGGCTCGCCCGACGGGAGTCAGTGGCCAGCCTGCGTGTCACCACCCACGGGTCGTGTCCTCCTGTGGAGGGTGATCGCACGGTGGGCACACGCAACCGCCAGGAGCGCAAACCAAGTTCCTCCCAGGCATGGCCCGGGAAGAGCCCACCAGTCCACTACCGGCTCCGTAAGAACCCCCACGGCCCTCCAGACGTCGTAGGTCACGATGCCGGTCAGCACCACAGCCAGGAGAGCCGTCGTCCACCAACGCTCAGGCCAACCCTTGCTCACGTTTCCCCCGCCAGAATCGCCACTGCCGACATCGCCCCGTGTGCCGTGCCCCCCGCGTGCCCGTTCAGGCACGAGACTGTGGGGACCCACGGTGAATCACGAGTCCAGCCGCATTCTCTCCCTGCTCAAGCACTTGGCAGCTCAGCAGGGACCCGCGTACGCGATCTTCCAAACTGGTGCTCCAGGGTCCGAGTGCGGCAGCGCTTGACTGGGTCATTGAGACTCCACCGACCTCACTATCCGCTGCTGCGTCATGACCGATGCAAGGTCCTGTCACTGCGCAGCGGCATGAAGTCCCAGTACAGCCTCTGCTCCTCGTCGACTGCGGGCGTGTAGTCGTTGAGGGGCTGGTTGGTCTCGAGAGAGGCGGCGATCGCCTCCATGAGCACCGGCATGGACGCCCACATCTCGTGCGATTTACGCATAAGGCCTTGCTCGGCATCGGCTTCGTGGACGCGCCCCCGGTCGATCTCGGGGCGGTGGTCCAGTACGAGGCAGCCCCCGCGGACGTCCCGGGCGATGGGGATCAACTGCGGATGTCCGTACAGGACTTTGCTGGCCCCAATCTTCGTGAAGTCGTAGTCCGCCTCCTCTCCTTCCTCATCCGCCGTGCGCTTGTCGTAGAAACTGGTGAAGCGTTGCCACTCAGCCGCTATCTCGCGTGCACTCATCGGTCTGTAGAACCCTGGCATCAGCGAGAATCGCTGGTCGAGGAGACCGTCGTGCCGCGACAGCGACATCACCAAGGCATCACCAAGGGCTTCAGGAGTGGCCGACCGATGACGCGTTCGGCTGCAGCGATGTCCGCCGGATCCGCGGGCGGCGCCAACACGGCGTAGGTCGCCGGGGCACGCTCGGCCAGCCAATTCTCGATTCGCGTCCACGACTCACTGATCGGTGCGATCATGGCACGGCATCCTCCCACCTGGTGCTGACAACCTCCTGGGAACAGCCAGACGGTGGCCATGACGCCGATACATCCGACTGGGGCCGTCTCTGGGCCGTGCGAGGGGACTCTACGATGACAGGCGACGACGGCCGCCGACCGCTGACCCGCAGGTCAGAAGGGCGGTGGCTGGAGTGCGTGCAGGTCAGCAAGATGCCGCGTCACTTCCAGAAGAAGTGATGTCCTGGCTCGGCAACCTCGGCGGATTACAGGTACCACTCTCCTGACCAGCAGGGATGCTGTCGTTGTCTGTCGTCGTTGGTCGTTGCAGGCCTCCCTGGGGCGGCCCACAGACAGCCCCGCTTCGCCCGGGGTGGGGTGGCGTCAGGGGGTTTTCACGTACGCCTCGCCGGATTTGAAAGCGCTCATCGCTCAGCTCGTCGTCTTGACGGGTGCGCTGCTGCGCCCATGACGTCGCCCGCTGAGCTCGGCGTCGAGCGTCTCCTGAGCTACGCGCATGGCCTCGGCATATACGGGCGTCTGCAGCCGCTTCCACATCTCTTCCTCAGAGACGTCCTCAACGCAGCTGATTACCCACCAGATGTTGCCGAACGGGCCCTTGATACGCCCTCCGCGCTGCCCGAAGGCGTCGTCCGCGAGGGAAGTGACGGCCTGACCTCCGGCTGCGATGGCTCGCGAGAACGCCTCGTCCGCGTCGGCGACGAACACGCGCAGCAGGCTCGGCGTGGGGGCCAGTCAGCATGTCGGTCGAAGGCCAGCACGACGGTGTCGCCGACCCGGATCTCACCGTGGCCGATCAAGCCATCTTCGGTCGACACCCGCCCCAGCTCCTCACCTCCGAAAGCCTGGGTGACGAAGTCGAGGAAGGCCCCCGTGTCGTCGGTTACGACCCAGGGCGCAACGGTGGTGTAGCCCTCGGGAGCGGCGTTGGTCTGCTCGGGCATCGCGGTCCTCTCACTGATGTTGGTCGTCAACAGCGACGCTAGGTGCGATCTAGGCCAGTTACTCTCCTAGATAACGGCCGGGCTTCGGAGCGCAACCGGTCCCTTCCTCACAACTGCTCGCGCTACTCCCGCTCCATCCCTTGCCCCAACCTGGCCGCGTCACCTGAGGTTGAAAAGGCTCAATGACGAGGTAGGACCGGCTCGCCATCAGAATCCAGCGGAAGTTTGGAATTACTCGTTGGCTGGCGGGATGTCGGCAGGTCTCGGGACCGCCGGATCGGGGAGAAGAGCAGGATCAGTGCGGCGAGCGGGACCCCCGCTGTTGTAATGGCCATGGCGGTGCGGAGGCCGAGTGCGGTTCCGAGCGCGCCGCCGAGCAGTGCTCCGATGGGGATCGTTCCGTAGCTGAGGAATGCTGTGCTTGCGGTGAGGCGACCGAGGAGATCCGGCGGGCAGTAGCGTTGCTGGAAGCTCGCCTTGATGATGTTGCCGGCCACGACGCCCGCGGAGACGCTGAAGCCGCCGGTCACAAAGAGCAGGATCCCGGCTCCGCCGACAGTCAGCGGGATGAGTAGAGCGAGCATGGGAAGTCCCAGTTCGAACAGCAGTGTTGCGCGGGCTGTGCCGATCCGGTCGGCGACCCGGCGTGCGGCTAATGCCCCGGCCACGCCTCCGGCACTGGTAGCCGCGATGAGTGCGCCGACCGTCCCTGGGGGCAGGCCGACGCTCCGGACCAGGAAGACCACCTGGATTGACTGGTATCCCATAAGGGCCAGGTTGGAGGCGGCTCCGAAGAGTGTGAACGTGCGAAACCAGGGGTCGACGGCGATCAGCCGCAGGCCTTCGCGGACTTCACTGACCAGTGCTTTGGGGCGATGTTCGGTTCCGGTGACGCGTGGCTCGCGGTGCCGGATGCCTGCGAGGCAGAGGAGGGAGACGAGGAATGTCGCGGCGTTGGCGAACATCCCGTTCACCGCACCTGCCAACTGTGCGATCAGGCCGCCGGAGCCGAGCCCTGCAATCTGCGCGGCGGACGCGCTGCCGTGCAGTTTGGCGTTGCCCTCGGGCTGGTCATCGGGTTCCAAAATGCTGGGGAGGTAGGCGCTGTAGGCGGTCTGGAAGAACACCGCTGCCGTGCCCGTCAGCAGGGCGACGGCCAGCAGTAGTCCGATACTCAACCAGCCGGACCATGCGGTGACCGGAACGCTGGCGAAGAGTAAGAGGGAGACCGCGGCAGCGGCCAGCATGATCGGTCTGCGCCGCAGGCGGTCCACCCAGACACCGACTGGCAGACCGATGATCATCCAAGGGGCCCAGGTGGCGGCGCTCAGCAGGCCGACCTCGAACGTGCTGGCGTGCAAGGTGGAGACAGCAACCAGCGGCATCGCCACCCCGGTGACGGACGCGCCGAACTTGCCGGCGGTCTCGCCGCACCACAGCAGGCGGAAATCGCGGTGGCGGCGCAGGAGGCCACCGCGTATGCCATGGCTCATTCGGTGCCACGCTTCTTGCGGGGGAAGGACTGGAGTTGCACGACGACAGGGAGCGCGTCCGGGGCGGGCTCGGCGTCCAGCGCAGGGGTGTGGCGGGCGATGACAGCCATCAGCTCCGCGTTGAGTGCCTCCAGCTGATTCGGGGTCATCCGCAGGTCCCTCCAGTCCGAGACAGTGCCGGCGTTCCGCCACCTGTCGTCCCAGTCCTCGCTGATGTAGTTCACGACCCGACTGAAGTACTGCTGCACCAGTTCGTGCAGGTAGACCGACAGCGCGCCGCGGGTATCGGGATCGTCACGGAAATCGGCAGTGTTCAGCTCATTCGTGACGCCGACCCTCCTCCACCAGCGCTCGCGTTTCGTGCCCCGCCCGGTTTCCTCCTCGATGAAGCCGTGCTCGGCGAGGTGGCGCAGGTGCCAACTGATGGTGCCGGTGTTCTCCCCGAGGCGTTCAGCGAGCCCGGTGGCGGTGGCGGGGCCGTCCAGACTGAGCAGTTCAAAGATGTTCATACGCAGTGGATGGGCCAGCCCCCGCAGGCTGCGCGCATCAATGCGCCGCGTGGGCTTGGCGGGCTGTGGTGTGCACTCGGGTTCGTCGGACATGCCAGCAGCCTATGTTGCAGAGCCTCCTCTGCATAGGATTCTCTGCAGAGAAGACTCTGCAAATTTTCATCGCGGCTCGACGCGGTCTCCCTGCTGGCACAGTGGGGCCGTTCCGGCGGCAGTGGCCCTCGGGGAATATCGGCGCGGTGGGTAGCGGTTGGGTGTTCAGTTCGCTGAATGGCGAACCTGGCAGCTGCGGCTGGTGAGGGGCGACTGGCTGGGGAAGCTCCGTCGGGAGCGGCGGGTGCTGGCGCGGGTACGGCGGGCCGCGTGGCGGCTGGAGCAGGCCGAAAAGGAACGGGACTGGGCGCTCGCCTCGGCGCGGGCTGGTGGACGAGGTCGGCTGGATCCGTCAGTGCGCGGAGTGGATCGACCACCTGGAGCGGAAGCACTATCCGCCAGTGGCGAACCTGCGGCCGGAGGCCGATTTCCCGGACCGGCACCCGGTGGTGGTCGATCTGCCGCAGGTGGCGGCCGCACTACGGCGCATCGCCTACGACGTCGAGCTCGCCCGCGCCCGCAGCATCAAGGACCTCGACCAAGCGCGTACCCGCGACGATCCGCGGGCGGAGCGGCGCCGGCGCCTGGCCGAACCGGAGCTGACCTTCGCCGAGTTCTGCGCCCGCACCGAGACGCCGTCCCAGTCCATCCGCCAGGGCGAGGATGCCTGGGCCGCCCACCAGGCCGAACGCCGCCACCGCGGTGAAACGGACGAGGACCCCTACACGGCGTACAACCCCTTCCGCGACAGCAGGCTGGAATTACTGCCGCTCGCGACCTTCGTAGCCCACCGGCCCGTCGGCGCAGGCTGCACCATTCGCAAGAGACCGCGCACTGGGGGCCTGGCCGACGGCAGGCAACGCAGCCTTCCGCCAGCCAGCCCGGATGTTCACTGCCTCGCTCGCGCGCGACACGCGCGCACCTTGGGGCGGCCCGCAGCGCCAAGGCGAGGCGGTGAAGAAGAAGTTCCTGCCGCACCGCGAGAATCGGGCGATGACCGACCCCCGCCCGCTGGGCACCGGACCCGACCGCGCCGACGTCTCCCGCACGCGAGACACCGAGCTGCCGCCCACGCCACGCGCCCAGCTCGCCGCCGAACGCCTCCCCGCCACCCCGGACGCCGAGCCGAAATCGCGCCCACCGGCCGGGCGCCGCGTGCTCGGGGCCGGCCCCGCCGCGCCCGGACAGGCGACCGACACGGTGACACCGGATGGCTTTGTACGTGAGAACGAACGGGGTGTGACTCGGAGCGGAAGACCCACCGGGGTCAGGCCGCCTGCGCGGGTGGCTACCCGATCCAGATGATGTCCAGGACGGACAGGTGCCGGGTGAGCCGGTTGATCACGTAGACGACGGACATCTGTCCGACGGAGGCGGCGCGGACGTCCTCGCCTTCCGGGTCGCCGGTGTTCCACTGGGGCCAGCCCCACGGGGAGCGCAGTGCGATGTCCAGGACGTCGCGGACCGTCTCCTTCGCGTGCTCGGGGAGCGGGGTGAGCGTCTTCGCGGCCTGCGGGGACAGGCGCACCGCCCAGGCTTCACCGGTCACCGGCGGGCACCGAGGACGTCGGGCAGGTCCACGAAGCCGGTCTCATCCCGGCCGGATTCCATGTAGGCGTCGACGGCCGGAGCCGCGGCGAAGCGGACCTGCCAGGTGCGGACGACGTCGTGCAGGGGCGTGAGGCTGTAGGTGTGGCGGGAGTCCTCCAGAGCCTTGGCCCAGTCCCGCTCGAAGGCCGGCACCCACGTGTCGGCGCGGCGGTCCTCGCGTAGCTGGGCAAGCAGTTGGGCGGCGGCGGCCGGGGCCGGCGGGGCGGGGGCTTCATCGGGCTGCGCGCTCATCGGCACCTCCTGGCGGGTCGTATCGCCACCGTACGCGTGCTGCGGGACGGTGGGGACAGACATGCGCTGATCCCTTCCCGTGCTCGTGGGTGTCAGTCGACGCCGTAGCCGAAGACATCGTCGTCGATGTAGTCGTCGAGGATCTCGCCGACGGCCTGACGCAGCCGCTGGGCGATCTCTTCGGCGCCGTCGGGGCTGTACACGATCTGGCAGCCGATGTTGCGGAAGCCGGGGTCGTCGTCAGCCGGTACCTCTTCGGGGGTATCCATCAGCGCCGCTCCGGCTCCTTCTCCCAGTCGAGGGAGCCGGCGCCTTCCTCCTCGTGACGCTGGTAGTCGTTGGCCCTCTCTGACACCGTTGGGTGAGACGCCCTGAAATGATCAGATATTGTGGGCGGGCACGACAGGAGCATCACCCGCAATGGCCAGTACCAAGCCTTCCGAGCAGGATCCCGCGCCGCGGCCGAAGCGTCGCCGCTTCTCGGCTGAGTACAAGCTGCGCATCGTCGCCGAGTACGACGCCGCCCCCGCCGGGGAAAAGGGCGCGATTCTGCGCCGGGAGAGGCTGTACCACTCCCACGTCATCGAGTGGCGCCAGGCCAGAGACGCCGGCGCGCTGGAGAAGCTGACCGACCACCGCACCAGCCCCTCCCGCCCGAAGAGGCACCCCGCCGAGGCCGAGAACGACAAACTGCGGCGGCAGGTGGAACGGCTGGAGAAGGAGGTTGCGAAGCGGGATGCCGCGCTGGAGGTACTGGGAAAAACTCACGCGCTCTTGGAAGCACTCTCCAAGAGCGCGGACTGAAGGACGCCCTGGAGCTTCTCCTCCACGAGGCCGTGGAGGAGCTGGCCCCGCACCTGGGCATCGTGGCCGCGTGTCGGATCACCGGACGTTCCCGGGCCACCCACCACCGGCGGCTGAACCCGGCCCCGCCCGCGCCCAGGGCACCGAGGCCGGCACCGGTCAACGCTTTGTCGGACGCAGAGCGGCAGGCGGTGCTGGAGCTGATGAACCGGCCCGAGTACGTGGACCTGCCGCCCGCGCAGATCTACGCCCGGGAACTGGACGAAGGCCGCTACCACTGCTCCGAACGCACCATGTACCGGATCCTGAAGGAGGCAGGGCAGGACGGTGAACGCCGCCGTCAGGCCACCCACCCGCCCCGCACGGTTCCCGAGCTCGTGGCCGACGGCTCCTCGCAGGTGTGGAGTTGGGACATAACACGCCTGGCCGGCCCGGCGAAGGGGATCTGGTACCACGGCTACGTCATCCTCGACATCTACTCCCGCTACGTCGTCGGCCACACCGTTGAGGCGGCCGAATCCGCCGCGCGGGCCGAGGAGTTGATCCGTGAGGCGATCGACCGCAACGGGATCGTGCCACACACCGTGCACGCCGACCGCGGCACCTCGATGACCTCCAGGCAGGTCTCCCAACTCCTCCTCGATCTCGGCGTGACCCGAAGCCATTCCCACCCCAGGGTCAGCAACGACAACCCGTTCAGCGAGAGCCAGTTCCGCACCACGAAATACCAGTCGGACTATCCGGAACGCTTCGAATCCCTCACCCACGCGCGGGAGTGGATGGACGCGTTCATCTCGCACTACAACCATGTCCACCGGCACTCGGGGATCGGATATCACACCCCCGCCAGTGTCCACTTCGGCACCGCCGAACTGGTCCGCGAGCAGCGGGCGGCCACCCTCACAACCGCCTACGAGCGGCACCCGGAGCGCTTCAACCGTCGCCCCGCGCCACCGACGATTCCCCAGCAGGCGTGGATCAACGACCCCGCCAGGCGGCATGAACCACAGCAACACAGTTCATAGCCGCACATCCGTTTCATTTGACTTGACAGCTATCGTGGCGGCCTGCCGGTTCGCGGTGGGTTCGGCCGCGCTGGAGAGCTGCACTTCAGTCGATGCACGGAGTCACGGTGGACGTGGGATATTCCCTACATCATGCCCGCAGCAGGAGGCAAGTACCTCGTCGCCGGGCCCCTGCGGATCGAGTCTGTAGGTCCTGCGGCGACACCAGAACAGGCTGTCGCAATGGTCGTCGATCGCCTTCCTCCCGGCTGCGGCCCTGCGTTCGTTGGGACCCCCGAAGAACTTGCGGCCCACGAGGCCGCGCTCCTGTCAGTCGATCCGAAGGACACCAAACACTCCACGGGCTGAATTCGCCGGCTCCAATCGTTCCAGCCAACTTGTCAGGCCGCAGCCACGCCCTCGACGCCGAGCACTCAAACGGCCAACTTGAGTGCTGGCCCCGGCCAACTGAAGCACTCACAGGCACTTGCTCTCGGGTTGACTGTCAGGCAGGTCCATTGCGTCGTGGCGCGCCTGTATGCGCGCGATGACGCGCTCCTGTCCCAGCCTCTTGGCCTGGCGGAGCTTGGCTTCGGCAACGAGCACGG
Source organism: Streptomyces sp. NPDC093064 (assembly GCF_044754605.1). Lineage (NCBI taxonomy): Bacteria > Bacillati > Actinomycetota > Actinomycetes > Kitasatosporales > Streptomycetaceae > Streptomyces > Streptomyces sp. NPDC093064. Next base: position 10,335 of record NZ_JBIVPK010000041.1, read on the forward strand.
GGACCCAGAACAACCAGCCCCACAGGCTGAAGTCCTGCACTCCACTCCACACCAGTGCCTTGTTCAGGCCGAACGATGCGACGAACGTCAACACATACGCTCCGACCCGGTGCGCGAGAAGCAGGCGCAGCGGTGCGTTCCGGGCCCCCTGCAGCAGCTCAACCGCCGCGGCCAGTTCGGCGGTCCGGAGGTCTTCCCCTGTGTCCTCGCCGGACTCGCCACGAGCGGCTCGCCGCAGCGCGTCGGTGACCAACACGCTCTGCTCCGCGAGGGCTGCCTGCTGAGCTTGCCCGCGAGCAGCGCCTGCGTTCAGGTCGTCCCAGTAACCCCGTCCGGCCCAGCCAGTCGCATCATCGACGCGCTCGCGTTCAGCTGACCCGGGCGGCGCCAGCTCTTCGATTCTTTCTTGCAGGACCACCGCACGGCGCGCCCGCTCCGGGTATTCGAAGGAGTCCGAGCGAAGGCACAGCTCCAAAAACGACACCAGGAGCCCGAGATCGTCCGCTGTTAGTGCGAGGCCCTTGCGATACGCGGCCTCAGCCTCACGGTCATGGTCGTCCTCATCCTCCGCAGCGTGCGCTTGTCCGAGCCAGCGGAAGAGAACCGGATCCGGCCCGAACTCCTTGAGTCCCGCCTCTGCCGCTGCTCTCACAGCGGCATAGCCACCCACCGCGAAAAGCTCTGAGCACCGCTCCACATACTGCTGCCGTTCCACGTTCCCACCCCTGCCGTCCGAGCAAGCACCTTCTGACGTACTCAGTGCCGCTGTCAATCACTGCTTGATCACGAACACGCTCGTGCTCCTGATCAGAAATCCAGGTCCAGGTAATCGATTTCTTGAGGGCGACGTCCGACAGTCCCATGGCACGCGCTCCGCTGTCCTGGAAGGTGGGGAGGCAGCCCACAGCTGGTCCCGATTCTGGAACGCATCCGGGTCAAGCGCCTCGGCGGTGGTCGTTCGCGCACGCGTCCCGACCCCCTGGGCGGCGATAAGACATCCCACGCGGTTAAGCGTCAAGCTGCGGCGGTGGAAAGGTGTTCCGGTAGCGGGTTCGGGAAGGCCTGAGTCTCGTCGTAGGCCTGGCCGTGCTGGAGGCAGTGGAAGAGCATGCCCATGAAGCGGTTCAGCAGGTTGCGCTGGGCCGCGACGTGGCGGTCGCCGGCGCTTCTGCGGCGGTCGTAGTGGGCCCTTGCGCCCGGTGATTTGGTGAGGGAGACGAACGCCCACACATAGCCGACTGCGGCCAGTCGCTGGTTTGTCAACGGCCATGTAGTTGTGGCTCTGTCGCGAGTTCCGTGATTCTCAAGAAGTTGATCTATCGCGGGCATGATCATGCCCAATGTCTGTCGCTGAGCTCTTCGCTGCCCTGTTCCCGCACTTCGCGCGTCTGCACGTCGAGTTCGTTCGTGTCATCGGACGTACCGTCTGTATCCGGGCCCGAGGACGAGAGGCGTCGGCGGTCTGCCCCGGGTGCGGGGAGGCGGCGACGCGGGTGCACAGCCGGTACGAGCGCAGGCCCTCGGACACTGCAATCTCGAACCATCAGGCCGTGCTTCACCTGCAAGTCCGCCGGTTCTTCTGCGACCGGGCCGACTGCGAACGCCGGACCTTCGCTGAGCAGATACCCGGCCTGACGTTCCGGCACGGGCGGTGCACCGTGCTGCTGCGCACGGTCCGCGAGCAGATCGCCCTCGCGCTCGGCGGTCGGGCCGGTGCCCGCCTCACCGAACTGCAGGCCATCGGCCTCGGGAAGGACGCCTTACTACGGTTGATCCGCGCCCTGCCCGACCCGGACGTCAAGACGGTTCGCGTGCTCGGAGTCGACGACTTCGCACTGAAGAAGGGGAACCACTACGGAACGATCATGATCGATCTGGAAGAGCGACGCCCCGTCGATGTACTGGCCGAACGCTCCGCCGACGCCCTGGCCGACTGGCTCACCGCCCACCCCGGCACAGAGATCATCTGCCGCGACCGTGCCGCCTGCTACGCCGAGGGAGCCGACCGCGGAGCAGGCACCGCCACCCAGGTAGCGGACCGATTCCATCTCTGGCAGAACCTCGCCGACGCCACAGAACGCCTGGTCAAGCGGCTCCGCGCACAGTGGGAACCACCCCCGGCGGCGAAGCCGGAGGCCGCGCTGCCCGACATGCCCGAAGGCACCCGCGCCCAGCAGACCAGGCAACGGCACGCTGCCGTGCACGCGCTCATGGCCAAGGGCGTCAACCACTCCAGCATCGTCGCCGAGCTCCGGATGGACCCCAAGACCGTGCGCAAGTACATGCGCGCGGCCGCCGCCGACGAGCTGGTCAGCGGCCGTCCGACCGGGCGACGCAGCGTCCTGGACGAGCGCACGGCCTACCTCCTCGCCCGCTTCAACGAAGGCTGCACCAGCTCCGAACGCCTCCACAAAGAACTTGTCGAACGTGGCCTGAAGGTCAGCGAGCGCACGGTCCGACGCTTCGTCCGCAGCCTCAAACAGAACAACTCGTCCAACGCGGGCCCACCGGTTCCCAAGGCCCGCGAGGTCACCACCGTCGTCCTCACCCACCCCGACAACCGCACCGAGGACAACCGCGTCACCCTCAAGGAACTCCGTGACCGCTGCCCGGACCTCGACGCCGCCTGCGACCTCGTCGCCCGGTTCGCCGAGATGCTCGTTCACCTCCGAGGCGAGGAGAAGCTCGCGACATGGACCATGGATGCTGAGAACAGCCCCCTTCCTGAACTGCGGGGATTCGCCGCCGGACTGCGCAAGGACTGGGGCGCCGTCATGGCCGGCCTCAGCCTGCACTGGAACTCCGGCCCGGTCGAAGGCCACGTAAACCGGGTCAAGATGCTCAAGCGACAGATGTACGGCCGGGCCAAAACCGACCTCCTCCGCAAGCGCGTACTCCTCTGCCGCTGAAGATCAGCATCCCGAGAATCACGGAACTCGCGACAGAGCCGTAGTTGTCCCCAGAGGCGGCCAGTAGTTCTCCCCACCGACGGCCAGCAGAAGTTCCCCGGTGGCGGCCAGATATCTCCCCGCCCTCGGGTGGTGTGGGGTCAGCTGAAGGGCTTCACTCCCTTGCCGGTGGTGGCCTCGGTGAATCTGAACGAGTCACCCTGAGTGACCGTGACGTGGGCATGATGGAGGAGCCGGTCGACGGTCGCGGTGGCCAGCGTCTTGGGCATGATCTCGTCGAATCCAGAGGGGTGGAGGTTGCTGGAGACGGCGATCGAGCGTCGCTCGTAGGCGGCGTCGACCAGGCGGTAGAAGCCCTCGGCGGCGTCCTCGGAGACGGGCAGCAGGCCAATGTCGTCAACGATGATCAAATCCGAGCGGACGATCTTCGCCAGAGCCCGGGCGATGGAGTCGTCCGCTCGGTGACGGCGGACCAGAGCGCCCAGGTCCTCGATGGTGAACCAGGCGACGGTCAGCCCGGCCTCGACCGCGGTCTGCCCGAGCGCCTCGGTGAAGTGGCTCTTTCCCGTGCCCGAGGGTCCACAGATGCAAAAATTCTCCCGGCGCCCGACCCACTCCAGGCTCTTGAGTGCGTCCTGGGTGGCCCTGGGGATAGAGGACTTGGACTCGTGGCAGTCCCCGAAGGTCTTGCCGGTGGGGAACCCCGCCCGCTTGCGGCGGGTGTGCAGGTTGGCGCGGTCGCGGCCGGCGGCCTCCTCCGCGAGAAGGACGCGGACGACCTCGGCGGGATCCCACCGCTGGGCCTTCGCGGTGGGGATGATGTCGGTCAACGACCGGCGGATGTGCGGGAGTTTGAGCCGGCGGGTCAGCTCGATGGCCTCGGCGAGCGGGTCGCCGTTGGTGCCGGGGACGGTGCGAAGAGGGGTGGCCATCAGACGAGGTCGCTTTCGTCGTACTCGGAAAGATCAGCAGTGCTGGCGGTGGGGGCGCCGAGGGCGGACCAGGCGGAGGTGCCGGGCTGCAGCGAGTGGTCCTCGCTGCGGCGGACCGGCTCGGCCAGGCCGTGGACGGCCTGGTAGTCGAGGATCGACATGAGGTCCTTGTCCGCGAAGCGGGCAGTGACCGCGGCGGTGCCGAGCGCCCGGTCAACTTCCGCTGCGGAGTAGAGCTTTGACAGGGCCACGGCCTCGGCCATCTTCGCCTTGATCCTTCTGACGCCGGCCGCCCCGGCCTCGATCAGCCAGAACGCGGCGCCCGGGCCGAGCTGGAGGAACGCGGCCTCCTCGGCGGAGGTGGCCCTCGGGGGCCGGTCGGCTTCCTTGTCCTGGCGCGGCGGGTAGTGGGCGTCGTCCAGGACCGGGCTGCCGGGGCTCGCCGCGCAGATGGCGGGCGACCTCGCGGGCCGAGCCGTCCTCGTCGACGGCGGTGACGATCAGTTCGTCGCCGTGGAAGCGGGCCCAGACCCGGCTGTCGATCAGCTCGTGCGGGACCGAGTAACGGACCGCTTCAACCGAGATCGTCGACTCCCAGGTGACCCGGCGGGTGGTGCCGAAAGTGGCGGTGAACGGACTCTTCGGCAGCGGGTGAAGACGCTGACGTTCCTCGGCGAGCCGGTCAACAGGCTTGCTCCGAGTCACCCTGTGAATACGGGAGTTGACCTCCTCGCAGAAGCTGCGGCAGGCGGCCTCCAGCTGACCGAAGGTCTGGTACTCCTCCCGCAGGTTCACGTCCTTGGGAACCAGGTCGGCCTTCGCGAGCTTCACCGTCGACTCCGACCCGCCCTTCGTCTCGGGATCCGCCGGCACGCAGGTACGTATGGTCGTGCCGTAGTGCCGGGCGACCTCGACGATCTCCGGGTTGCGGACCGCGATCCCGGCGACGTGGTCGGTGGTGACCGTCTTCTCGTTGTCCGTCAGGACGTAGGCCGGCACCCCGCCGATCCGGCGGAAGGTCGCGTCCAGCGCCGCGGTGACCGTCGGCAGCGTCTTGTCCCAGATCGGGATCACGACGCGGAAGCGGGACCAGGCCAGCCATGCGCAGAACAGCGTGGTCTTGCGGCCCTTGATCACCGGACCGTCGCCGAAGTCGTACTGGATCCAGAGCCCGGGCTCGGTCACCCACGGCCGGTAGATCCGGCGCCGACCGGCCCTGAACTGGGCTTTCGCCTCAGCGACCGTGCGGCGGGTGGTGCGTTACCCGCCCGTGAAGCCCATCGCGGTGATCCGCTTGTGGACCACGTCCGCGCGGACCTTGCCCTGCGAGCGGACCACCAGTTCCTCGATCTTCGGCAGGTAGTCGTCGATCGCGCGGGACCGATGACGGTGCTGGCCGGGGTTCTGACCGGCGGCCCGCATCTTCACATACCGGGCCACCGTGTGGTGGTCGCACCCGGCCAGCTCAGCCGCGGCGCGGTAACTCCCCGTGAGGTCGTATGCCTCAAGGATTTCCATGATCTCCCTGCTGTTCTTCACCCGCTCGAGCGTCGCCGAGCAGGACCTGTCGGGGCGAGCGGGGAGAAATCTGGCCGTACGCGGGGAATCGCGTGGCCATCAGTGGGGCTCGCTCCGCGCCCTGAAGGGTGGTGAGGCCCCAACCATGATCGGGGCTCGCCTACCGACCTTCGGGTCCCATTAGGCGTACAGCTCCCGCCGCAATCGCCGTTATCTGCGCAGACGCCAGATCAAGCACACCATTCCGGAGCCGAAGGACCAGCGGGCCAATCGCCGGCGCCGGGGCAGCCAAGGAGGTAGGCCCACCGGCTTCGACGAGGAGATGTACAAGCGTCGGAACGCGGTCGAACGCACGATCAACCGGCTGAAGCACTCCCGAGCCGTGGCCACGCGCTACGACGTCGTCCACGGTACGGTCACCGCCGCGTCGATCCGTCTTTGGCTCAGACTGTGATCAGTCTGCTTCCTGAGCACTGGCCCGCGTTGTCAGCTCGGCAGCGACTTGGCGCAGCAACACCGTTGGCGACGCCATGACGGCGTACCAAGTGTTCGCGCTCTCGTCCGCGACCGGGGCCCAGGCGGCCACCACCGGAAGTTCACAGTGGTCGCCGGCCTCCAACGGAGGCAGCGTCCAGGACATGCCGTGGTTGTCGCCGAAGTCCACGCCCCATGTGCTGAACGAACGGTCGTACACCTCATCGCTCAGCGCCGCCCACCGCCGGGGTGCCTCGCCCGCGTCGGCCGCCCCGCAGATCGCCTCCTCGTCGTTACCGCCGACAGTGAGCCGGGTCTTCTCGCCCTCCACCGTGATCGCCGCCAACGCCTGCCCCCCGTCCCACCCCGCGTCGGCATCCTCCGGAAGCCGCACCGGCAGCCCTACCGAGAACTGCACCTGCCGGAGCGGCGCAAGGGCGTCGATCCGCCAGACCGCCGCATGGCAGTCGGTCAGCGGCCCCCAGACCTCAGGATCGAGTTCGGCATCGTACGGGGTCAGCAGCAGCTCGACGCGGGCTGCGGGACGGATCCAGCGACCGACCGTGCGGCCGCCCGGCAGCTCGAAAAGCTCATCGGGCAGTGGCGGAAGGCCAGTGTCCCCGATGGCCGTGGCGAAGGTCAGCGGGCCGAATGGCGTGTCGATAGCCGGCCGATCGGCGGACCGCAGGCGGGTACGCGGGGCGGTGGGGAGCAGCATCGCCCCAGCCTACTGAGGCCCGTCCCGCGGAGCTTGTCGGATCCGACCACACCCGCCGCGCGGCTGATGTCTCCGTTGGGTGCGTGCATCGCAAGGCGGAGGAGGGAGTCAATGCGGAACATCGACAACCGGCGACTACCCGACGAAGCGTGGGCCCGTGTGATGCGAGCCTGTCAAGATCCGCCGGACAATCCTTAGGTGTATTGGCCCGCAGCGTTGTTCACGCGGCTGATGGGTGGCTGGCCGCCGAGTGCGGTGTGGCAGCGGTGGTGGTTGTAGGTGTGGAGGAAGTCCGCCAGGGCCAGGGTTCGCTCGGTGCTGCTGGTGTAACCAACGGAATCGTCGCAGCGAGCCTGCCGGCCTCCACCACACACAGACGTGCGGTGTCCTCTCTCCTGACCACGCGCGCCTCTCAACTATGTGATATGCGCGTGAATCCCCTCCAAGGCCTCCTCACGGCGCCGGGTGCCGCGATCGTCCCACCCGCGGAAGTGGGAAGGTGCAGCGGACGTGGGACCATCGCAAGGGCACCCGGCTGTCGGAAGACGGACGGCTACTCGGTGAAGCGTAGGTAGTCCAGGTTGAAGCCGCCCGTTTCGCAGTAGACGGTGATCGTCTGTTCACCGGCTGCGAGCGTCACGGGCACGTGCACGGACTGGTAATTCCCCCAGCCACCCGTGGCAGGTACCGACACGGTTGCCAGCGTGGCTCCGCTCTGGTCACGCAGGGACAAGGCGTTCGGTGCGGTGGTCCCGGTGCCGTTGGCGACGCGCAGCTCGAGATCGTAGGTGCCTGCCTGCGCCACGTCGATGCGGTACTTGAGCCAGTTGCCGGCGGCCGTCCAGCCCACGTTCTTGCCTCCGCTGGCCGCGGCGTTGCTCTCGATGAAGTTGCTGCCGTCAGCTGACCAGCCGTGCTGATCGATGTAGCCCTCCGCCTCGATCTTCTCGCCCATCGGGACGGCGTGCGGCCGCACGGTCAGGTGGACGCTCACCTGGTCACGCGCCCTGCCGTCGGTGACGTAGAAGGTCATGTCCTGCTCACCGGCTGTCGTCGGGTGGATGGTGACCAGGCCGGTGGCCGGGTCTACGGTGACGCCGTCGGGCAGTTCGGTGGCGTAGTAGGCCAGCCGGTCCCCGTCGCGGTCGGTGGCCTGCAACTGCAGGCGCACGGTGCTGTACTGGTCGGCGACCACATCGGTGGTCGGGCCGAGGTCGGGAGCGTGGTTGTGGCGGCCCGAGGGAGCGTTGCCCTGCCACCGGTAGGTGGCGAAGGAGCCAGCCGGGACGGTCACCACGAACGACTGGCCGGCAACGGCGATGCGGACCTTGCTGTCGGTGCTGTTCCTGTTGCCGAGGACGGCGACGAACCTGTCGGCACCGGAGCGGAAGACCACGTTGCTGACGCCGTGTTCTGAGGCGCTGGACTCGACGCGCACGTCACCGGGGGAAAGGTACTTGGCGAACTGCCCCATGCCGTACAACTCGTCGCGGACGGTGAAATCCTTGGTCATCGTGTTCACCGTGACCAGCCGGTCCGGCCACTTGGTGGTGGCGGCGACCTTCTCCCAGTCGATGTTGTTGTCCCGTGCGGGTGTCCAGTGCAGTGTCCCTCCGTCCTGATCCGTGGCCTGGGCCCACAGGATGTAGGAGCCGGCATCCAGGCGGAAGTCGCTGAGGAGCGTCGAGGGCGAGAGGTCGCTCGTCTCCGTGAGGTGGACCGGCTTTCCAGTCTGTTCGTAAGCGTCGCGCATCACACGCGGGTCCCCCCAGTAGGGGTGGAAGGCGATGGCGTCTGCCGCGTTCTGGACCTGCTTGCCGGCCACTGAGCCGTCGGGGGCGTCGTCGAAGATGCGGTGGTAGTTCTTGGTCGCGGTGCTGTTGGGATCCCGCCAGTCCCAGAAGTTGAAGTCGTGGACGTAGAGCTGGGTGTTCAGCCGCGCAGCCCGGATTTCACGTTTGATCGTCAGGGTCAGCTTCTGCTGCTGGGCGACGCTGATGTCCATGGCCGGGTAGACCACGTCCATGCCCGGCTCGTTCAGCAGCGTCAGGGCGTCGACGCGGATTCCGTGCTTCGCGTAGGCCTGGACGAACTTGACGTAGTAGCGCGCGAACACATCGATGCAGTCGTCGCGCAACTTGCCGACCTGGTAGTAGTCCGTGGTGCTCCCAGGCTTGAGCGCGACCTCGCCGGTGAACCGGTTGTTCGTCTTCATCCACGCCGGTGCGCTCCACGCGGAGGCGAAGAACGTGGCCTTCGGGTTGTAGCGCTGAATGAGCTTGATGGTGTCCACGATGTGAAGGTCGATGTCCCGCTGGATGGAGAAGTGCTTGAGGGCGAAGTCCTCCGTGACGCCGGCGGGGAGGTCGTCCTCCGACCAGAACGGGAGATGTTCGATGAGGTCGGGGCTGCCGATCGTCAACCGGAACCGGTCAAGACCCGCGCCGTTCTTGGGGTCGACCAGCAGCCGGATGGCCTCATCACGCTGGGCGGGGGTGAGCTTCCACAGGTTGGACACGCTCGTCTCGTCCAGGGAGAAGCCGATGCCTGAGTAGTTCTGCCGGGTGGTGCTCGGATCCACGACCACGGTGGCATCGGCAGGGGAGCCCGCGTCGTCACCCATGCGGACACTCGGCAGCGGCCGCCATGCCTGCGCGCCGCCGGTGGAGTAGGTGCCGGTCACGACTCGGCTCTCCCCGGTCGGTTCACGCCCGGCCTGGTCCGCGTGCGCGGTGGGACCCGTGCCGACCAGTGCGGTCAGTGCCGTGACCGCGACGGCGGCGATCGCGGTGCGAGGACGTCTCACAGCTTCTCCTGGAGTCTGGGGGTATCGAGGTTCGGTGCCGTGCCAGCGCGGTGGCTCGCTGCCGGTTCCGACGGAAACCGCACGCGTGGTTGCGGGGCTTGAGACTGCTGGCCGTTACGGCGGGAACCTCCCTCGGTGACGCCGCACGGCTCCGCTTGGGAACCGGAGTCGGCGAGGCTTTTGCCCGCAATTCGGGCGCCCGGAAAGGGCTGCCGGCTACGTGTCCTGACGTGGCGACAGCCACCGCATCGCCCCCTCCCGTCTCACCGATGGGTTGGATCCAAGCAATTTCATTGGCATTAAGTCAAGGCATGAAGTAAGTAAGCTTCAGTCAAGTCCCGTCAGGAAGGGGGGCGTTCGAACCGGGGGCCGTCACCGCCGGCGTCAACGTGCCTGGCCGGAGTATTGCGGCAGCGCCTCTTCCCTAGATGATCAAGGACGGCGTACCGCGTGGACCCGGGCGGTCAGCGCGCCGGCGGCGAGGCGGGCCTGCTCGTACGGGGACGCGAACCGGTTGCGGGTCAGCAAGTGCAGCACGGCCTGGTCCTCGGTGTCGCGCGGGTACAGGGCGCGGAGGTGGGCGGTCATCATCCGTCGGCCGGCCGGACGGGTGTAGTCGTCGACGGTGGTCTGCACGATCTGTTCGTTCAGGCCGGGCTGGTGGGGTCGGCCGCGCAGGGCGTAGGCGAGGTGGCGGCGGGCTTCGGCGAGCAGGTGCCGGCGCTTGAAGGCGCCGCGCATCACGTACACCACGGCGACGGTATCGACGGCGGCCAGCGCTATGTCGACCACCGGACGGACCCGCGCCCATGCCGCCGCTGCGTGTGCCGCCCGCGCCCGCTCCAAACGCAGGCCGTGGAAATCATGACCGCCACTGCCAGAGCACCCACCGTTGAGGGGCAACTCAGCCCTACAGCGATCCGTCGTCCACACCCGTCACGCCCCAGGCCCACCGTCCAGGCCCCCGGAAAGCCACCGAGGCTGGGTGTTGGCTGACGTGCTCGCGCTCGCAGGCGGCGCACGCGCAAGGCTGTCGGTGACCTGGCGGACCTTCCGTTCGCCACGGCACCGACGATCGGCGAGCCGGCCTGACGGGAACTCCGTCAAACGTACGGCCGAATATCCGTCAACGTTCGACATCTGCTCGAAGACGCCCACCGAATCGGATTAATACAGTCCGGGCAGCCGCGTGCTCCCGGTAGCCGCGCGGCTGCCCCTGGATCGCCAAGAAGGTGGTGAACACATGCAGATGTCGCCCAGGCTCTGGCGTTTGAGCATCTTCATCGTTGCCGCAGGCACGGTGGCGGGCGTGACCCCCATGGTCATATCGAGTTACGGCGCCGACCAGGATCGGACCGCGGTGCAGGATCGGGACAAGGCGGCGGGCGAGTCCGAAGGAGAGGAGGAAGAAGAGGAGGCCCCCGTCGACTACCTTGCCGTGAAACACAACTCCGGCCACCCGGTGTCAGCAGGGCAAGTGACGCTGGCCCGGAGACAGGCGGCACGCATCCCGACCGGCGACGCCAGTCAGCCATGGCAGACCGTGGGCCCCACCAATGTCGGGGGTCGCGTCATCGACCTGGCCATCGACCCCACGACCTCGCCGAGCACCGTGTACGCCGGGGTGTCCAGCGGCGGGATCATGAAGAGCACCGACGGTGGCGTCAACTGGAAAGCCGCCTGGCCGTCCGACACCCAGCAGGCGATGGGAGCACTCGCCCGGGGCTCGGACGGCACGCTGTGGGCCGGCACCGGCGAGGCGAACCCGTCCGGCGGCGGTACCACGTTCTTCGGTGACGGCCTTTACAAGTCGACCGACGGCGGCGACAGCTGGGACAAGTGGGGTCTGCCGGACAGCGGCGCGTTCGGCCGTATCGCGGTCGACCCGAAGGACCCGAGCCAGGTGTGGGCGGCCGCGACGGGGTCACTGTCCTGGAAGTCCGCCCAGCGCGGGCTCTACCACCTCAACAATGGCGGCAAGGACTGGAAGCAGGCCCTCGCGCCCACCAACGACCACACAGGCGCGATCGACGTGGCCATCGATCCGGACAACCCGAAGATCATGCTGGCATCGCTGTGGGACCGCTCCCGGAACAACGGCGCGTTCCAGTACGGCGGTACCGGCTCCGGGCTGTACCGCTCCACCGACGGCGGCGCCACCTGGACCCGGCAGGACAACTCGAGCATCAACGGGTCGGTGTGCTCGTGGGACCAGACCAAGAGCGGGCTGAACAAGGACGCGGACCTCGGCCGCATCGGCATCGCGTTCGCCACCAGCGACCCGAACCGCGCCTACATCCAGTTCGCCGGCGCGAACGGCCCGGACAAGGGCTTCTACGTCTCCAACGACGCCGGTAAGACCTGGACCTGTGGCGGCGGCGAACCCGGATCGGTCACCGGCGGCTACGAGTGGGTCTTCGGGCGACTGTGGGTCGACCCGGTCGACGAGAACCATGTGTTCGCCGCGGACGTGAGCCTGAGGGAGTCGACCGACGGCGGCAACACATGGAGCAACTCGAGCGGCCCGCACGCCGATCACCACGCCATGGTGTGGGACCCGAAGGAGCCTGGCCGGGTCTACAACGGCGACGACGGCGGCGTCTACCACTCCACCCGGAACGGAGCCACTCGCACGTGGACGCACTCCAAGGTCGAGCCTTGGAACCAGTCGTACCACTTGTCGGTGTCGCAGCAGGACCCGAGGCGCATGGTCACCGGGCTGCAGGATCAGGGCAGCATCCGCACGTGGACGCCCGGCGCCGATCCGACCGACCTGACGCAATGGAACTCCTACGGCGGCGGTGACGGACACTGGGTGCAGATCGACCCGGACAACCAGCTCCGCTACTACCAGTGCCTGCAGCCGAGCCCGCCGAAGATCAGCTGCGGACGCCGGGTGGACGACGCCGCGAGCGGCTCGACGGGAAGCACCAACACGAGCTTCTCCAGCCCGCCGTGGCCGTCCGACACCCGGATCACGACCGACATGCCGATAGTGCCGGACCCGGCTGACCCGGACTACGTGTACGTCGCGGGCACGTCGATCGCGCGCTCCGGGAAGGGTGTCGTGTCGGGTAGCAACGCGTGGAAGCTCATCAGCCCGGCCACACCCGACAGCCCGGAGAGCCTGCCCGGCAAGGTCCCGGAGGATGAGATCAACCCCGACCTCTACTACGCGAACGAGTACGGCGCGGTCACCCAGATCGCCCCGGCCAAGACCACCGGCACGTCGACGTCACCGTCCAGCACCATCTACGCCGGCACCGACACCGGCAAGCTCTGGAAGACCACCGACGCCAACGCCGACAACCCCACCTGGACCCAGCTCGGCAAGAGCGTACTACCGGAGCGGTGGGTCACTGCGATCGTCGCCGACCCCACCGACGCCGACCACGTCTACGCCTCCTTCTCCAACTACAGGGAGGGCGACCTGGCCGCGAACGTATGGGAATCGACCGACGGCGGCAGCACCTGGACCAACATCAGCGGCAACCTGCCCAACGCCCCGGTCTGGATGGTCACCTTCGACCAGGCCCACGACCAGCTCTACGCCGCTACCGACTACGGCGTCTTCAACCTCAAGAACGGCAAGAAGAACTGGGCCCGGCTCGGTTCGAAGCTGCCGAACTGCCCGGTCCTGGACGTCAAGCTCAGCGCCGACGGCGGCACCGTGTACGCGGCTACCTTCGGCCGGGGCATCTACCAGCTCCCGGTCAAGCAGTAACGGTCGCTGTCCGCTGTTTCAGCGGCCGTTGCCTTCGAGCCGAGGCGGTATAGGCCCGGGGTGCGCCGATACGCAGGTCGAGCGTGCCGCATGGTCACCATGCGGCGCGCTCGACCATGTCCGGCATCCAGATGACCCGTCCCTACGACCACACCAGCAACAGCCCCGCCCGCAACCTCACCTGCACTGTGGCCACCTACTGCCGCACGCGGTAACTTGACATGCACCGAACGTGATCAACCGGTCGACGCGACGAGAGTCGAGGCGATGGTGTCTGAGCTCCAGGCGATCGTGGATTCAATAGCCACCAGGGCCGGTCGGGCAGCCTTGATCGAGGACCGGCTGCAGCGGGTCGTGGTCTACAGCGAGCAGATCGAGCCGATGGATGAGGTGCGGAGGCTGTCGATCCTGCGTCGGCAGACGACTGCCGAGGTGATCGCGTTCTTCCGGGAAGTCGGTGTCCAGCAGGCGACCGGTGCGATCCGCACGCCGGCCTGCCCGCGGCTGGACATGCTGTCCCGGGTGTGCATCCCCATCCGGCACGGCGGCCTGCTGCTCGGGTTCCTGTGGTTCCTCGATCCGGACGAGTCGATGACCGACGACGAGATCGCGAACGTGTCACCGACCACGACCGACTTGGCGCTCGCGCTGTACCGCGAGAACCTCTCCGGCGAGATCGCGTCGCAGCACGAGACCGAGGCGATCCGGCTCCTGCTCGCCGATGAGCCGGACGCACGCCAGCACGGAGCGTTGGCACTGCTCGACGAGGGCGCGCTGGCCGACGACGGCCCGGTGGTCGCGATGGCCGCGAAGCTGAGCCTGCGTCCGGGCGGGCGCCTGGACAAACCGGCGCGCATGGCGGTAGAGCAGGCCCTGCTGGAGAGCCGACGCTGGATGGGACTACGCCGGGCCGTGCACATGTCGCGGTACGACCACGGCGTGCTGCTCGTGCGCTGCAAGCGGCGCCGCACCTGCATCGAGGTGCGCGACATCGCCGACCAGCTGAACGCAAGCCTGCAGAGTGCGGTCCGCGGGCTGCCGTCGGTGTCCGGCGCGGTGGTAGGCGTCGGCCAGGTCCGCTCCAGGCTGGCCGAGGTGCGCGAGTCCTACGATGAGGCCGCGCTCGCCATGCGAGTCGCGCTTCAGCTACCAGCGGTCGGCCCGATCGCCCGGTGGTCCAAGCTCGGCATCTACCGGGTGCTCTCGCAACTGACCAGCGAGGACATAGGCGGCGCGAGCATCCATCCCGGCCTGGAGAAGCTGCTCGACAACCCACTCCACCTGCCCCTGCTCGAGACCCTGGAGACCTACCTCGACCTGGCCTGCAGCGCCGGCGCCACCGCCCAGCAGTTGAACCTGCACCGCACATCGCTGTACTACCGGCTGCAACGGGTCGAAGAGCTCGCGGACACCAGCCTCAAAGATGGAACCGAGCGTCTGTCGCTGCACCTCGCACTCAAGGTGGCGCGACTGACCGGCCGATACCAGCCGGGCGCCGACACGGGGGGCGTGGTCGAGCGCGCGAACGCCGGCTGAGCGGACCATGCGGCCACTGCCGACCCGCGCGGACACCCACAGCCCCCACTGGACAAGCAAGATCCCACAACTAGCACACGAGAGCGCTGCTGCTCCAGGCTTCGGTGAGGAGGTCGGCGGTCGGTGCGTCAGGGGGGCTTCTGCAGCTGCACCGGGCCCGGTTGGGCCTGACGGCGGTACGGGTCCACGGCGAACGGATCGGCGGTCCTCGCCTGAGGAGTTCATCCGCGAAAATCCTCACATGCTGGGAGTTCCCGAGGCGAGCGGAAAGCAGGCCTGGGCGTTCATGCCGATGGTCACCTCTGGGCGTTCGGTCGGCGTCTTCGTCGTCTCCTACGCGCAGCCGCACACCTTCACCACCGAGGAACGCGCCCTCTACACGGCGCTGAGCGGGCTGGGGGCCCAGGCCCTCGAGCGAGGTCGGCTGTACGACATCGAGCACCGCAGGGCCCGTCAGCTGCAGCGCGGCCTGCTCCCCCGCGACCTGCTGGCCAGGCCCGTGAGTACATCCGGGACCAGCTCGCCCGGTGGGGCCTGGAGGAGCAAGTGATGACCACAGAACTGGTAGTCAGCAGGTGGTCCAGTCCCACGTCGATCCCGACCGCCGCGTCCGCGGCCGGCAGCGGACGCACGCTGGGGTCCTCGCACAGCATCGACACGAACCAGCGCTCCGCGCCGTCCTGGGAGACGGTAGAAGTCGTGGCCGGTGACGACGTCGGCGGCGAGGATCGCCGGCCGTGCGGTGCCGTACCGGTGGGTGTCGCGGGGTTGTTCGATGAAGACGCAGTCGACTTGGTGGTGCAGGTGTGCGAGGGGCTCGTACTTCGCCTGCCGGCCGCGGGAGGCGAAGTAGTCGCGCAGGGCGTGGTCTTCGGTGCGGTCGTGGCGGACCTGGCGGCCGCTTTCGCCTGCTGCGGTGACAATGGCGATCTCACGTACTCCGGCGGCCAGGCAGTCGGCGACCGCGTAAGCGAGGACCGGCTGGTCCAGCACCGGCAGCATGCAGCGGCCGGCCCGGCCGGGGCTCGTCGGCCAGGCCGTCCAGCCGCTCAGCGAGGAACCGCCGTTGCCCACTTGCGCACAGTGTCCGCGGAAATCCGCAGGCCCCGGGGCCACCTCGACGATGGGCGGGACATCAGGTCCGGCACACGCCAGCACGATCCGCGCCCGTAACGCCAGCGCCTGAGCGGAGTTCGCCCGCCTCGTCCAACGCTCCAGCACAGCACGCTCAAACGGATCCCACCGATCCCTGGTCTTGAACAACGGCACGGGCGGAGATGCCGGTGCGGCGCGTAGCTTCCGTCAACACGTCCTGGTCGGGATAGACCTCGGTGCCCGCTGCGATGAGGATGCCCCGTGCGCGGCCGGCCTGCTGTGCGCTGTCCAGCGCCAAAAGGGTCGTCCTAGGGCAATCTTCGGATCAGCCGCTCGGCCTGGATGTGGACGAGGCCCCTGTCCCGAGCGGTGCGTTTGTCGCCTTCCGCGGCGATGAGGCTGTTGACGTCGCCCTGCTTGGAGGGGTGGGCAGCCATCGGCACACGGCCTCGACGACCGGTTCTGGATGGTCCGAGAGGTAAAAGTGGCCGCCGGGGAAGGTCAGCAGTTGGAAAGGACCCGTAGTCCACTTTTCCCAGCCCTCGGCCTCTTGGGCGGTCACCTCCGTGTCGGCGGTGCCGAGGAGTGCGGTCAGGGGGCACGGCACGGGGCCGTCGGGGTTCGCGGCGTAGGTCTCGATGAGCCGGTAGTCGCCGCGTACGGCGGGCAGCACCAGTTGTCGCAGTTCGGCCATGGCCAGGACTTCCCGGGAGGTGCCGCCGAGTCGGATCAGGTGGTCGGAGAGGGCGTCGTCGTCCAGGAGGTGCGCGGTGCCGCCGCGGTGGTGCTGCGGCGCCCTCCGTGCGGACAGGAAGAGGTGCTCCGGTGCTCGGTGCCCGCGCTCGAGTAGCCACAGGACCAGTTCGTGCGCGACGGTGGCCCCCATGCTGTGTCCGAACGCCGCCCATGGCCGGTCCAGCAGGGGCGCCGCAGCCTGACCCAATGCCGCCACCAGTTCGGGCAGCTCAGTGGGGAGCGGTTCGTCCAGCCGGTGCTCACGCCCCGGTGGGCAGACCAGGACCGGTTCGATCGCGGGTGGCAGCAGGTCCTTCCAGCGGCGGTAGAGGGCTGTGGAGCCACCGGCGTGGGGCAGGCACAGGAGTCGGACGGCCGGGTTCGGGTGAGGGCGGGGGCGGCGCAGCCAGGGAGTGGCGAGGTGGGTCACGGTCACGATCCGGTTCTCTCACGGGGCGTACGGCGTGTGCAGCTCGTCCGGTGTCGGGTTCGACAGCTTCGGCAGGGTGGTGGGGAGTTCGGAGGACGCCCGGTGCTCGGGCTCCGCTACGGCGCTTTCGACGGACCAGGGTTTTCGGGGCCCCCTCTCTGGACGGGTGCCACCTTTTTCGCTATCGCCCGCAGGATGTCGTGGCGGATCACACCGCTGCCCGCGCGCATGAGACCCCAGTAGAGGGTGAAGGCGCGGCGCGTAGCGGGGTCGGTGTTCAGGACCCGGGTTTCGGTGGACAGGAGGGTGCCGTCGCGTTCGGGGGCGAGGCGGAAGTTCATCACCGCCTTGGACCAGCCCGGTTCGTCGAACTGTGCGAAGGCCTCCGGATCGCCGCGTTCGATGTCCGGGCGCGAGGGGCGCAAGGCGGCGTAGCGGGCGATGTCGCCGAGGACCACCTCGCGTGGCGGGTCGGCGGCCATCTCGCGGGGTGCCATCGACTCCAGGACGCGCAGGTCCATCCCCTCGTGCGCGCCCTTGTCCACCCCTTTCACCCAGGCGGTGGGGCCGCCTCGTGCCCGCATCAGGCCCAGGGTCACGGCGAGGTCGCCCGCGCGCAGTTCCATGAGTTCGTGCCAGACCCGCTCGGGCGGGGCGGCGATCCAGCGGCTGTGGTGTTCACGCTTGTCGTAGGTCGGCAGCAGTCGTTCCAGCGTCCAGTGCATCGCTTGTCCTCGTGTCCTGGCTCCGGAGGGCCAGCAGGTCGTGTTTGCGTTCGACGTACGACAGCGCCGACAGCAGTTCGGAGCTGCCGACGGAGTGGTCGCGTTCGCCGCCGGTGATGCCCCGGATGGGCATCGCGCCGACGGAGGCCCAGCGCAGTCGTCCCGTCTCGTCGATGTAGCCGCGGGCGCGTCCGCGGTTGTCGGAGTGCAGGCAGTAGGGCACATCGAGGTAGCCCTTGGCGAAGGCGCGCAGCAGGGCCTGGCCGACGTCGGGGTGGAGGTCGAGTACGGCCTCGACGAGCTGCCAGGCCTCGGTGGCGATGCCGGTGTCCTCGGGCGGTGCGTGGGGCGTGCCCGCGTGTTCGGCCGCCGCTGCCGCGGCGGCCGCGTGTTCCAGGGCCTCGACGTTCTCCTTGATCGTGGGGATGCGGTGCGCTTCGGCCGGGGTCTTGACGATGAGCCGGGTCGCGCCGGTGCGGACCGCTAGTTCCGCGGCCGCGCGCAGTACCAGGAGGGCGCCGTCGCGCGTACGCGGGTACTTGCCCATGTACGTGTACAGAACGATGTGCCAGTCGGTGTCGTCCGGAATGAAGGCGGTGGCCAGCGACCTCAGCGCCGCCACCGCCTCCTCGTCCTGGCGGACATGGGTCTGTTGTGCGTAGCTGAGCGAGACGCTGCGCAGTCCGTGCTGGTGGAAGAAGAGCGCCTCCAGGACGGTGATGGCGATGAGCAGGCCGGGCGGGCACATCTGGCCCATCATGCAGCCGCCGAAGCTCTCCAGATGTGGCTCGATGCCGCGGTTCCTGAGTTCGGCGAACCGCCGGCAGGAGCGAGCCCAGCTCGCGGTAGCCTCCTGAAGGGGTACCCGGCCGTAGGGCAGGCAGTACGAGACGGGCCCGCCCTCGGTGGCGTCGAGGCCGGCCTCGACGAGGGCGGCGATGATGTCGTCGGGCACCGCGGAACCGTGTCTGACCTGGACGGGCAGGTCGGGTCCCGGGATGCCGTCGAGGACGGCGCGGGTGGTGGCCGGGCCGTGTGTGACGAGGGGGTAGCCGTTGAGCGGGATTCCGTCGGTGAGCGCGCGTTCCACCGAGGCGTAGTCCTTGACCCTGGTGTAGCTGTCGAGGGTGAGGGTGGCGACGGTGGCCGCGCGCGCCTGACGCACGGCCAGCAGGCCCGCGCGCATCTGCCGCGGGTCGCTGAAGCCCATACGGGGCTGGACGAGCAGGCCCTGCGAGCGCCGGAGGGCGGCGAGCCCCGCGAACGAGCCGGTCGCACTCATGAGGCGACGACCTGCCGGTGCGGCCTGGGGAGGTCCAGGGAGGCCAGGAACCGGCCCAGGGCGGCCGGTTCGGCGTCGTCCGAGAACACGGCGCTGAATCCGGCCGAGACGAGCCGGCGCGCCGTGTCCTCCTGGGCTCCCCCGGTGATGCCCAGCTTTCCGCCGATCACCACCGGGGTGTGCCGGATCTCCGGCCGGGCCCGGACCTTGCCGATCAGCCGGCGGCCGTCCACCTGCCCATGACCGTTGACCGTACTGATCACCACCAGGTCGGGACGGATGGCGGAGCACTCCTGGATCAGCAGTTCGTCCGGCACGCACGCACCGAGGTTGACGACGCGGTGACCCATCTCCTCCATCAGCAGCTGAAGGAAGACGAGATTCCAGGTGTGGGAGTCCGAGGACACGCTGCTGAGCAATACGTTGCGGCCGCGTGGGACGACGGCCGCGGTGACGGGATTCATGAGCATGGGATCTCTCCTGGCCTCAGCCGCAGCCGCCGGCGGAGTCGGAGTCATAGGCACCGACCCGGTCGAGCAGTGCGGCCGGTACCTGCTCCGCGGCGGGCTCGGTGGGCTCGGTCACGGGCACGCCGGCCTTCCGCAGGGCGGGGATGAGCTCGTCCAGGAAGGCGTCGACCCGGTCCAGACCCCAGAAGCGGTGGCGTCCGACCTTGAAGTACGGGATGCCGAACACGTCGTCGTCGTAGGCGGCGGCGAGGGCGTCCACGCCTTCGGCGCGCAGTTCGGCGTCGTCGACGGCGGCCACCATCTCGCCGCCGTCGAACCCGGCGGCCTCGGCGATGCGGTGCAGCACCTCAGGGTCGCAGATGTTCTCGCCCCGCTCCCAGCGGGCCTCGGTCACGGCCGTGTAGAAGTCGCGCTCACGGCCGAGGTGACGCGCCTTCAGCCAGGCCAGGTGTGGCACCTCCCACCACGGGTCGATGTCCACGGGCCAGGCCATCTTGTAACCGAAGCGGGTCGAGAGCCGCTTGGTGTCCTGAAGGATGTACAGGTGCTTGGCCTTGCTCATCTGGGTGTAGTGGAAGCCGGAGTCGCGCTCCTCGAGCGCGGCCCGCGTCTTGTCGTCCGGGTCCCAGTACGGGTAGTACTCGATGGCCTCGGGGGCCTGCGGGAAGCGTTCCTCGAGCCGCTTCAGGCCCATCCAGCTGAACGGGCTGCGCAGGTTGAAGTACAGGCGGGGCGGCCGCTTCATCGGGCGCCTCCCAGCAGCGCGGCGCGCGTGGTGTCGTCGAACTCGGCCAGGGAACCCGCCTGTTCGCCGCGGCTGACCGCGTAGCCGTGCATGATGCTTCCGGTGGCGGTGTGCACCAGCCGACCGTCCCGGTGGACGTAGGTGTCGAAGGCGGCGGTGTACATCACGTCCTTGATGATCTCCTGGACGGTGAACACGGTGTGCAGGGTCTCTTCCATGAAGGCGTCGGCGAGCATGTGCACGCGGGCCCGGGATACCACGGGGATCCAGCCGCGTTCGTCGAGCATGGTGCGGATGGAGATGCCGCGGTCGTCGAGGAAGCGGTCCACGACCTCCTCCATGGCCCGGACGTAGCCGGAGTGCTGGAGCCGGTCGGAGAAGTGGCAGTAGAAGTACGGGATCCGCCAGGACCACAGGAACGCGTTGGAGCCGGACGGGGTGAGGACGGCCTGCAGGTCGCCGTCGGCAACGGCCTCGGAGTCGTGGCCGGCGGCGTCCGAGAGCTCGGCCACCTCGGCGACGACGTACGGCTCCAGGTGGGCGGGGACGGGCAGGACGTCGGCCGGGGCGTCCTTGAGGGTGACCAGAGCGACGCGGGTCTTGCCGGTGAGGACGGTGACGCTCTCCCCGTCCCGCTGCACGGTCAGCCTGACCTTGAACGGGGCGCCGTGGCCGGGCTTGGGCTTGGCCGGTTCCACGATCGCGGTCACGTCGTCGTCGATGCCGAGAGTGGCGGGCAGGCTCACCGAGTGGTCGACGATCTCCAGGCCGAGGCCGTAGGTGTGGTACAGCGTCTCGGCGCCGGCCCCGCGCTCGCGGAAGTACTGGAGGATCGCCTCCTCCGTCAGGTACATGAAGTGCTTGAACCCGATCCAGGTACGGATGTTGGCGCCCTCGTAGCGGGGCCGGCCCACGGGGGTGGTGAGGGTGCCGTCCAGAAGCTCGGTCATGGGTGGTTCCTTTTGTGATGAGAAGGGTGATGAAAAGGGTGATGAGAAGGGTGTGTCGGTCAGGAAGGCGGTGATGTCCGCGCCGACGTCGGCGGACTGTTCCGCATGGCAGAAGTGCGTGTAGTGGGGACGTCTGCGGACCCTCGCCGCGGGCATGGCGGCGGCCAGGGCCGCGGCCCGGTCCTCGGACAGGGACGTGTCGTTCTCCCCCGCCAGGACGAGGGTTGGCACCGTCACGGCGCCGAGGTCCAGCTCGGTGGTGCCGGTGAACTGGAGGAACAGGCTGAGGAATCCGACGGGGCCGATCCGCTCGACCGTGGTTTCGGCCATGGCGGTCAGCACGTCGGGCTCCAGACGCCGGGCCCGCTCCCCCAGCCCGACCCGTACGCCGTCGGTGATGATCTGGCGGAAGCCCGCGAACGCCGCGTCGTACAGGGGCCAGTCCACCCTGAAGGTCTCGGGGCGGAAGAACGGGGCGAGGAGCACCGCGGCGCGTGGCCGGGGTGCGCCACCCGAGGCGGCCAGGTGTTCCAGGACGGCGTTGGCGCCGAAGGAGTGACCGATCACGACATCAACGGGCTCGGGGACCATGGCGAGCGCCTCGCGCAGCCAGTGGGCGGGGGTGCCGTGGTGCCGCCACCGATAGTGGTTGCCGGCGCGCCAGGGCAGGTCCAGCACGTAGGTCCGGCAGCGGTCTCCCAGATGTCCCGCCAGTGAATGCCATCCGGTCCAGTGGCCCTCCAGCCCGTGGACCAGGACCGCCACGGGGGCGCCCGGGTGCGGTGCCGGGGAGGCGGGCCCCAGCACCGTCAGCCGTTCGCCCGCTGTGCGGGTTTCGACGACCGGGGTCCACCCGTACGGACCGGACACCGGGTGTTCCCCGTTCGGTTTCGCCATGTCAGCGGGCTCCCGCGAGGACGGGGCTGTCCGCCGGATCGAGACGTACCGAGGCGTAGCCGTCCTCGCCGTCACCGCAGGTAATGAGTGCCCCGCCCGGCTCGCGGCGCTGCCCGGCAGACAGCCAGGCGGCGGCCGCTGCGAGTTGGACCACGCCGAGCGCCCCGTAGACCTCGCCCAGATACGCGGTGAGGTCGATGCCACCTTGAGCGGCGGCGCCGGGGGCGGTCAGCCGGAGCGCGGTGGACGCCGTGGGATCCTCCGCGGCCTCGTCCGGCCGCGGGTGGCGGCGTACGTCGCCGAGGCGCGGTCCGTCCCCGCCGGTTTCCAGTACGACGCAGGCGGCTGCCGGCCGGAGCGGCGCGGCAGTCGCGTCCGGGTGGAGCGCGGCCAGGGCGCGGGCCGTGTCGTCGCCGGGTTCGACACCGACCACGACGACCCGCCGGGCGCGCTCGCCGCGCAGCAGCAGGGCGCCCAGCCGGACGGCGTCGAGGCCGGAGGTGGCACCCGAGCAGACCATCAGGTTCGGCCCGGTGAAGCCGTAGCGGATGGCGAGGGTGCTGGCGATCACGTTGCTGGAGGCGTTGGGGCCGTTGAGCGGGCTGACATCGTGTGCGGAGCCCGCGCGCATCCCGACCGCGATGTCGCGGACGGTCTGGACGTTGCCGAGGTTGGAGCTGACGACGACCGCCGTGTGCTCCGCTGCGGGCAGCGGCTCGGTGAGCTTGCCCGGGGGCAGTCCGAAGGCGCGATGGACGGCGCACAGCGCCAGCCGGGTCGAGTCCTCCTTGAACAGCAGCCCCTTGCGGCCGAGTACGGTGTGCGCCTGGTCCGGGGCGCAGGCGGGTTCCGGGGCCACGCGGTCGAACAGGTCCCGTGCCGTCGCGGCGGCGGCACCGCCGGCCGGTGCGTCGGCCAGTGAGGGGACATGGAGGGCGTGCGCGGTGACCGTCACGCCGTCCGGGTTCATGGTCATCGCTCCACCTTGATCACGCTGACGGCGTTGACTCCGCCGAATCCGAAGGCATCGACCTGGGCCACCCGCGCATCGCAGGAGGCGGGTTCACCGATCACCAGCCGCAGCCCGGCGGCCGCCTCGATCGGCTCGGTCAGCCCCACCGTCGCGGGCACCGAGCCGGACCGCAGCGCCTCGGCGGCCACGAGCAGGCTCATCAGTGCCGCGCTGCCGGAGGTGTGCCCGATCGCCCCCTTGATGCCCGTCACCAGCGGACCCGGCGCGGCACCGGCGAACACCGTGTCCAGGGCGGCGGCTTCGGTCGGGTCGTTGAGCGCGGTACCGGTGCCGTGGGCGAGGACGAGGCCGATGTCCTGCGGGGTGACACCGGAGCGGCGGTGCGCGTCACGCATGGCCGCGACGATGCCGCCGACGTCCGGGGCGGTCTCGTGGTGGGCGTCGCAGGACAGCCCGGTACCCAGGACGGTGGCGAGCGGAGCGGGTCCCGCGTCGGTGGCACGGCGCAGCACGACCGCCACGGCGCCCTCGCCCAGCAGGACTCCGGCGCGGCCCTCCTGGAAAGGCTGAAGCGCCGGCGTGGGGGCGTCGGCCACCCGGCCGATCATGGTGAGCATGGACTCGCTCATCGCGTCGCAGCCCGCCGCCACCACCGCGTCGGCCTCGCCCGCCGCGAGCAGGTCCTGGGCGAGTGCGAGGGCGTGTCCGGACGCGGAGCACGCGTTGGACAACGTGATGACCTCAGCGGCCTCGGGCAGCACCTCGCGTACGGCGGTGGTGAAGTGCAGGTCCCTGCGGCGCACCGGGACGCCGTCCAGGGCCCAGCGCTCGACGGCCCGCAACTCGCGCAACCCGGTGCCGACGATGACGGACACCCGCTCGCGGGCCGGGTCCACCCCGGCCTGGCGGACGGCGCCCAGGACGCAGCGGGCGAGCCAGCGCCCGGCCCGCAACAGCAGTTCGTCGCCGCCGTCCACGTCATCGTCCACGTAGTAGCCGCGGGTGACGTTGATGCGGTCGCTGTCGTAGAACCGCAGCGCCTGGCTGCCGTCGACGCCCTTGGCCAGGGCGGCGTAGGTGGGCTCGGTGCCGCCGTGGCAGGTGAGCAGGTCAGCCCCGGTGATCGCCACGTGCACGGTGCCACCCCCTCAGTACGGCCGCGCCGACATTGCCGTCGGGGGAGACCGAGGTCACCACGGACACCGCCCCGTCCAGCTCCGGGTGGTTGCGGTGGCCGGCCAGCAGGGCCGCGATCTGCAGCGAGCCGGAGGCGCTGTGGCATTCGCCGACCCACTCCTTGGCCTGCACCCGCCACACCGCGGTGCCGAGCGCGGCGTCGGTGCCGCGGCGCTCGATGTCGTCCAGGCGGGCGATGCCGCACTCTCCGGTGGCGAGCGCCCGCACGTCGGCCGGCTCCACTCCGGCGCGCTCCAGCGCGCGGCGGATGCAGCCGGCGAGCCCGGCCCCGGCGTCGGGTTCCCGGCCCGGGGCGGCGTAGGTGCCCACCTCAACGGCCAGGACCTCGGCGTCGGGCCGGCGTCCCTGTTCTCGTACCGTCGAGGCGTCCTCGACGACGAAGACGGCGGAGCCCTCGCCGACCTTGGCCCGGCCATCGTCGGCGGAGTGCTGACGGTGGGTGAACCAGGCGGTGTGCGGGCTGAACTCCTCGACAGAGCCGACGAGCAGGGCGTCGGCGTAGCCGCGCCGGATCTGGTTGCGGGCGTAGCGCAGGGCGCTCAGTCCGGCGAGCTGGCCGGCGGCGACGGTGGCGTTGACGCCCTTGAGCTTGTGCCAGATCGCGGACTGGCCGGCCGCGCAGTTCATCACGGTGTTGGGGAACAGCACCGGGTTGACCAGGTACGGCCGGTCGTTCTCCAGGGTCTCGCGGCTGTAGTCGCTGGTGGCCTTGATGCTGCCGGCGGTGGTGCCCAGGACGATGCCTACCCGGTCGCGGTTGTCGTCCGTGACGGTCAGGTCGGTGTCGTCGAGGGCGAGGGTGCAGCCCAGCAGCCCGAGCGCGGTGCTGCGGTCGAAAAAGCTGGTGCCCTTGCGGCCGAGATGGTCGCGAACCTTGAAGTCGGGCAGGGCGAAGGCCTGGTCCTCGGGCAGGTCCTCGTCGAACATACCGGTGACGTCGCGCAGTCCGCTGCGGCCTTCGCGGAGGGCCGCGGTGAACTCGTCGGCGCCGATGGCCAGGGAGGAGACGACGCCCCAGCCGGTGATGGCGAGGGTGGTGTCGCGGGTGGTGCGGGAGCGGGGGCCGGTGGGATCCGGGGCGAGGGCAGCTGTGGTGTTCATACGACCTGTCCGAGGATGGTGATGGCGTTGTTGCCGCCGAAGGCGAAGCCGTTGTTCTGCACGACCTTGGGGTGTGCCGGGCGGCTCTCGTTGGGCACGGGGTCGATGGCAGGCAGTTCGGGGTCGGGCGTGTTGTAGTTGGTGGTCGGGGGCAGGAAGCCCTCGTCGATGGCGAGCGCGGAGGCGATCGCGCCGAATCCGCTGGCGGCGCCCATGGTGTGGCCGAGCATGGACTTGATGGAGCTGATCGGCGGGGGCCGGTCGCCGAAGACCTCGACGACGGCCTGGGCCTCCATGGCGTCGTTCGCCGGGGTGCCAGTGCCGTGGGCGCAGATGTAGTCGACGTCGGCGGGGCTGATGCCGGCGTTGCGATGGGCCCGCCGCATGCACTCGGCAATGCTGACGGGGTCGGGGGCGACCATGTGGTTGGCGTCGCAGTTGAGGCCGTAGCCGAGCACCTCGGCGTAGATGTGCGCGCCGCGTGCGGTGGCCGACTGCAGGGTCTCCAGGAAGAGGGCGGCGCCGCCCTCGCCGGTGAGGATGCCTGAGCGGTCCTTGTCGAAGGGCGAGCAGACCTTCTCGGTGAGGGCGCCGAGCCGGTAGAAGCCGGCGTGGGCCCAGCGGCATACCGAGTCCGCGCCTCCGGCGATCATGTAGTCGGCGTCGCCGGTGACGATCTGATCGTAGGCGTAGCCCAGCGCGTAGTTGCTGGCCGAGCAGGCCGTGGACAGGGTCACGGCTTCTCCGGTGAGGCCGAGTTCCTGGTTGACGGCAGTGGCCAGCCGGGCAGCGGGGACCTGGGCGACGTGAGCGGGGGTGACGCCGGACAGCCCGCCGTCCACCCATTCGGCGGTCAGTGCCTCGATGACCTGGGACTCGCCGCTGGTGGTGCCGATGCTGGAGCCGGCGGCGGCGTCGGCCAGCGTCTCCTCGTCCAGACCGGCGTCCTCGACGGCCAGTCGCGCGGCCGCGGCCGCGAACAGGCTGGATCGGCCCCACTCGAAGGGCGAGATGGTGTGCAGCAACGCGCGGGGATCGAAGTCTGCGACCTCACCGGCCATGAAGTGCGGGAAGCCGGAGGAGTCGAAGCTGGAGATCGGGGATATGCCGCTGGCGCCGGCGCGCAGCGCCAGACCGAAGGCCTTGACGCCGATGCCGATGCTGGAGATGGGTCCGAGTCCGGTGATGACGACACGTCGGTCCATGGTGATCAGTCCTGCCAGCCGGCCTGCTCGGCCACGACGTCGTAGACGGCCTTGAGGTTGCCCATCTCGGGCAGTGCGGACTGCGGGATGTCGATCTTGTACTTCTTCTCGATCCTGGCGAGGATCTCGATGGCCCGCAGCGAGTCCGCCTCGTGCTCCTCCACGAACGAACCGGTCTCGGTGATCTCCTCCGGCTCGGCCTCGAGGACTTCGGCGACGATCTCGCGCAGCTCGTCCAGGTGCTGGTCACGGGCTTCGGACATGGGTGTTCTCCTGAGTCTGGCTGGGGATGGGGCCGGTGGTGTGCGGCTTTGGGGGTGGGGTGGGTCAGGTGCCCTGGTCGAGGCCGTCGCGTACGACGGCGAGGACCGAGCCGAGGGTGGCGATCCGGCGGTCGCCCACCCAGATCTCCCCGCGCATGAAGGCGTTGTCGCCGATGATGCGGTCGATCTCGACGACGTGGCGCAGCACGTCGCCCGGGTATGCGCCGCCGGTGATCGTCACGTCCCGGGCGGAGCCGAAGATGAGGGTTCCCCCACGCTGTTCGCCCTTCGCGGCGGCGGAGTACAGCCACAGCACGGCACCGCTCTGCCCGAACGACTCCACGAGCAGGGAGGCCGGATATGCGTACGCGGACGCGGGAAGGTCCTCGTCCAGTCCCGCGTAACAGGGTTCGCTGCCGGTCACGGTCTTGGTGGCGACGAGGCGCACCCCAGGTTCAATCTCCAGGACGCGGTCCACGAGCAGGACGGGGTGACGGTGCGGGAGGATGCGCCGGATGTCGGCGTGTTCAAGCGTCGTCATCGTCGTCCGTCCGCTCGATGCGCAGTTCGAGGGTCATCCGGGCGGACAGCGCACCGTCCCCGCGGTGGCAGCGGACCTTGGCCCGGACCGCCCCCGGGGTGTCTTCATGTTCGGACAGGTCGCAGCCGATGCGCAGGGTGTCCCCAGGCAGCAGCGGGGCCGCGAAGCTGATCGAGGTGATGGCGGTCAACTCGGCCACCGTGCCCGGACCGTGCCGTCGCGTGGCCCAGTGGCGGATGGCCTGCTGCACGGATTCGAGGGTGAACACGCCAGGGTAGATGGTGAAGTCCGGGTAGTGTCCGGCCAGATACGGGTCGCCGGCGACGATCCGCTTGACCGCCTCGACCCGCCCGCCGGCCGCGGTGTCCGCGACGTCCACGGTGTCGACCGCGGCCAGCGGGGCGGCGAAGGAACGGCTCACAGGACGATGCCCCCGTCGACCTGGAGCACCTGCCCGGTGATGTAACCGGCCCGGTCGGAGACCAGGAACGACACCAGTTCGGCCACGTCCTCGGGGACGCCGAAGCGGCGCAGCGGGACGAGATCAAGCGCCTGGGCGCGCATCTTGTCGCTGAGGCCCGCGGTCATGTCGGTCTCGATGAAGCCGGGGGCGACGACGTTGACCCGCAGGCCGTAGGGAGCGAGTTCCTTGGCGAGGGCCTTGCTCATGCCGTTGATCCCGGCCTTGGCGGCGGAGTAGTTGGTCTGGGCCCGGTTGCCGTAGACGCCGGCCACCGAGGAGATGTTGACGATGACGCCCTGTTTGCGCTTCATGAAGCCGAACGCCATCGACCGGCAGAAGTTGAATGCGCCGGTCAGGCTGGCGTCGATGACGGCCGCCCAGTCCTCCACCGGCATCAGCACGAGCGGGTTGTCACGGACGATGCCGGCCGAGTTGACGAGGGTGTCCAGGGGGCCGAGTTCAGTCTCGGCCTCCTTGATGAAGGACTGGACGGCCTCGAAGTCCGCGACGTCGCAGGGGGCGTGGAAGCAGCGCACGCCCGTCTCGCGAATCCGCTCGGCCGTTTCCTGGGCGCGTTCCTTCTCGCTGCGGTAGCAGAAGGCGATGTCCATTCCGTCCTGGGCGAGGCGGAGGGCGACGCTCGCGCCGATACCGCGCGATCCCCCGGTGACAAGAGCACGGCGTTGTGTGGGCATGGGAAGTTACCTCGTGCTTCGGGTGCGGATGTCGGTTCAGTGGTGGTGCGGGGACGGTGGGAGGCTCACCAGCGGGTGGTCTCGCCGAAGAAGTCCTCGATGGCGGTGGTTTCCTTCTCCTCTCGGGCTTCGCTGTACACGAACGCGCCCACGGCGAGGTCGAGGACGCCGAGTCCGAAGGGGGAGAAGATGACGGGCTGGTCGCGCAGCACGCGCCGGCGGCCGCGGATCACGTCCGCGAGGGTGCCGTTGACGAAGTCGCGGTGGCCGAACTTCTGCTCGGCCAGGTGGGGTGAGGTGTTGGCGGTGAGGCAGTGGTCGATGTCGTCGAGGAAGTTGTAGGAGCCCGCGATGATGTCCGGGCCGATGTCCCGCAGCGAGATGTTGAGGACGACCTGGCCGGAGGTGAAGGTGCTGGGCCGGGTGAGGTAGGGCTCGGCGGCGGTGGTGGCGAGCACCACCAGATCGGCTTCCGCGATCGCCTCGTCGCGGGCGGGCGCGGTGCGTGCCGGGCGTCCGAGGGTGTTGGACACGTATGCGGTGAGGGATTCGGCGTACCGCGGGTCCTGGTCGTGCACCAGTACCTCGTCGATCTGCCAGTCGCGGTCGGCGAAGAACTCCAGGATGTTGCGGGCGATGATGCCCGCGCCGATGACCAGCAGCCGTCGGGCACTGCGGCCGCCGGTGAACGTCTCGGCGGCGAGCACGGCGGAGGCCGCGGTGCGGGCGGCGCTGATTTGCGCGGCCTCCAGGCAGGCGAAGGGGTAGCCGGTCTCGTAGTCGTTGAGTAGCAGGACGGCCGAGGCGCGCGGCACCGAGTGTTCGATGTTGGCGGGGAAGCTGGCGATCCACTTGATGCCGGCGACCGAGTGCCGGCCGCCCAGATAGGCGGGCAGGGCGATGATGCGGCTGTCGGGCTTGTCGGGGAAGCGCAGGAAGTAGCTGTTGGGGTTGACCGAGTCACCCAGGTCGTGGGTGAGGTAGGTGTCGCGTACCTCGTCGACGATTTTCGACCGGGAGCGGTCGATGACGCGGCGGGCGGTTTCGCCGCTGACGACGTGGAAGTCGAACATGTCAGCCTTTCAGGAGCAGTGAACCGTCGGAGTCCGGGTGGTCTCCGGCCTCCGGCGGGGTCAGCGCCTGGTGTCCGAAGTGTTCGGCGACCCAGGCGTCGTTGTAGACGGTGTTGAGGTAGCGGTCCCCGGTGTCCGGTGAGATGGCCACCACGGTGGATCCGGGCGGCAGTGCGGGTCCCTTGCGTGCCACGGCCGCGAGGACGGAGCCGGTGGAGCCGCCCACGGCGATGCCCTGGCTCCGGGCGATGGCGCGGCACGTGCGGACCGCGTCAGCCTCGGGGACGATGACGATGTCGTCGACGAGTTCGGGGTCGCACAGCTCGGGCCTGCGGCTGGTGCCGAGGCCGGGCAGGTGCCGTTTTCCGGGCGGGAAGCCGAAGGTGACGGAACCGGCGGTGTCCACGGCGACGATCCGGGTGCGCGGGGAGCGGTCGCGGAAGTAGGCCGCGCAGCCCATCAGGGTGCCGGTGGTGCCGGCGCCGATGAACAGGTGGTCGACCTCGGGGACCTCCTCGAGGATGGCCACGGCGGTGCGTTCCCGGTGGATGCGGGGGTTGGCCTCGTTGGCGTACTGGTTGGGCCAGAACAGAGAGGTGTCCTGCTGGAGCCGGTGGTGGATGTAGTCGATCCTCGACTGCAGGTATCCGCCGTTGGCGTCCTTGGTGTCGACGACCACCACCTGCGCGCCGAATGCCCGGATCATGGCGGCGTTCTGCGGGGAGGTGTTCGGGTCGGTGACGCAGGTGAAGTGATATCCCCTGGCGGCGCACACGGAGCTGAGCGCCACGCCCAGGTTTCCCGAGGACGACTCGATGATGTGGCCGCCCGGGCGGAGGAGGTTCCACCGCTCGGCGTCCTCGATGAGGCCGATGGCGGTCTTCAGTTTGATCGAGCCGGCCGGGTTGAATCCCTCGATCTTGAGCAGCAGCCGGATATCGGGGACGAGTCCGTCGAGCCGCAGGAAGACGCGGTCGAAGACCAGGTCCTGCGCGGTGTCGTACATCAATGTCCTACGCGCCTTTCTGGGCGCCGCGGATGGTTGATCACGTAAGTCCGGGTGGCGAGGAAGAGCAGGATTCCCCACACCAGGAACGACATGTCCCAGACGAACAGACGCCACAGCAGCGGCTTCCATTCGACGGGGTCGGAGGGGGTGAGCACGCCGAGCGCCACCAGGAGCAGGCTGCCGACCTGCAGAGCCCCGTAGACGCTCAGCAGTGCCGCGCCGCCCCAGCCCGCCGTCAGCATCAGGGGGCGGGGGACGACGCGGCCCCACGGCCGGACGAGCGACAGCGAGAAGAGACCGCCCGCGATCTTGAGTGCGCCGGTGATCCAGACGACGGCGATGAATCCGGGGTCCCGGCGTTCAGCCATCCGCTGGATGGCGCCGCCGAGGGTGTCGATGGCGAAGGTGCCTCCGGCCGCCCAGTAGAAACTGAACAGGCCGAAGACGATGGCCAGCACCGCGGCGGCGTGGCCGGCCCAGGCCTTCTGCCGTTTGCCGGTGCGTCGACCGGTTTCCCGAGCTGTTGCAGCACGCATGTCCGTCGTCCGTCTTCTTTCCTCGTGACGTCGTCGCCTGGCGGAAGAGGGTCAGTCCTGCCAGCCGGCCTGCTTGGCCACCACGTCGTAGACGGCCTTGAGGTTGCCCATCTCGGGCAGCTCGGACTGCGGGATGTCGATCTTGTACTTCTTCTCGATCCTGGCGAGGATCTCGATGGCCCGCAGCGAGTCCGCCTCGTGCTCCTCCACGAACGAACCGGTCTCGGTGATCTCCTCCGGCTCGGCCTCGAGCACCTCGGCGACGATCTCGCGCAGTTCGTCCAGGTGCTGGTCACGGGCTTCGGACACGGTTAACTCCTTCAGGTGGGTTCCGCTTGGTGCGGTGTGTTCTTCGATGG
Organism: Streptomyces sp. NPDC093064; assembly: GCF_044754605.1. Lineage (NCBI taxonomy): Bacteria > Bacillati > Actinomycetota > Actinomycetes > Kitasatosporales > Streptomycetaceae > Streptomyces > Streptomyces sp. NPDC093064. The sequence goes on from NZ_JBIVPK010000041.1 coordinate 41,696, forward strand.
GTGTTGCGGTGTGGGGGGTGGTGTCTACGGGACCACTGTCAGGAGGCGGCCTGGTCCATGGCGTCGACAAGGCTCTTGGGGCGCATGTCGGTCCAGTTCTCGTTGATGTGGTCCAGGCACGCCTGGCGGCCGTCGGGGCCGTGGGCGGTGGTCCAGCCGGCCGGTACCTCGGCGAAGTTGGGCCACAGGGAGTGCTGGCCCTCGTCGTTGACCAGCACCAGGTAGGTGGCGTCGGCGTCGTCGAACGGGTTGCTCATATCGTTCTTTCTCTCTGTGCGGAGGTGTCTCAGGTGAAGTCACGGAGCCGGGCGGCGAGGATCCTGCCGATCTCGGCGAGCGGCTCCGGCTGGGTCATGTCGTCGTGGGTGGAGCGCACGGCATGGCTGTCGATGGATCCTTCGAGGAACGGCGCCCAGATGTCCGGGCCCGGAGCGTGCTCGGGCGTGCCGAGCGTGGCCTCGAAGAAGAGCACGTCACCGACGTAGGTGCCGGGTATGTGGCCGCGCGCGAGGCGGGAGTTGTTCTCGAAGACCTCGTACAGGGCGGCCACATGCCGCTCCTCGAGGCTGCCGAGCACGCCGCCCTGGCCGCGGAGGATCTCGGTGACCCGTGCGTACGCCAGTGGCTCCCCGTCCCGGCTGCCGCGGTCGTAGCCGGCAAGGTCGAGCATGCCGGTGAGGAACTCCTGCTGGGACAGAACCGCGTCCTCCTCCCCCGGCCGCACCGGGCCCCCGTCGCCGGCGGGGAGCCGCGGGAAGGAGTCGAGCATGGCCAGCAGGTCGACCTTCTCTCCCGCGCGCTGGAGCTGTTCGGCCATGGCGTGGGCGACCAGGCCGCCGAAGGACCAGCCGAGCAGCAGGTAGGGGCCGGTGGGCTGGACGCTGCGCACCTGCTTCAGGTAGTCGGCGGCGATCTCCTCGACGCTGGTGGGCAGTTCGCAGGGGTCGGCGATGCCTCGCGACTGCAGGCCGTAGATCGGGAAGTCGGGGCTCAGGTGACGCATCAGCCCGGCGTAGGACCAGCTGAAGCCGCTGGCCGGGTGTACGCAGAACAGTGGCGGGAGGCTGCCCCGGCGGCGCAGCGGCAGCAGGACGTCGAAGGCGCCCGGGCCGTCGCCGTCCTCGGTACCGAGCCGTTCGGCGAGCTCCGCCACGGTGGGGGCCTCGAAGAGGGTGCGGATGGCGATGTCCGTGCCGAAGGTGGCACGCACCCGACCGATGAGGCGGGTAGCCAGCAGGGAGTGGCCGCCGAGGTCGAAGAAGCCGTCGTCGATGCTCACCCGGTTCAACCCGAGGACTTCGGCGAACAGTTCGGTGAGCAGCCGCTCCTGGCGGGTGCGGGGTGCGCGGCCACCGCTCACCGCGGAGGACTCGGGGGCGGGCAGGGCCCGGCGGTCCAGTTTGCGGTTGGGCGTCAGCGGCAGTGCATGCAGTTCCACGAACGCGTTCGGGACCATGTACTCGGGAAGGTCCGCGGCGGCGTGGCGGCGCAGTGCGGGGCCGGCCGGGAGGTCGGCGCCGGGTGCGGGCACCACGTAGGCGACCAGCCGCTGGTCGCCGGGGCGGTCCTCGCGGACGATCACCGCGGACCGGGCGACGGCCGGGTGGCGGTCGAGGACGGCCTCGACCTCGCCGAGTTCGATCCGGAAGCCGCGCAGCTTGACCTGGTCGTCCACGCGCCGCAGGAAGGACAGGGTGCCGTCGAGGTTCCAGCGCACCACGTCGCCGGTGCGGTACATCCGGGCGCCGGGGGCGCCGAAGGGGTCGGGGACGAAGCGGGCGGCCGTCATGTCGGGGCGGCCCAGATAGCCGCGGGCCAGGCAGTCACCGGCGACGTACAGCTCTCCGGCCGCTCCCGGCGGCACCAGTTCGAGGTGGTCGTCGAGCACGTGGAAGCGGGTGTTGGGCATCGGGCCGCCGATGGGCAGCGGGCCCGGCAAGATCGGTGTGCCCGGCTCGATGCGGTACTGGCTGCAGTTGACGGTCGTCTCGGTGGGTCCGTACATGTTCAGGACGGTGGTGCCGGGGTGGTCCTTGCGCCAGGCGTCGACCCGCTCGCCCAGCAGCAGCTCTCCGCCGAGCAGCAGTTCGGTGGTGGGTGCGTACTCCTCGGGCAGGGTGTGCAGGACCGGCAGATGGCTGGGCGTGGCCTTGAGGAAGGTGCAGGGGCGCCGACGCAGCGCCTCGGCCGTCTGCGGGTCCGGGTCCTGCAGGTCGCTGACGACGTGGACGGTGCCACCCACCGTCAGCGGCACATGGGCGGCGGTCACCGACAGGTCGAAGGAGATCGACGAGTGCAGGAGCGCCGTGCCGCGGACCCCGTCGTAGTCGCCTGCGGCGAAGACGAGGTAGTCGGTGAGCGAGGTGTGCTGGATCACGACGCCCTTGGGCCGCCCGGTCGAGCCGGAGGTGTAGATGACGTAGGCCGGGTTGGCCGGTCGCAGCGGTGCCGACCGGTCGCCGTCGTCGGGGTCGGTGGCGTCGAAGGCGGCGATCCGTTCGTCGGTGGCCACGTCGTCCAGCAGGACGCGCTCGACGGCCTCGGTGCCCTGCGGCAGTGCAGCTGCGGTGGCCATGTCGGTGAGCAGCAGCGCCGGGTCCGTGTCGGAGAACATGAACGCGATCCGCTCGGCCGGGTACGCCGGGTCGACCGGCACGTAGGCGCCGCCGGCCTTGAGGACGGCGAGGAGCGCCACCACCAGCCGCGCCGACCTGGGCAGAGCCACGGCGACGAACCGCTCCGGGCCCACTCCGCGGTCGATGAGGAAGCGTGCCAGCCGGTTGGCGCCGGCGTTCAGCTGCGCGTACGTCAGCTCCTCGCCGCCGAAAACCACGGCGGGCGCGTCGGGGGTGCGGGCCACCTGTGCCTGGAACAGTTCGGGCTGTGCCACGCGGGGGACGTCGGTGGCGGTGTCGTTCCAGGTGACCACCATGCGCTCGCGCTCGGCGGCATCGAGCAGCCCGACCCGGCCGATCGGCTGGTCCGGGGCGGCGACGGCCCCCTCCAGCAGCCTCACCAGCCGGGCGACGAAGGCGCTGACGGTGTCCGCGTCGAACAGGTCGGCGCTGTAGACGACCTGGCCTTCGATGCCCTGGCAGCCGCCGCTGTCGTCCCGCCGGTCGCTGAGGCTGACCGAGAGATCGAACTTGGCGCCGCCGTTGCCGAGCGGTTCGCCGGTCACGGTCAGTCCGGTGACCTCCTGGCCGACCACGGTGGGGTTCTGGAAGGCCAGGGCGATCTGGAAGAGCGGGTGCCGGGACAGGGAGCGGGTGGGGTTGAGGACCTCCACCAGCCGCTCGAACGGCATGTCCTGGTGGGCGTAGGCGGCCAGGTCGGTGTCGCGGACTCGGGCGAGCAGTTCGCGGAAGGTGGGGTTGTTTGAGGTGTCGGTGCGCAGTACCACGGTGTTGACGAAGAAGCCGACCAGTTCGTCGAGGGCTTCGTCGGTGCGGCCGGCGATGGGGCTGCCCAGCGGGATGTCGGTGCCCGCGCCGAGCCGGGTCAGCAGCGCCGCCAGCCCCGCCTGCACCACCATGAACAGGCTGACCCGGTTGTCGCGGGCGAGTTCGGTCAGGCGCTGGTGCAGCTCCGGGCCGATGACGACGGGGATGGTGCCGCCCGCCCCGGTGGCGACCGCGGGGCGGGGGCGGTCGGTGGGCAGCTCCAACTCCTCCGGCAGTCCGGCCAGATGGCCGCGCCAGAAGTCGAGCTGCCGGGAGATCGGGCTGTCCGGGTCGCTCTCGTCGCCGAGGACCTGGCGCTGCCAGACGCTGTAGTCGGCGTAGGTCACCCGCAGCGGTGTCCACCGCGGCGCCTCGCCGGCCCGCCGAGCCTCGTAGGCGGAGGCCAGGTCGCGGGCCAGCGGGGCCGACGAGGCACCGTCGCTGGCGATGTGGTGCATCACCAACAGCAGCACATGCTCGTCCGCGGCAAGCGAGAACAGCCTTGCACGCAAGGGGGGTTCGCGAGTGAGGTCGAATCCGGCGGCGGCCTCCCCGGCCAGCAGTCCGGGCAGAGACGTCTCGTCGGTGTCGGTGACCGGCAGCGCGGGCCGCGCGGTCTCGGCGTCCATGATCGCCTGGTGTGCGCCGCTCTCCGCGTCGAGGCCGGTGGCCTCGGGAAAGACGGTGCGCAGGGTCTCGTGGCGGGCCACCACGTCGCCGAGGGCCGCGCGCAGTGCCTCACGGTCGAGGTCGCCGGCCAGACGCAGGGCCAGCGGCACGTTGTAGGCGCCGCTGTCTCCGTCGAACCGGTTGAGGAACCACAGCCGGCGCTGGGCGTACGACAGGGGGATCCGTCCCGTCCGCTCGACCGGGACCAACGGGGCCCGGCCGCCGGTGCCCACGCTGAGCGAGGCGGCGATCCCGGCCACGGTGGGTGTTTCGAACAAGGACCTGACCTGGAGTTCGACCCCGAAGACTGCCCGGATCCGATTCACCAGGCGGGTGGCGAGCAGGGAGTGGCCGCCGAGGTCGAAGAAGTCGTCGTCGGGGCCCACTCGGGGCAGGCCCAGCACTTCGGCGAACACCTCGCACAGCAGCTCTTCCTGCGGGGTGCGCGGGGCCCGTCCCGAGCCGGTGGCCAACGCCCCGAAGTCCGGGGCCGGCAGGGCCTTGCGGTCCACCTTGCCGTTGGGGGTCAGCGGCAGTGCGTCCAGGACCATGAGGGCCGCGGGCACCATCGCCTCCGGCAGCGCCCCGGCGAGTTCGGTGCGCACCTGGCGGGGGTCGACCGCGCCGACGATGTGGCCGACGAGCCGGCTCTGTCCGGCGGGGTCGGTGCCGACGGTGACCACCGCGTCGGTCACGGCCGGGACGGCGCGCAGCGCGGCCTCCACCTCACCGAGTTCGATGCGCTGCCCGCGGATCTTGACCTGGTGGTCGAGCCGCCCGAGGAACTCCAGCTGTCCGTCGGGCAGTCGGCGCACCCGGTCGCCGGTGCGGTAGAGCCGGCGACCGGGCTCGTCGGCGAACGGGTCGGGCACGAAGGTGACCGCGGTGCGCCGTGGGTCGCCGACATAGCCGTATCCGACGCCGGTGCCACCGACGTACAGCTCACCCGGGACACCGACCGGGACCGGCTGGAGCCGGTTGTCCAGGACGTACAGGCGGGTGTTGCGGATCGCGGCGCCGATCGGCACCCGCACGTCGCCGAGCGCGGTGGCGGCGTCGATGACGGCGTGGGTGACATCGTCGGAGCACTCGGTCGGACCGTAGGCGTTGACCAGCGGAATGTGCGGGTAGCGGGCGAGCCAGCGGCCGCACAGGTCCGGCGCAAGGGCCTCGCCGGTCACCATCAGCCACCGCAGCGCGGGCAGTTCAACGGGTTCGGCGCCCGACCCCCAGGCGTCCAGTGCGGTGCGCAGCAGGGAGGGGACGACCTCCAGGACGGTGATGCGCTCGTCGGCGACCCGGCCGAACAGGGCCTGCGGGTCCAGGGCGGTGTCCTCACCGACCGGGCGTACCCGGCCGCCGGCGACCAGTCCGGCCAGCATCTGCCACACGGAGATGTCGAACGTCAGCGGGGCGTTGGCCACGACGCTGTCGGCGTCTGTCAGCTCCAGGTCCTCGATCTTGGCCAGGAGGTGGTTGACCATGCCGCGGTGGTGCACCATCGCGCCCTTGGGGCGACCGGTGGAGCCGGAGGTGAAGATCACGTAGGCGAGGTGGCCGGGGCCCCCGACGAGGGGCATCAGCTGGTCGACGTCGTCGGTCGCGTCGTCCAGTGCCAGCACCTCGACCGGGTTCGCGGCGGCCGCCGCCAGTTCCCGGGCCGCATCGAGGTGCTCGGGCGCCGCGAGCAGCAGGCGGGCACCGCTGTCGGCCAGCATTCCGGCGCTGCGCCGGTGCGGGGCACGCGGGTCGAGCGGCACGTAGGCGGCGCCGATGCCGAGGACGGCGAGGACCGCGACGGGCGCCCGGACGGTGCGGTCGGAGAGGATCGCGACGATGGAGCCGGCGTCCGCGCCGCTCGCCAGCAGCCTGCGGGAGAGCGCGCTCGCGCGGCCCGCCAGGGTGGCGTAGTCGACGCTTTGGTCGTCGTCGGTGAGGGCGGTGGCGTGCGGCGTCCGGGCGGCGATCTCCCGGACGCGTTCCACGACTCCGATTGTCTCGGTGTCCCGGTCGGTGCGGTTCCAGTCCAGGAGCAGTTGCCGCCGCTCCGCGGGGTCGATGATGTCCAGGTCGGAGACTGGGAGGTCGGGCTCGGCGACGGCGGCCCGGAGGAACTGGACGAAGCAGGCCAGCAGCCGCTCGGCCGTGCCGGGGTCGAACAGGTCGGTGCTGTAGTCGAACCGCCCGTCCAAGCCCTGGGGCGCGCCCTCCTCGGTATAGCGCTCGGTGAGGTCGAAGGAGAGATCGAACTGGGCGGCGTGGGCGCCGGCCGTCTCCACGGTGACGTCCAGCCCGGGCAGCCGCAGATCGGCCTGCACGTTGTTCTGGAGCACCAGCATCACCTGGAACAGCGGGTTGCGCGCCATCGAGCGGGTGGGGTTGAGGACCTCCACCAGCCGTTCGAAGGGGATGTCCTGGTGGGCGTAGGCGGCCAGGTCGGTGTCGCGGACGCGGGCGAGGAGTTCGCGGAAGGTGGGGTTGTTTGAGGTGTCGGTGCGCAGTACCAGGGTGTTGACGAAGAAGCCGACCAGTTCGTCGAGGGCTTCGTCGGTGCGGCCGGCGATGGGGCTGCCCAGCGGGATGTCGGTGCCCGCGCCGAGCCGGGTCAGCAGCGCCGCCAGCCCCGCCTGCACCACCATGAACAGGCTGACCTCGTTGTCGCGTACCAGTCCGAGCAGGCCGTCGTGCAGCTCTTCCTCGAGCCGGAACATCAGGGTGCCGCCCTGGTAGGTGGCGGCGGCGGGCCGCGACCGGTCGGCCGGCAACTCCAGTTCGTCGGGGATCCCGGCGAGGGCGCGCTTCCAGAAGTCCAGCTGCCGGGAGACGGTGCTGTCCGGGTCGTCCTCGCGGCCCATGACCTCGCGCTGCCAGATGCTGTAGTCGGCGTACTGGACGGGCAGCGGGTCCTGCCCGTGCGCCTCGCCCTTCATCCGGGCGGTGTAAGCCAGGCAGAAGTCGCGGGCCAGGGGGCTCATCGACCAGCCGTCGCCGGCGATGTGGTGCAGGACCAGCAGCAGGACGTGGGTGTCGGGGCCGAGTTCGTACAGGGTGGCCCGCAGGGGCGGGTCGACGGCGAGGTCGAAGCCGGGCGCCACCGCGCCGATCAACGCCTCGGGCAACTCCTCCTCGGTGACGGTCCGCGTGGTGAGCACCGGGGTGGCGGTCTCGGCGTCGAGCACCACCTGGTAGGGGGTGCCGCCGGTCTCCCGGAAGACGGTCCGCAGGGCCTCGTGCCGCTCCACGATGTCACCCAGTGCGGCCTGCAGGGCCTCGCGGTCGAGGTCTCCGCGCAGCCGCAGCGCGATCGGAATCTTGTACGGGGACGCGGCGCCTTCCAGCCGGTTGAGGAACCACAGCCTCTGCTGGCCGTACGACATGGGGATGAGCTCGGGGCGTTCGGCGGGCCGCAGCGCGGCGCGGGCCCGGGAGGCCTGGGCGATGGCCTCCATGAGCCGGGCGGGGGTGGGCTGCTCGAACAGGCTGCGCACTGCCAGCTCCACGCCGAACGCCGAGCGCACCCTGCTGACCAGGCGGGTGGCCAGCAGGGAGTGGCCGCCGAGGTCGAAGAAGCTGTCGTCGATGCCGACCTCGGCCAGGCCCAGGACCTCTGCGAAGATCGCGCAGAGGGTGCGCTCCTCGGGGGTGCGCGGTGCCCGGCGGGTGGAGGCGGCGCCGTAGTCGGGCGTGGGCAGGGCCCTGCGGTCGAGCTTGCCGTTGGTGGTGACCGGCAGGGTGTCCAGGGCGACGAAGGCGGCGGGGACCATGTAGGCGGGCAGCGCGGCCGAGGCCTGGTCGCGCAGGTCCGACAGGTCCGGTGCGGCGCTCGCGCCGGCCGGTACCACGTAGGCGACCAGGCGCTTGTCGCCGGGCTGGTCCTCTCGGACGACGACGGCGACCTGCGCCAGGTCCGGGAAGCGGGCCAGGACGGCCTCGATCTCGCCGAGTTCTATGCGAAAGCCGCGCACCTTGACCTGTTCGTCGGCGCGTCCGACGAACTCCAGCACTCCTTCGGGCGTCCAGCGCGCGAGGTCGCCGCTGCGGTACATCCGCGCTCCGGCGGGCCCGAAGGGGTCGGCGACGAAGCGCTCCGCGGTCAGCCCGGGCCGGCTCAGGTAGCCGCGGGCGAGTCCGGCGCCCGCAATGTACAGTTCGCCGGCCACTCCGGGCGGGGTGAGGGTCAGGGTGTCGTCGAGGACGTAGAGCCGCATGTGGTCCAGCGGCCCGCCGATCGGCACGGTGTCGGGGACGGTGTCCGCGGCGCGCATCCGGTGGTAGGCGGCGAACGTGGTGGTCTCGGTCGGGCCGTAGCCGTCGCCGACGACCAGGCCGGGGCAGGTGTCCAGGACCTTGCGCACCATGGCCGCGGGGACGATGTCGCCGCCGGACCACACCTCGCTCACGCCGGCGAAGCACTCGGGCCGCTCCTCGGCCAGGAGCCGGAAGAGGCCTGCGGTCAGCCACAGCCCGGTGACCCGGCGTTCCAGGATGACGCGCGCGAGGTCGCGGACGTCGAGTTCGGCGGGGGGCGCCACCACGATGTGGCCGCCGCGCAGCAGCGGCACCCACAGTTCATAGGTGGAGGCGTCGAAGGCCTGGGGCGAGTGCAGTAGCACCCGGGTGTGGTTGCCGCTGTCCCAGGCGCCGTCGAAGGCGAGGCTGAGCACGTCGCGGTGAGTGACGGCGACGCCCTTGGGGGTGCCGGTCGACCCCGAGGTGTACATGACGTAGGCCAGTTGCTCGGGGTGTCCGTCGATGCCGGGATCGGTGTCCGGCTCGCCGTCGAGGGTGGCGTCGTCGACGACCAGCAGCCGGGCCTGGTGCGGGAAGGCGCGGGCGTCCTCGCTCATGGCACGGTCGGTGAGCAGCACGGTGGCGGCGGTCTGTTCGACGATGAGCTGCAGCCGGGCCTGCGGATAGCGGGCGTCCAGGGGCACGTAGGCGCCGCCGGCCTTCAGCACGGCGAGGATGGCCACCACCAGCTCGACAGATCGCTGCTGCATCACGGCGACCGGGGTCTCGCGGCCGACCCCGAGGGCGATCAGCCGGTGCGCAAGCCTGTTGGCGCGGGCGTCGAGTTCCCGGTACGTCAGTTCCCGGCCGTCGTCGGTGCTCAGCGCGACGGCGTCGGGCGTGCGGGCCGCCTGCTCTGCGAACCGGCGCTGGACGGATCCGTTGGCGGCGGGCCGGGGCCGGGCATCCCCGGTGCCCTGCGCCAGCAGCCGGACGCGCTCGTCGCCGCCCAGCACATCGATCCGCCCGACCGGCCGGTCCGGGTCCGTGGCGATCAGTTCCAGCAGCCGCAGCAGCCGGTCCGCCATCTCCCGCACGGCCGCCGGATCGAGCACGTCCACGCGGTGGTTCAGGCGCAGTTCGAGTCCCTGGCCGGGCAGTCCGGGCAGGGCGACCAGGGTCAGCGGGTAGTGGGTGGCGTCCCGGCCGTCGATCCCGAGGACGGTGAGGCCGGTGCCGGGCAGCTCCAGGGCAGCCGGGTCGAGGGGGTAGTTCTCGAACACGGTAAGCGTGTCGAAGAGTTCGCCGGTGCCGGCGATGGCCTGGATGTCGGTGAGGCCGAGGTACTGGTGGTCGGACGGCAGCGACTGCTGCTCCTGTATCCGGGCGAGCAGCGCGGACAGCGGTTCGTCGGACCGCAGCGCGATCCGGACCGGCAGGGTGTTGATGAACAGGCCCACCATCGTCTCGATGCCGGCGATCTGGGGCGGGCGTCCGGAGACGGTGGCGCCGAAGACGACGTCCTGGCGTCCGGTGAGCCGGCCGAGCAGCACCGCCCAAGCGCCCTGCACGAGCGTGTTCGTGGTCAGCCCGAGGCGCCGTCCCCGCTCGGTGAGCGCGGCGGTCAGCTCCGGGGACAGCTCGACCGTGACCTTCTCCGGTATCGCCGCCTCACGGCCGGCGTCCACGGGGGCGAGCAGGGAGGGCTCGGCGCCTTCGAGGGCCTGCTTCCACGCCTTCTCGGCGGCGCTGCGGTCCTGTTCCGACAGCCAGGCCAGGTAGTCGCGGTAGGGGGTGACGCGGGGCAGTGCGGTGTCGTTTCCGCCCGAAGCGTAGAGCGTGAACAGTTCCTGGGCCAGCAGCGGTGTGGACCAGCCGTCCAGCAGGATGTGGTGGTTGGTGAGCACCAGCCGCCAGCGGTCGGCGCCGAGCCGGATCACGGTGATGCGCAGCAGCGGCGGCGCGGTCAGGTCGAAGCGGCGGGCCCGGTCCTCGGCGAGCAGCCGCTCCATGTCGGCGTCCTGCCGTCCGGCCGGGACTTCGGACAGGTCGTGCTCGTACCAAGGCAGCTCGACCTGGTCCGGGCGGGGCACGAACTGCACCGCCGTGCCAAGTCCTTCGTGCCAGAAACCGGCGCGCAGATTGGCGTGGCGCTCCAGCAGGGCCTGGGCCGCGCGCCGCAGCGCCTGCCTGTCCAGCGGCCCCGTCACATCCAGCAGCAGCTGCACGGTGTAGACGTCACGCGCCTGCTCGTCGTAGAGGGCGTGGAAGAGGAGCCCCTCCTGCAGGGACGACAGCGGCAGCAGATCGACGACACCGGGACGGGCCCGCTCCACGATGTCGATCTCCCCCTGGCCGAGGGCGACCAGGGGCAGGTCGGACGGGGTGTGCCCGCCGGCCTCCGCCCCCTCGCCGTGCGCCGCGAGGACGTCCAGCGCACGGCTCCAGGTGTCGGCCAGGTCGCGGGCGGCGTCCTCGTCCAGCAGGTCGCCGGGCCAGGAGAGGGTCGCGGTCAGCCGCGGCCCGTCGGGGTGGTCCTGGGTGAGCGCGTTGATCTCCAGGGCGTGCGGGATGGGCATGGCCGGGTCGACACCGCCGCCGAGGCCGTCCGCCTCCGGGGCCGGGGTCCAGTCGGCGGCCTGATCCGCGGCGGAGGCGGCGGGGAAGCGTCCCAGGTAGTTGAAGCCGATCTGCGGGGTGCGCAGTCGAGCGAGCGCCGGACCGGTCTGCGGGTTGAGGTGGCGCAGCAGCCCGTAGCCCATGCCGTTGTCGGGCAGGGCGCGCAGCTGTTCCTTGACGCGCTTGAGGGCCGCTCCGGCCTGCGGGCCGCCGGCCCACAGCTCGGCCCAGTCCGTCACACCCGCGTCGAGCCGCACCGGATGCAGGTCGGTGAACCAGCCGACGGTGCGGGAGAGGTCGACGCCGTCGGCGATGTCCTCGCGGCCGTGGCCTTCGAGGTCGACCAGGAGCGGGGCCGCCGCGTCCTCGTTCCTGCGTCGGCGCCAGTCCGCGACGGCAAGCGCCAAGCCGGTCAGCAGGACGTCGTTGACTCCGCCGTGGAAGGCGGCGGGCACGCGCGTCAGCAGCGGCTCGGTGCGCTCGGGCGGCAGCGTGAGGCTGACATGGCGGACTGTGGCCACGGTGTCCCGTGCGGGGTCCAGGGCGCGGCTGCCCAGCAGCGGGTCCGGGACGTCGAGCACGCCCGTCCACAGCGGCAGTTCGTCCAGCCGGGCCGGGTGCTGGGCGAGCGTGGTGAGCTGCTCGGCCCAGCGCCGCAGCGAGGTGCCCACCGGCGCCAGGCGCGGGGTGCCGCCCACCCTGACGGTCTCGCAGGCGGCGGCGAGGTCGGGCAGCAGGATGCGCCAGGACACACCGTCGACGACCAGGTGGTGCAGGACGAGCAGCAGCCTGCCGCTCTCCTTCGGCCCGGCGTCGAACCACACGGCCTGCACCATGGCGCCCTTCTCGGGCGAGAGCCGGGCCTGTGCGATGCCCTGGTGTCCGGCGACCACCGTGCGCAGCGATTCGCCTCCCAGTCCGGCCGCGTCCACGCGAGTCAGGCACCCGGCGGCGTCGACTGCCCCGCGCCCGGCCACCTCCAGGCTCCAGACGATGCCGCCGGTCCGGGTCAGCCGCAGCCGCAGGGCGTCGTGATGGTCGAGCACGGCCTGCAGCGCCGCGGTCAGCCGCGCCTGGTCGAGCCCGGCCGGAGTGCGGACCAGCATCGACTGGTGGAAGCTGTCGACGGGCCCGCCGCGCTCGCGCAGCCAGTGCACGATCGGGGTGAGCGGCACCGCGCCGATGCCGGAGTCGTCCGGTTCGCCGGTCGCCGTCGTCTGCTCCTGCGGGGTGGCCATGGCGGCGAGCGCGGCCACGGTCCGCAGCCGGAACACATCGCGCGGGGTGAAGACCAGTCCGGCGGCACGGGCGCGGCCGACGAGCTGGATGGAGACGATGCTGTCACCGCCCAGATCGAAGAAGTCGTCGTCGACGCCGACCCGTTCCACTCCCAGCACGTCGGCGAACACCGCGCACAGGGCCTCTTCCTGTGGCGTGTCGGGGACCCGCTCGGCGGCCACCGGGCCGTACTCCGGGGCGGGCAGCGCCTTGCGGTCCAGCTTGCCGTGGGGGGTGAGCGGCAGCGCGTCGAGGCGGACGAATGCCGAAGGGACCATGTGGCCGGGCAGGACACCGGCCGCGTGCTCGCGCAGTTCGGCCGGGTCGGCCTCGCCCACCACGTAGGCCACCAGCCGGCGGACGCCGGGCCGCTCCTCGCGGGCGATCACGGCGACCTCCCGGATGCACGGATGGCGCGCGAGTACGGTCTCGATCTCGCCCGGCTCGATGCGGAAGCCCCGGATCTTCACCTGTTCGTCGGCGCGCCCGAGGTAGTCCAGGGTGCCGTCGGCCCGCCAGCGCACGACATCGCCCGTGCGGTACATCCGGGTGCCCGGGGCACCGAAGGGGTCGGCGACGAACCGCTCCGCCGTCAGCCCGGGGCGGCGCAGATAGCCGCGGGCCAGTCCGTCGCCCGCGAGATAGAGCTCTCCCGCCACACCGACGGGGACGGGCCGCAGCCCGGCGTCGAGCACATACACCCGGGTGTTGACAACCGGGCTGCCGATCGGCGGCGTGTCCTGCCCGCTCAACGGGCGGCTCATGGTCGCGGCGATGGTCGACTCGGTCGGGCCGTAGGCGTTGACCATCCGGCGGCCGGAGGACCAGCGTGCCACCAGCTCCGCGGAGCAGGCGTCACCGCCGACGACCAGGGAGCGGAAGTCGGGCAGCGGCGTCTGGGCCGGTACGGAGGCCAGGGCGGCCGGCGGGATGAGAGCGTGGCTGATGCGCTGCCCGGCCAGCACCTCGGCGAGGGTCTCCCCCGCCAGTGGCCCGGGCGGCGGAACGACGAGCGCGGCCCCGCAGGTCAGAGCCATGCACAGTTCCAGGACGGCGGCGTCGAAGCTGGGCGAGGCGAACTGCAGGACGCGTGCCCGGGCGTCGACGGCGAAGTTCTCGACAGCCGCGGCGGCGAAGGCGGCCAGACCGGTGTGAGGGACCACGACGCCCTTGGGGGTGCCGGTCGAGCCGGAGGTGTAGATCACATACGCTGGGTGGTGCAGCCGTAGCGGGGCCGTACGGTCCGCATCGACCGGGTTGCCGGCCTCGAACGTGCCGAGCAGGGCGGGCAGTTCGGGGTCGTCGAGGTCGAGCCGCTCCCCTTCGGCCGTGAGGGCGGTGCCGCCGCCCGTGACGACGATCCGGGGACGGGCGTCCTGCAGCATGAACCGGATACGCTCGGCCGGGTAGTCGGGGTCGACCGGTAGGTACGCGGCCCCCGCCTTGAGTACCGCGAGCTGTGCCACCACCATGCCCACGGACCGGGGCAGAGCGAGGGCGACGATGCTCTCCGGGCCGACACCCCGCTGCATCAGCAGTCGTGCGAGCCGGTTGGCGCGGGCATTGAGCTGCGCGTAGGTCAGTGCGCCGCCGTCGAAGACCACGGCGTCGTTGGCGGGGGTGGCCTCGGCCTGGGCCTCGAACAGTTCACCGAGCCCGGCCCGGGGGACGTCGCGGGACGTGGCGTTCCACTCGACGAGCAGGCGCGCGCGCTCGGACGACTCCAGGATGTCGACCGCCGCCACCGGCTGGTCCGGGTCGGCGAGGACCGCCTCCAGCAGCCGTACCAGGCGGGAGACCAGGCGCTGGGCGGTGTCGTGGTCCACCAGGTCGGGGCGGTGGTCCAGCCGCAGGGTGAGCCGGTCGCCCGGGATCACCGCCAGGGTGAGCGGGTAGTGCGTCGCGTCGTTGACGTCGACGCCCTCGATGCGCAGCCCGGTGCCGGGCAGATCCAGGCCGGAGGGGTCCAGGGGGTAGTTCTCGAAGACGGTCAGGGTGTCGAACAGCTCACCGGTGCCGGCCAGCCGCTGCACCTCGTGCAGCCCCAGATGCTGGTGTTCCATCAGCACCGACTGCTGGTCCTGGACCCGGGCAAGCAGCTGCGCCAGGGTCTCCTGCGGCCGCAGCACGATCCGGACCGGCAGCGTGTTGATGAACAGACCCACCATCGATTCCACACCGGGGATCTCCGGCGGACGGCCGGAGACCGTGCTGCCGAAGACGACGTCGCTCCGACCGGTGAGCCGACCGAGCAGTATCGCCCACGCGCCCTGGACCAGCGTGTTCGTCGTCAGCCCCCGCCCGCGTACGAACGCCCCCAGTGCGGCGCTCAGTTCGGTGGACAGCTCCGTCATCACCCGCTGCGGCTGCACCGCGTCGCGCTCCTGCCCCGCGTCGGGTGCGATCAGCGTGGGCCCGTCCACTCCGTCCAGTGCCCGCTTCCAGGCCTCCTCGGCCGTCTCCCGGTTCCGTCCGGCGAGCCAGGCCAGGTAGTCGCGGTAGGGGGTGACGCGCGGCATCCCGGTCTCGTCGCCGCCGCGTGCGCAGAGCGTGAACAGCTCCCGGGCGAGCAGGGGCATCGACCAGCCGTCGAGCAGGATGTGGTGGTTGGTCAGGATGAGCCGGTACCGCTCGGCCGCCTGCCGTACGACCACGAAGCGCACCAGCGGCGGCGCCGCGAGGTCGAACCTGCGGGACTTCTCCTCCGCGAGGATCCGGGCGATCTCGGCCGTCTGCGCGTCTGGATCGAGGTGGCTCACATCCCGCTCGTCCCAGGGCAGTTCCACCTCACGATGGATGATCTGGACGGCCTCACCGGTCTTGCGCCTGCGAAATCCGGCGCGCAGGTTCGCATGGCGGCGCAACAAGGCAGCCGCGGCGGTCCGCAGCGCGTCCACGTCCACCGGGCCGACGAGGTCGAAGGTGAACTGCATGGTGTACACATCGGTTGCCTCGGCGTCATACACCGCGTGGAAGAGAAGCCCTTCCTGCAGGGGCGACAGAGGCAGAATGTCTTCGACCCTTGACTGCTGGCTCACTTCGGCATCTCCCACTCGGTTCCAAGTTCAAGCTCGTCTTCGAATGCGTCGATCTCGTCCTGGGTGAGGGAGACCAGGGTGAGATCGGAGGGGGTGTGTCCGCCGGCTCCCGGCCGTTCGGCGTGGGCGGCGAGGGCGTCCAGAGCGCGGAACCAGGTTTCGGCGAGGTCCCGCACGTCGTCCTCGGTGAGCAGCCCGTCCGGCCAGCTCCATACGGCGCCGAGCCGGGAGCCGTCCGGCCCGTCCTCGGTCAGCGCGTTGATCTCGAGCGCGTGCGGCAACGGCATCGCGTCGTCCGCTCCACCGCCGAGCCCGTCGGCTTCCGGCGCCGCAGCCCAGTCGGTGTCGGTGCCGGAGGTGAGGCGGCCGAGGTAGTTGAACCCGATCTGCGGGGCCGGCAGTCCGGCCAGCCGGGCCGAGGTCTCGGGATTGAGGTGACGCAGCAGCCCGTAGCCGATCCCGTTGTCCGGCAGGGCGCGCAACTGCTCCTTGACCCGCTTCAGCGCCTGCCCCACCTCCACGCCCCCGGCCCAGACATCAGCCCAGTCCACGACACCGGGCTCCAGCCGCACCGGATACAGGCTGGTGAACCAGCCCACCGTGCGGGACAGGTCGGCGCCCTCAACGACGTCCTCGCGGCCATGACCCTCCAGGTCGACCAGCACACCGGCCGCTGCATCCGTCTGGCGCTTGCGGCGCCGCCAGTCCGCCACCGCCAGGGCCAGGCCCGTCAGCAGGACGTCGTTGACACCACCGTGGAAGACGGCTGGCACGCGCGTCAGCAACGGCTCGGTCCGCTCCGGCGACAACGTCAACCGCAGATGCCGCACCGTGGCCACCGTGTCCCGCACCGGATCCAGCGCCCGCGCCCCGATCAACGGATCAGGGCCCTCCAGCACTTCAGTCCACAGAGGAAGTTCCGCCACCCGGGCCGGGTCCTGGGCGAGCGCGGTGAGGTGTTCGGCCCAGCCCCGCAGCGACGTCCCGACCGGCTCCAACTCCCGGCCCTCAACCGCCGCGGCCAGATCCGGCAGCAGAATCCGCCACGACACCCCGTCCACCACCAGGTGATGCAGCACCAGCAGCAACCGGCCCGGCCTGTCCGGTCCGGCATCCCACCACACCGCACGGACCATCTGACCCGCATCCGGCCGCAACGACCAGCCGGGATCAACGACCAGGTGATCCGGATCCGTCGCCCGCCTGATCAAGTCCGCCGCATCGACCGCGCCCCGGGGCAATGTCTCCAACTCCCACACACCACCGACAGGCCGGAGCGTCGAGCGCAAGGCATCGTGGTGATCAAGCACCTTCTGAAGGCCCGCTGTCAGACGCTCCGGCGTCAGCCCGGCGGGCGTGCGCACCAGCATCGACTGGTGGAAACCGTCGATCGGACCGCCTCGCTCCCGCAACCAGTGCACGATCGGTGTCAACGGCACCACACCGATGCCGTGGTCCGGTGGTTCCACCGCTGTCGTGCGGACTTCGCCAGCCGTTGCGGCGAGTGCGGCCACCGTGCGGTGCTGGAAGACGTCGCGTGGGGTGATGACCAGCCCTGCGGTACGGGCCCGGCTGACGAGCTGGATCGAGACGATGCTGTCCCCGCCCAGGTCGAAGAAGCTGTCGTCCACGCCGACCCGCTCCACCCCCAGCACATCGGCGAACACCGCGCACAGGGCCTCTTCCCGGGGAGTGGAAGGAGCCCGCCCCGCGACCGCCGCCCCGAAATCGGGCGCCGGCAGAGCACGCCGGTCCAGCTTGCCGTTCGGCGTCAACGGCAACCGCTCCAGCAGCACGAAGGCCACTGGCACCATGTACTCCGGCAACTCCGCGCCCACGAACTCACGCAACTGACCGGCATCCGGCACACCATCCGCCACGACATACGCCACCAGCTGCTTCACACCCGCCCGGTCCTCCCGGGCGATCACCGCCGTATGCCGCACCTGCGGATGACGCCCCAGAACCGCCTCGATCTCCCCCAGCTCGATCCGGAAACCCCGGACCTTCACCTGCTCATCCGCACGACCGACGTACTCGATCACCCCGTCCGCACGCCACCGCACCACATCACCCGTGCGATACATCCGGCTGCCCGAACCACCGAACGGATCCGCCACAAACCGCTCCGCCGTCAGCCCCGACCGACGCACATACCCACGAGCGAGCTGGACACCGGCCAGGTAGAGCTCACCGACCACTCCGACGGGCACCGGCCGCAGCCGCGCGTCCAGCACATACACCTGGGTGTTCCACACGGGAGCGCCGATCGGCACCGGCCCGTCGGGGTCCTGGGCCGAGCATTCCCACGAGGTGACGTCCACGGCCGCCTCGGTGGGCCCGTACAGGTTGTGCAGCGGCACGTCGAGCGTCTCGTAGAACTGTGCGCGCAGTTCCCCGGGCAGGGCCTCGCCGCTGCAGATGACGCGGCGCAGGCCGGTGCATAGTGCGGCGGTGGGCTCGGTGAGGAAGACCTGGAGCATGGACGGGACGAAGTGCATCGTGGTGACGCCCTCGTCGCGGATGATCCGGGCGAGGTAGGCCGGGTCCTTGTGGCCTTCGGGCCGTGCGACCACGAGTCGGGCACCCACGATGAGCGGCCAGAAGAACTCCCACACCGACACGTCGAAGCCGGACGGGGTCTTCTGCAGCACCCGGTCGGAGGCGTCGAGCCCGTACCGTGCCTGCATCCACAGCAGCCGATTGACGATTCCCTGGTGCGGGACCAGCACGCCCTTGGGCTTGCCCGTGGAACCCGAGGTGTAGATGACGTAGGCGGTGTTGAGGTCGGTCAGCGGGGCGAGCCGGTCGGCGTCGGTGAGGTCGTGGTCGGCGTGACGCCTCAGCGCCGCCCGGGTGTCCTCGGTGTCCAGCAGCAGACGCGGTGTGGAGTCGTCGGCCGGCAGCGCGGGCACGACGTCCGTGGTGGTGAGCAGCATCGTGGGACCGGTGTTGGACAGGATGTACCGGATGCGCTCGGCGGGGTAGTCGGGGTCGACGGGTATGTAGGCGGCACCCGACTTCAGTACGGCCAGCAGGGCGATGATGAGGTCGAGGGACCGGGGAACGGCGAGGGCGACGAAGCCCTCAGGGCCCGCTCCGCGTTCGGCCAGCAGCCGTGCCAGGCGGTTGGCGCGTGCATTGAGCTCCGCGTACGTCAGTGTCTCGCCCTCGAAAACCGCCGCGGGGACCTGCGGGGTGCGGGCCGCCTGGACCTCGATGAGTTCGGTGAGGGTGACGGCCGGGACGTCCCGCTCGGTGGCGTTCCAGGTGATCAGGGTCCGCTCGCGTTCGGCGGCGTCCAGGACGTCGACGACCGCGACCGGCTGCTCGGGCTCCGCGGCGATGGATTCCAGCAGACGGTGCAGGCGTGTGCCGATGGACTGGACGATGTCGGAGGTGAAGAGCTCGGGCCGGTAGCCGAGGCGCAGACCGAGCCGGGGGCCTGGTACCGCGACGAGGGTGAGCGGGTAGTGCGTGGCGTCTTGCGCGTCGGCCTCGGTGACCCGGACCCCGGTGCCCGCGACGTCCAGCAGTGCCGGATCCAGGGGGTAGTTCTCGAAGACGGTCAGTGTGTCGAACAGCTCCCCGACACCGGCCAGGCGCTGGGTGTCGTGCAACCCGATGTATTGGTGCTCCATCAGCGCCGACTGCTGTTCCTGCAGGCGGCTCAGCAGCTGTGCCCAGCTCTCCTCCGGCCGCAGTGTCACGCGCACCGGCAGTGTGTTGATGAACAGGCCGAGCATGGACTCGACGCCGACTATCTCACCCGGCCGTCCGGAGACGGTGGCGCCGAAGACGACGTCCTGGGCTCCGGTGAGCCGGCTGAGCAGCACCGCCCAGGCGCCCTGGACCAGCGTGTTCATGGTCAGTCCGAGCCGACGTCCCCGCTCGGTGAGCGCGGTGGTCAGCTCCGGTGACAGCTCCAGGGCGATCCGTTCCGGGGGCCGAGTGGCGGTGCCGGTGCTTGTCGGAGCGAGCAGGGTGGGCTCCTCGATGCCCGCGAGCGCCTGCCGCCACGCTTGTTCGGCCACCTGCCGGTCCTGGGCCGCCAGCCACGACAGGTAGTCGCGGTAGGGGGTGGCCTGGAGCAGTCCGGCGTCGTCGCCGCCATGCGCGTAGAGCGTGAACAGCTCCTGTGCGAGCAGGGGCATCGACCAGCCGTCGAGCAGGATGTGATGGCACGTCAAGACCAAGCGGCTGTGATCGTCCGCGAGCCGTACGAGGAGGAAGCGCAGCAGGGGCGGTGTCGCCAGATCGAATCGGCGTCCGCGTTCCTCCGCCGCGATGCGGGCGAGTTCCGCGCTCTGCTCGTCGGGGTCGAGTCTGCGCAGGTCATGGGTCTCCCAGGGCAGCTCCACCTCGTGGTGGACGACCTGGACGGGAGTGGTGACCTGCTCGTGCCGGAAGCCGGAGCGGAGGTTCGGGTGTCTGCGCAGCAGGGCCTGGGCCGCGGTGCGCAACGCCCGTACGTCGAGCGCGCCGTCCATACCGAGGAAGAGCTGCACGGTGTAGACGTCCGCGGCGTCCTGGTCGAACAGGGCGTGGAACAGTAGCCCTTCCTGCATCGGCGCGAGCGGCAGAACGTCGGCGAGCTGAGGGCAGGACTGCTCCAGGGCGTCGATCTCGTCTTGGGTGAGGGAGACCAGGGCGAAGTCGGAGGGGGTGTGTCCGCCGGCTCCTTGGCGTTCGGCGTGGGCGGCGAGGGCGTCCAGGGCGCGGAACCAGGTCTCGGCGAGGTCCCGCACGTCGTCCTCGGTGAGCAGCCTGTCCGGCCAGCTCCAGGTCGCGTGCAGGTGCGCGCCGTCGTGGGAATCCAGGGTCAGCGCGTCGACGTCGATGGCGTGGACGAGCGGCATCTCCTCGTCCCCGCCGCCGGAGGCGCTCTGCGGTGCCCAGTCGGTGTCGGTGCCGGAGGTGAGGCGGCCGAGGTAGTTGAACCCGATCTGCGGGGACGGCAGCGCCGCCAGCCGGGGCGCGGTGTCGGGGTTGAGGTGGCGCAGCAGGCCGTAGCCGATCCCGCGGTCGGGCAGGGCGCGCAACTGCTCCTTGACCCGCTTCAGCGCCTGCCCGGCCTCGGCCCCGCCGGCCCACACATCAGCCCAGTCCACGGCACCGGGCTCCAGACGCACCGGATACAGGCTGGTGAACCAGCCCACCGTGCGGGACAGGTCGGCGCCCTCGACGATGTCCTGACGGCCATGACCCTCCAGATCGACCAGCACACCAGCCGCATCGCAGTGGCCCTTACGGCGCCGCCAGTCCGCCACCGCCAGCGCCAGAGCGGTCAGCAGAACGTCGTTCACACCACCGTGGAAGACGGCGGGCACCCGCGTCAGCAACGGCTCCGTCCGCTCCGGCGACAGCGTCAGCCGCAGATGCCGCACCGTGGCCACCGTGTCCCGCACCGGATCCAGCGCCCGCGCCCCGACCTGCGGATCAGGACTCTCCAACACCTTCGTCCACAACGGAAGTTCCTGAAGACGGGCCGGATCCTGGGCGAGCGCGGTGAGGTGTTCGGCCCAACCCCGCAGCGACATACCGACCGGCTCCAGCGCCCGGCCCTCAACCGCCGCGGCCAGATCCGGCAGCAGAATCCGCCACGACACCCCGTCCACCACCAGGTGATGCAGCACCAGCAGCAACCGGCCCGGCGTGTCCGGTCCGGCATCCCACCACACCGCACGGACCATCTCCCCCGCATCCGGCCGCAACGGCCACCCACGCAGCGGATCACCGGCCAGCTCATCCGGATCAGCAACCCGCCGGACCACGCCCGCCGCATCGACCGAGCCGCGCGGCCCCGTCTCCAGCTCCCACGCGCCGTCACCGCGTCGCAGTGTCAGACGCAACGCGTCATGGTGGTCGAGCACCGCCTGCAGCCCCGCCGTCAGACGCTCCAGCGTCAGCCCGGCCGGAGTGCGCACCAGCATCGACTGGTGGAAGCCGTCGACCGGCCCGCCACGCTCCCGCAACCAGTGCACGATCGGCGTCAGCCCCACCACACCGACGCCGTCGTCCGGGACTGGCGCCGATGCGTCGTCCACGTCCGTGGCCACCGCGGCGAGTGCTGCAACGGTGGGGCGTTCGAAGACGTCGCGTGGGGTGATGACCAGCCCTGCGGTACGGGCCCGGCTGACGAGCTGGATCGAGACGATGCTGTCCCCGCCCAGGTCGAAGAAGCTGTCGTCCACGCCGACCCGCTCCACCCCCAGCACATCGGCGAACACCGCACACAGGACCTCTTCCCGCCCGGTGGTGGGGGCTCGCCCGGTGACCGCCGATGCGAAATCGGGCGCCGGCAGAGCACGCCGGTCCAGCTTGCCGTTCGGCGTCAACGGCAACCGCTCCAGCACCACGAACGCCGCCGGCACCATGTACTCCGGCAATTGCGCACCCAGGTGCTTGCGCAGCTCTGCGACATCCGCCGCACCGTCGGCCACGACATACGCCACCAGCTGCTTCACACCCGCCCGGTCCTCCCGGGCGATCATCGCCGCATGCCGCACCTGCGGATGCCGCGCCAGAACCGCCTCGATCTCCCCCAGCTCGATCCGGAAACCCCGGACCTTCACCTGCTCATCCGCACGACCGACGTACTCGATCACCCCGTCCGCACGCCACCGCACCACATCACCCGTGCGATACATCCGGCTGCCCGAACCACCGAACGGATCCGCCACAAACCGCTCCGCCGTCAGCCCAGGACGCCTCAGATAGCCGCGGGCCAGACCGTCACCGGCGAGGTAGAGCTCTCCCGTGACGCCCACGGGCACCGGCTGCAGCCCGGAGTCGAGCACATACGCCCGGGTGTTGGAGATGGGACGGCCGATCGGCGGTGCCTGTGTGCCCGGGTCTGCTTCACGGTCGCTGTACCAGGCGGTGGCGTAGACGGTGGCCTCGGTCGGGCCGTAGATGTTGGCGATGCGGCAGCCCGGGATGGCGGAGCGGATGGCGGTGACGGCGTGGGCGGACAGGGCCTCGCCGGCCAGGACAACGGTTTCGGCGCAGGCGTTCACCTCGCCGTGTGCGAGGACTTGGGCGATCGCCGACGGCACGGCGCTGACGAGGCTGCCCGACCATCCGTCCGCGGTCCGTTCGGTGAGGGCGAGCAGGTCTCGCACCACCTCGATGCTGCCGCCGCAGCACAGTGGTCCGAACATCTCGAAGACCGAGACGTCGAAGTTGAGCGAAGTCGATGCGAGGACGCGGCTGAGCTGTCGGGGTCCGATGTCGGTGGCCGCCCAGGTCGCGAGGTCGACGGCGCTGGAGTGGGAGACCACGACGCCCTTGGGCCGGCCGGTGGAGCCCGAGGTGTAGATCACATACGCGGGATGCTGCGGCCGCAGTGGGGCGGCGCGGCCGGCGTCGGTGGGGTTGTGGTCGGGGTGCCCGGCGAGCAGTTCGGCCGTCTCGGGGGTGTCGAGGAGCAGTGCGGTCCGGCCGCTGCCGTCGGCCGCGGTCCGGGTCGCGGTCGTCCCGGTGACCGTGAGCACCATCTGCGGCCCGGCGTCGTCGAGGATGTAGGCGATCCGCTCGGCCGGGTAACCGGGGTCCACCGGAAGGTAGGCGGCGCCGGCCTTCAGGATGGCGAGGAGCGCCACGATCATGTTGTCGGAGCGAGGTACCGACAGTGCCACGACGCTTTCGGGACCGACGCCGTGTGCGATCAGCAGATGGGCGAGCCGATTGGCGTGCGCGTTGACTTCCGCGTATGTCAGCGTCTTGCCCTCGAAGACGACCGCCGGGGCCTGCGGGGTGCGTGCCGACTGTCTTTCGAACAGCTCGGGCAGCAAGGCGGTCGGTACCGACTGTGCGGTGGCGTTCCACTCGACGAGGATGTGTTCGCGTTCCTGAGGGGTCAGCAGACCGAGTGCGCCGATGGGCTTGTCGAGCCCGTCGGGGGTGAAGTGGCCGACGAGGTCGAGGAAGCGCCTCTGGTGGCCTGCGAGTTCGTCTGGGCCGTAGAGCTCCGGATTGGCGTCCAGGTCGATGCGCAGGCCGTCGGCCGTGCCCTGGCCGTTTTCGGGCTGTCCGTGCTCGGCGGCTCCGATACCGCGACCGTCCACGACGAGCGACAGATCGTCGACGGGACCGCCGCCGAGGTTGTGCACCGTGCCGCGGTGGCCGGCGAAGCTCAGGTCGTAGTCAACCATGACGATGTTGATGTGCGGGCCGACGAGGCGGTGTTCGTCCCCAGAGAGTTCGAGGTCCCGGCGCAGGTCCTCGGTGCGGTAGCGCTGGTGCTTCAGCGCGCGGCGCAGCTCCGCGGACGCCTGGCGGACGGCTTCGGCCACGGTGGTGCCGGGGTTCAGCTCCAGCCGGAGGGGCAGGACGCCTGACATCATCCCGGGAATGGTGCGCGCACGCCCGGCTGCTCGGGCCATCACCGGCAGGCCGAGGACCACCCGCCGGTTGCCGGTCATCCGGTGCAGGTAGACGGCGAGTGCCGCGACCAGGACGGCGGGCCAGCCGACCTCCGCCTCGCGCGCGGTGGCGCGCAGCTCGGCCAGCGCCGCCTCATCGAGGAAGGCGGTCCGGCGCTGCAGCCGTTCGGGGAGGGCCGGCGTGCGCTCCGCCAGGCTGGCGGCGGGGGTCTGATCGGCGAAGCGTGACATCCAGTAAGCCCGGTCGCGGGCGAACCGGTCGGATGCCCGGTACGCCGCCTCGTCGTCGAGGAGTTCGGCCAGGGAGCCGAACTGCGGTGCGGGGCAGGGAAGTCCGGCTGCCAGCGCGGTGTAGACCTCGGCGACACGGCGGCCGACGAGGGACAGGCCGAGGCCGTCGATGACGATGTGGTGGTAACGCTGGTACCAGAAGTACCGGTCCTGCGCCGCCTTGAACAGCGCGAAGGCGAACAGTGGGCCGGTCGTGGGGTCGACCGGCCGGCACATGTCGGCGCGCATCCAGCTCTCAGCGCTCGCTCGAGGATCGCCGTCGTGGCTGACGTCGACGAAGGACAAGGTCCAGTCGGCGCACTCTTCGACGACCTGTACCGCCCTGCCGTCCTCCTCCACGACCCGGATCCGCAGTGTTTCCGCCTCGGTCACGGTGCGGCGCAACGCGCTCTCGAAAAGCGCGGGGTCGATCTCGCCGTGGATGTCGATGTATTCGGCGATATTGAAGAGCGGATTCGTCGGCCGAAGCCGCTGGGAAAGCCAGATACCGGACTGCGCGGCCGTGAGCGGCAGGCGGGCAATCTGATAACCGGTCATGGTTCATCCGTCCTGGTCGTTCGATCGTGCATCAATGGCAAATCGAGCGCGGCGCAAGGGTATCCGGCGCGAGGAAATCGGAGATCGGAGGCAACTGGAGTCCCGGCGGGTTGACGGAGCAGAAACCGGCTCGCGCTCGGAGATGCTGATCCGCAAGATTTTTCCCGGGCGGGGAGCACCTGGAATTACCCACGCGTGCGCCGGGAACAGCGGTGGCGTAATTCCGGCGCGGGACATCAGGGGGACCGTCGGCCGGCGGGCCCGCGAAAGCCCGGGGCGGCTCAGCGGGCGGCGGCCTTGCGGTAGGCGCCGACGGCTGCGGGGACGACCACTGCGAGCAACACCGCGATGAGCACGAGGGAGAGCGGGATGGGGTACTGGACGGGCAGCGCGCTCTTGCCCGTGCCGGTCGAGGTGTTGCCGAACAGCTCACGGCAGGCGGCCACCACGGCACTCACGGGGTTCCACTCGCACAGCGAGCGCAGCCAGCCCGGCAGGCCGTTCAGCGGAATGAACGCGTTCGAGAGGAAGGTAAGCGGCATGACCAGCACGAACGCGATGGAGTTGACCGCCTCGGCGCTGCGCGCCAGAAGGCCGATGAGCGCGCCGAGCCAGGACATGGCGTAGCCGAGCAGCAGCAGGATCCCGAATCCGGCGATGGCCTTCGGCAGGCCGTTGTGCACCCGCCAGCCGATGAGGTAGCCGACGACGGCCATCGCGACGCAGGCGATGACCGCGAGCGTCAGATCGGACAGGGTGCGTCCGATCAGTACGGCCGACCGGGACATGGGCAGGGAGCGGAAGCGGTCGACCACACCGTTGCCGAGGTCTGCGGCGACGCCGAGCGCGGTGTTGCCCACGTTGGTGAGCATCATCTGGGTGAAGATGCCGGCCATCAGATACGAGCGGTAGTCGCTGCCCGGCACGGAGATCGCGCTGCCGAACAGGACGCCGAAGACGGCCACGTACGCGACGGGCATCAGCGTCACGCTGAGCAGCTTCTCCGGGATACGGGCCAGATGTTTCATGTGCCGGCCGAACAGTGCGGACACATCGCTGACGAGTTCCATGGCGCCCTCGTCCTATCCTTCCTTGCTGGTGACACCGCCGGTGAGGGCGAGGAACACATCGTCGAGCGAGGGCCGCCGTACGGCGAATCCGGCGGGGCGCACCTGAGCGGCGTCCAGGGCGGACGCGGCCTCGGCGACCGTTTTCAGCTGGTCCCGCAGCGTCACGGAGACCACGCGTCCGTTCTGTTCGACGGCCGGCTCGGCGGCGGTGACGTCCCGCAGGGCCGTGACGGTGGCGGGAAGCGCGGCGTCGTCCTGGACGGTCACCTCGAGCCGTTCGCCGCCAACCTTGGCCTTGAGCTCGTCCGAGGTGCCGTCGGCGATCACCCGGCCGCCGTCGATCACGGCGATCCGGTCGGCGAGCTGGTCGGCTTCCTCGAGGTACTGGGTGGTCATCAGGACCGTGACACCGCCGGCGAGCTGCTCGCGGATCATGTCCCACAGGATGAGTCTGCTGGTGGGATCGAGGCCAGTGGTCGGCTCGTCGAGGAAGAGCACCTTGGGATCGGCGATGAGGCTGGCGGCCAGGTCGAGCCGCCTTCGGGTACCACCGGAGTACGTCTTGACCTGCCGCTCGGCGACGTGGCCCAGGTCGAGCCGGTCGATCAGGGCATCGGCACGATCCTTCGCGGCACGGCGGCCCAGACGGAAGAGGACTCCGATGAGTTGGAGGTTCTCCCGGCCTGTGAGTCGTTCGTCGAGTGCCGCGTACTGGCCGCTGAGGCCGATGCGGCGGCGCACTTCGCGCGGCTGGGTGCGGACGTCGTATCCGGCCACGCGGGCGCGGCCCTCATCGGCTTCCAGCAGTGTGGCCAGCACTCGCACCATGGTCGTCTTGCCGGCTCCGTTGGGACCGAGGATGCCGAGGAGCGTTCCAGCGGGTACGGACAGATCCACTCCTCGCAGCGCCTCGTGGGCTCCGTATCTCTTTCGAATTCCTTCGGCCTCTATGGCGATTTCCATGAATTCACACCCCACGTACTTGGCATTGCATTCTGCACCGCATAAGTTCATGAGCGCGCAAAGCTGTGGTCGATGACACACAGCCGCATCAGCAAAGAAGTTCGTGAACCCCCGTTCATCTGCCGCGAATTACCAGTAAGTAATTTCCTTTCCGGCGGCAGCGAAATTACACCAACAGCCAGATGACCCTGTCAAGCGATCACTCGAACGCAAGAACCAAAACCCGCTGGTAACTTAACCGCGGACCGCAGAGCGCCGACCGCCGAGCATCATCCCTTTTTACCCTCTTTCATCCGCGCCGCCCCCCTACCCGGGTGGCAAATCCTGCCCACTGGAACCAGGCCCCGACATCTGCAGTTCCGACTGAACATCGAATTTATCCACCAAGGAAACACCAAGTTAATTGTCGGAACCCTGCGTAGCACCTGACGGCCACTCATATGTCCACCAGCACCGACTACTTGGGAGCCAAGAATCGGTGAACTGCAGTGAACCGCATGACGACTGACGGAGCGTCCTGTGCTACGCCCTCGTCAGCAGGGCCGTCCCCAGGAGGTCGTGAAGGCCCAGGCGCCGTACAAGTCCGCATCGACGCCGGCAAGTTCTTCCCGATCATGGGAAACCACGACTACGGCGTCGGCTGCAGCCCGGAAAGCGTGCAGCCCAGCGTGGACTGCTTCAAGGTGCCGGTGGCGTACGTGGCCGGCTTCGGCAACGGGCTCCTCGACTTCGTCAATCCCGACGCCAACTGCAACCAGTCGTCGGGCACCTCGACGCCACCGATCTGTGACGTTCTCCTCCGCGTGAGCGGCCGGCAACACCTTGGCCGTCCGTCTTCTTGATCTCTGACCACGCGAAGCATCCTGCAGCTGGCCGGCGTGCTGGCCCCCGTTGTCCTGTTCGCCGCCGACCCCGACCTGATCCGCCATGGCGTCGCCGTGCGGGACTGGCCGGCGGTGCCACCTGTACTGGGACGGATCGGCGCAGGGGACATGACCGTGCGCGGACCTCACTCGTCCGGCAATGGAACGGGAGCCTGCCCCGAAGGGCAGGCTCCCGTCGTCAGTTCCACGCGTCAGTGCTTGCGCGCCTTCTTGGCCTACTTTGTCTCGGTGACCATCACCGATGCGTCAGCCCAGGGCCCCGGCGTTTGCCTCGGATGTCTGGTTGATCATGTGATGCCGTAGAGGGCGAGGACGCGGTGGCGTTCGGTGTGGGCTCGGCGTCCGG
>NZ_JBIVPK010000042.1:0-33259 GCF_044754605.1 Streptomyces sp. NPDC093064
CC
The DNA here is from genome assembly GCF_044754605.1 of Streptomyces sp. NPDC093064. Taxonomy (NCBI): domain Bacteria; kingdom Bacillati; phylum Actinomycetota; class Actinomycetes; order Kitasatosporales; family Streptomycetaceae; genus Streptomyces; species Streptomyces sp. NPDC093064. Next base: position 3 of record NZ_JBIVPK010000042.1, read on the forward strand.
CCGACGGACGCCGCCCTGGCCGCCGACCTGGCGCTGCCGATCGAGGAGCTGGAGCTCACGGTCCGCTCCTACAACTGCCTCAAGCGTGAGGGCGTCCACTCGGTGGGTGAGCTCCTGGCGCGCTCCGAGGCCGACCTGCTGGACATCCGCAACTTCGGTGCGAAGTCCATCGACGAGGTCAAGGCGAAGCTGGCCGGCCTGGGCCTGGCCCTGAAGGACAGCCCGCCCGGATTCGACCCGACCGCCGCTGCCTTCGACGCGGACGACAACGGGAACACGGGTTTCGTGGAGACCGAGCAGTACTGAACGCTGCGCCGGGCCTCTTGCCTTCCGGCCCCCCGGGTGCGGCCGAGAACGCCGCCTGACGCGCTGCACCCCGGGGCACAACACAGCCCCAGCACAGCAACAGGCCCCCTGCCCGCGGAGAGCCCGCGGGCAGGGGGCCTGACGCGCGAAGGCTACTTCTGCCTGGTTCGGGCTCGGTCACATTGCCGGGCCTGGCTCCTGCTCGCCGGATGGAGTTCCGGGCTTGAGGATGACGGAGGTGTAGTGGTTGGCGAAGAAGTACGAATAGGACAGGGCTTCGTCGATGTTGCCGAACTGGTTGCTCATCATGGACATCAGCGCTGTCGTGCGGGTGCCGTCGCCGGCGTAGGCGGTGAACTGCTGGTTGGGTGGCAACCCAGTGGCTCCGATGGTGACTTCGTTGATGCCTGGGAGTGCCCGGATCAAGGCCGTGCCCTGGCCGGAGCTACCGGAGACGCGCAGGGGGAGGTTCTGCGTGCGCATGCCCAGACCCTGCCGGCCCAGATTGTCTGTGCTGGTGGCCGGAGTGCTGCGCGCCACGTACACCAGCGCCATGGGCGACTGGCCGATGTGAAGGGTCTTGATCACCGAGTTCGTGTGCGTGTCGATGACGTCGACCGCGTCGGAGTTCTGCAGGGCGACGTAGACCCTGGTGTTGTCAGGGCTCGGCCAGATGCCGTGCGGACCGTGGCCGTTGTTGTGGATGGTCTTCACCAGCGTGGGCGGCGCCCCGGTACGCGATCGGCGGTAGACCAAGGTCTGGTTCAGTCCGCCCACGGTCTGGTAGGCGTAGTCGACGCCGCCGACCGTGACGAAGTTGGGGTGGTTGGTGCGTGGCCCCGTCTTCAGCACCGCCTCCACACGGTAGGTGCGTGCGTTGAGCACAGCGGTGGTCCGGCCGTTGGTGGGCATGCCGAGCCAGATCTCCCGGCCGTCGGGTGAGACGGCCTCGTCGGAGGACCCGCCCGCCTCCGCGGGGATCTGCACACGCTTGATGATCCGGCGGGAGGCCACATCGATCACGTCCAGCCTCGGGGCGCGCAGGTGGTTGACGTAGGCGAGTTTGCCGTCGGGGCTGAAGACCACCTTCGATGGCCCGTCCTCGGTGTGGATCCGGTCGACCTCCTTGCCGGCCCGCCAGTCGATCACCGAGATGTAGTCCTGGCCGCGCACCGCCACCCACAGCCGCGTGCCGTCCGGCGAGAAGAACCCCTCATGCGGCGCCCGGCCGACGTACACGGTGCTCACCACTTTGTTGGTTGCGGTGTCAATGACATGGACGGCGTTGGTGGTCACATCGATCACGTTGAGCCACTTGCCGTCCCGGGAGAAGCCCAGGCCGTGCACGTCGATTTCTCCGTCGTACATGGCCCCCAGCACGTCTGCGCCGGGGCTCAAGCGCGGCTTGCCCAGAGCGATCGTGCCCAGCACCGTGTTCGTCGCCGGATTGATGACACTCACCGTGTTGGAGGCCTGGTCGGCGGTGTACACCCGGTCGTTCCCCGAGATCGGCTGCGCCCCGGGCAGCGCCGGAGGCTGGATCAGCGTGCCATGCGCTGAGGGGCTGGCGTTCGACCTCACAGAGTCCTGCGTCCCAGGCGTCGCGCAAGCGGCGACTGACGCGTACGCGACCATCACCACGAACGCGCGGGCCAAGCCGGGTTTTATCCCCATGTCCACTCCTAGTGGTGACGTCGCCGACGGATAACCCGCGTCGCAAGCCGCCACCGGCGCTTGGCTCGTGGGGACTGCGCCGCGTGGCGTGAGAGGTTGCGGCAGGCACTGGTCGCTGCGTTCATCAAAGGCCGCCGGCGAGAGCGACGCCTGTCATCGGGGCGCCGAGGTCACCTCTTCCGAACGATGGTCACGCTTTCCCGAACACATGACCGATGGGGCCTGGCGCCGGTCGCCTGAATCATCGTCGAGCCATAAGGAATCTAACGGACACTTTCGACATGCTCACTTCGGCCAAAGGTTTTCACTCGGACGGCCCGTATACCGGCGAACGGCGGACAAGTGCACGGCCGTGCAGACTTCGTGCGGTACGAGCGGCCTACGGCCGCGCGTCCTTCAGGCGCCTACCCTCGTCCGGCATACGCCGCGTCGGCGAAGTACGGCCAGCATCGTCCGACGGCATTTGGGGGCCGCCGCCCCGCCCAAATGCCATCTGTCGCCCTGAGGGCCGTTCGCTCCTCGGATCGGTCTACTGGCTAGTGGCTAGGGCGGGTGCTCTTCTTACTTGCATAGGGCGCCTGTACCTGCCCCGGGGACGCCCGCTCCTGGACTGCTGCCCTGCGGGCCTTCCAAGGGGCAGGCGGCAGACGTGGGCAAGTGCCGGTTAAGGGAAAATAACGTCCGCAGCGCCCGCCGAGGATCGCTCGCCCCCTCTGACCTGCACTTTTCCTGCGAACGCCACCCGAATGGCGCAACATGACGCGCCACCCACATGGGTGAGGATCAAGCTGATTAGTGCCCCAACCGAGGCAATCCGTGAAAGGGGAACCGAATGCGCATTCGACGAATCCTCGCCGCCGCCATCGCCACGGCAGCCCTCGCCGGACTCGGCCTCACAGGCGCCGCCACCGCCACCGCCGCCACCGCAAAGGGTGCGCCATCCTACGTCACCCCTGGTCAGTGCGAGGAGGGCGGCGGAACGCCCCGGATCGACTTGCCGGGCAACCCCTGCAAGGGCGGTAAGTACGACGGGCAGACGGTCGACTAACCCCCACAAGGCGCCCCGCTAAACCCCACAAGGCGCCCCGCAGCCACGCGCCGCGGGGCGCTCCCGCGCGAGCGTAGCCGGGAGAGTCGCAGGGACCGTGCCGACCCGTCGGGCACGCCAGGTCCGAGTCGGCGCGGAAGCACGGCATGCACGCCTTGCGGCACTTCTACGCGTCCGTCCTTCTGGACTCCGGAGAGAGCATCAAGGCCCTCGCGGAGTACCTCGCACTCCGATCCGGGGCTGACGCTGAAGGTGTAGGGCACGTCATGCCAAGCAGCCGGGAGCGGGCCCGGAAGGCTCTCGGGCAGGCTCTCCGCCCGCAAGATCACACGGGCTGAGGTTCCAGGGAGGTCCCAGACCGTGAAAATGCCCCTGATCCGCACCGAAGGCGCAGATCAGGGGCATGATCATGAAAGCTACTTCTTCTTGCCCTGGTTCTTGACCGCCTCGATGGCGGCTGCCGCCGCGTCCGGGTCGAGGTACTTGCCGCCCGGGGTGACGGGGCGGAAGTCGGCGTCGAGTTCGTAGGAGAGGGGGATGCCGGTGGGGATGTTGAGGCCCGCGATGTCGTCGTCCGAGATCTGGTCGAGGTGCTTGACCAGGGCGCGCAGGCTGTTGCCGTGGGCGGCGACCAGGACCGTGCGGCCGGACAGGAGGTCGGGGACGACCGAGTCGAACCAGTACGGGAGCATGCGGACGACGACGTCCTTCAGGCACTCCGTCTGCGGGCGCAGCTCCGGCGGGAGGGCCGCGTAGCGCGGGTCGGAGAACTGGGAGTACTCGGCGTCACGGTCCAGCGGCGGCGGCGGGGTGTCGTAGGAGCGGCGCCACAGCATGAACTGCTCCTCGCCGAACTCCTGAAGGGTCTGGGCCTTGTCCTTGCCCTGGAGAGCACCGTAGTGGCGCTCGTTCAGGCGCCAGGAGCGGTGGACCGGGATCCAGTGGCGGTCGGCGGCCTCCAGCGCGAGCTGGGCCGTGCGGATCGCGCGCTTCTGGACGGAGGTGTGGACCACGTCGGGCAGCAGGCCGGCGTCCTTCAGCAGCTCACCGCCGCGGACGGCCTCCTTCTCGCCCTTCTCGTTGAGGTTGACGTCCACCCAGCCGGTGAACAGGTTCTTCGCGTTCCACTCGCTCTCGCCGTGGCGGAGCAGGATCAGCTTGTACGGTGCGTCGGCCATGCCTCAGAGCGTAATCCACGCATTCGGCCCCCCTGCCCCGGCGCCCGGCAGGCGGACAGCGGGCGGACAGCGGGCGGACGGCCACCCCGCGACGGTGGCCGACAGTTGACGGCTTCTGCTAATTCAGTGGTCCCGCGCGACCCCCTCCTCGTAAGTTGTGCTCGCTACTTAAGCCGCTTACATCCCCGGGGGGTCGTCCATGTCCGTCGCCAGTCTCAGACGTGCCGCCCGCGAGACCGTCTCCGGGCTCCCCCGTGAGTTCTGGTGGCTGTGGACCAGCACCCTCGTCAACCGGCTCGGCGCCTTCGTCGCCACGTTCATGGCGCTGTACCTGACCCTCGGCCGCGGCTACTCCGCCTCGTACGCCGGTCTGGTCGCCGCGCTGCACGGGCTCGGCGGGGTCGTCTCCTCGCTCGCCGGGGGCGTGATGGCCGACCGGCTCGGCCGGCGGCCGACCCTGCTCGTCGCCCAGGCCTCCACCGCCGTGTCCGTCGCGGCGCTCGGTTTCGTCCAGGATCCCATCGCCATCGCCGCCGTCGCCTTCCTGGTCGGCATGACCAGCAACGCCTCCCGGCCCGCCGTGCAGGCGATGATGGCCGACATCGTGCGGCCCGAGGACCGGGTCCGCGCCTTCTCCCTCAACTACTGGGCGATCAACCTCGGCTTCGCCGTCTCCTCCATGGCGGCCGGCTTCATCGCCGAGTACAGCTATCTCGCCGGCTTCCTGATCGAGGCCGCGATGACGATGGCCTGCGCGATCGTCGTCTTCCTGAAGGTGCCCGAGTCCCGGCCGGACCCGGACGCGCACGTGAGCCACGAGGGCGGCGGCGCCGTCCGGCTGTGGACCGTCCTGCGGGACGGGCGGTTCATGGGCGTCGTCGGGGCGTCGTTCCTGATCGCCGTCGTCTTCCAGCAGGGGGCGGTCGGGCTGCCGGTCGCCATGGGCCGGGCCGGGTTCACGCCCGCCGACTACGGCATGGCCATCGCCGTCAACGGAGTCCTGATCGTCGCCCTGCAGATCCCGGTCACCCGTTTCATCGAGCACCGGGACCCCGGGCGGCTGCTGATCGTCTCCTCCCTGCTCGCCGGGTACGGCTTCGGGCTCACGGCGTTCGCCGGATCGGTCGGCGTGTTCGCGCTCACGGTGTGCGTGTGGACCCTCGGCGAGATGATCAACGCGCCCACCCAGACCGGGCTGGTCGTCCGGCTCTCCCCGGTGCACGGGCGCGGGCGCTACCAGGGCGTCTACACCCTGTCCTGGTCGGTGGCCGCGCTGGTCGCGCCCCTGATGTCCGGTGCCGTCATCGACCGGCTCGGCGCCGAGTGGCTGTGGGGCATGTGCGCGGCCGTCGGCACGGCCGCCGCCCTCGGCTACTGGGCCCTGATGCGCCGCCTGCCGAAGGCCGAGCCGACCACCGTGGAGTCCCGCACCGAGCCTCGTACCGAGGTCGGCACCGCGTGAGGCAAGCAACCGTGCCAGGTGCCTACGGGTGCATCCGCGCGCCCTTCAGCACCTTGTCCACCGCGTTGCGCGGGCCGTAGACCGCGAGCCCCACGAGGTCCAGCTCGCCGGTCGGCACGGCCCGGACCGCGGCCCGGTTGTCGCGGTCGTTGCCCGTGGTGAACAGGTCGGAGGTGAAGACGGCGCGCGGCAGGGACCGGGACAGGACCCGCCCGTGCGCCGCGGTCAGCGTCTCCTTGGTGCCCTGGAAGACCAGCACCGGCTGGCGGAACATCGGCAGGTACGGCACCTCGTCGGCGTCCTCGTACAGTTCCCCGATGACCTCAGGGACCGTCGTGCCGAGGCCGCTGACCAGGAACGCGGTGACGTTCAGGCGCTGCCAGGGCTCCAGGTCCTCGCGCAGCAGGACGGCGATCTTGGTGTCGAAGCGGATGGGCTGCTCGTCGTTCATGGGACGAGACTCCCGAACGCCGTACCGCGCCGTCTTGTACGTTCTTTGCATGGCCCCGCAGCGGAACGTCTCCGCCTGGCGCCCGCGCGTCCCGGGCGTCGTGGAGGTGTTCCACGCGCACTTCACGGAGTACGCCTATCCGATGCATGTGCACGAGGCGTGGACACTGCTGATCGTGGACGACGGCGCCGTACGGTACGACCTGGACCGGCACGAGCACGGCACCCCGCACGACACCGTGTCCCTGCTGCCGCCGCACGTCCCGCACAACGGCTCGCCCGTCGACCCGGGCGGCTTCCGCAAGCGGGTGCTGTACCTGGACGCCACCCACCTCGGCGACGAGCTCATCGGGGCGGCCGTGGACGGGCCGGACCTGCGCGATCCGGTGCTGCGCCGGCGGGTCGGGCAGGTGCACACCGCGCTCGCCCTGCCCGGTGACGAGCTGGAGGCGGAGAGCCGGCTGGCGCTCATCGGCGAGCGGCTGCGCGCCCATCTGCGGCCGCGGCTCGCCGTCGGGGCCCCGCGCCGCGATCACGCCCTCGCCCGCCGGCTGCGCGAACTGCTCGACGAGCGGGTGCCGCAGGGCGTCACGCTCGACGAGGCCTCGGCTCTCGTGCAGGCCCATCCCACCCACCTGGTACGGGCGTTCAGCGGCGCGTACGGCATCGCTCCGCACCAGTACCTGATGTCCCGCCGTGTCGACCGCGCCCGCAGGCTCCTATTGGCGGGGCAGAGACCGGCCGAGGTGGCCGCCGAGACCGGCTTCTACGACCAGGCCCATCTCACCCGGCACTTCAGGAAACTCGTGGGGGTGACTCCGGGGCGGTACGGCCGCAGGACCTCGCACGGCAAGCACGGGAAGTGACGTGATCCCGCGACCGCGGCAAGGGCGGGGTCAATCAGCCGGACGCTGGGTCAGGTGCGCGAACGCCTCGAGGTTGCGGGTCGATTCGCCGCGCGAGACGCGCCAGGCGTACTCGCGGCGGATCGCCGAGGCGAAGCCGAGTTCCAGCAGGGTGTTGAAGCTGCCGTCGGCCGCCTCCAGGACCTGGCCGAGCAGCCGGTCGACCTCGTCGGCGGTCACGGCGGCCAGCGGCAGCCGGCCGGTGAGGTAGACGTCACCGAGCTGGTCGACGGCGTAACTCACGCCGTACAGCTTGAGGTTGCGCTCCAGCATCCAGCGGTGGACGGCGGACTCGTTCTCGTCGGGGTGGCGGATGACGAAGGCGTTCAGGGAGAGCGAGTGCCGGCCGACGATCATCGACAGGGTGGTCGACAGCTTGCGGGTGCCGGGTAGCTTCACGACGTAGCTGCCGGACCGCGGGCTCTCCCAGTCCAGTTCGGCGCCCTTGAGGACGTCCTCGACGACCCGCGTCGCGCGCTGCTGCTCCGCCTCACCCGTGGCGCTACCCATGGGGCGAGCGTACGCGACGCCGGTGGGCCTGCAACGCGGCCGTGTACACGTCGGCCGTGGCCGCCGCCGACGCGTCCCAGCCGAAGGACCGCGCGTGCCGGGCGGCGGCGGCGCCCATCCGGTCGGCGAGGTGCGGGTTGTCCGCGAAGCGGCGCAGCAGGTGCGCGTAGTCGGCCGGGTCGTGGCCCTGGACCAGGAATCCGGTCTCGCCCTCCCGTACGGCCACCGGCAGCCCGCCGACCGAGGCGGCGAGGACCGGGGTGCCGGTCGCCTGCGCCTCTATCGCGACCAGGCCGAAGGACTCGCTGTAGGAGGGCATGACCAGGACGGACGCGGCCCGGAACCAGTCGGCGAGCCGGTCCTGCCCGACCGGCGGGCAGAACCGTACGACGTCGGCGATGCCGAGCCGGGCGGCCAGCTTCTGCAGGCCCTCCGGCTTGGCGAGGCCGCTGCCGCTCGGGCCTCCGACGACGGGCACGACGATGCGGGAGCGCAGCTCGGGCCGCCGGTCGAGGAGGACGCCCACGGCCCTCAGCAGCACGTCGGGGGCCTTGAGCGGCTGTATACGGCCGGCGAACAGCGGGATCAGGGCGTCCTGCGGCAGGCCGAGGCGGGCGCGGGCGGCGGCGCGGCCGTCGCCGGGGCAAAAGCGGGTGAGGTTCACGCCGGGGTGCACGACGGCGACCTTGGCGGGGTCGGCGCTGTAGTGCCGTACGAGTTCGCCGGCCTCCTCGTCGGTGTTGGCGATCAGCCGGTCGGCGGCGGCGACGATCTGGGTCTCGCCGATGACGCGTGCGGCGGGCTCGGGGGTGTCGCCCTCGGCCAGGCTGGCGTTCTTGACCTTGGCCATGGTGTGCATGGCGTGCACCAGGGGGACGCCCCAGCGCTGGGCGGCGAGCCAGCCGACATGGCCGGAGAGCCAGTAGTGGGAGTGGACGAGGTCGTAGTAGCCGGGGCGGTGGCCGGCCCAGGCCTGCATCACGCCGTGCGTGAAGGCGCACAGCTGGGCGGGCAGGTCCTCCTTGGCCAGGCCCTCGTAGGGGCCGGCGTCGACGTGCCGGACGAGGACGCCCGGGGCGAGTTCGACGGCGGGCGGCAGGTCTCCCGCGGTGGCCCGGGTGAAGACCTCGACCTCGACGCCCTGGGCGGCCAGACGCTGGGCGAGTTCCACGATGTAGACGTTCATGCCGCCGGCGTCGCCCGTGCCGGGCTGGTGGAGCGGTGAGGTGTGCACGGAGAGCATGGCGACGCGCCGGGGCCGGCGGTGCAGCCGCAGCCGCGCGGGTGCCGTCGGGGAACGACGCCCGAGCCTGCTGACGTACTGGCTCACGTGGCGTTCCTCCTCGTTGCGGGCATGCCGTACGGGGGCGCCGAGCGCCCTCCAAGACCCAACGCCGGAGCACCTGACTCCATTTCCGCTACCGGCTCCTTTGCCCAATCATTACCGGCCCTCGCTCAACCGTTCGACCCCGAGACGCGTAACGCATGCGCACCGAGCGCCCGAGCACGGCGTGAACACCTACGCGCAACCAGCGCCGCGAACGCACCGCGGGTACCGCAGAGGCAGGGCGTTACGCACACACGCAACCTGACGGAACCGTCGCGTGGCACGACCCGCACACCTCGTGGCGACGCCACACGTGACGCGCCCCCGCCACCAACAGAGTTCCCGCCACCCGGGGCTCCTGCGGGGTGCGTGGTACGTCCGTGCGGTGGAGGCCCGCGGGCGCCATACCCTCGTATGCATGACATCCCGCGCAGCGACCCTCCCCCACTCTCGGCTTCGCTCGAGCGGGGGGACCCCCATCGTGGGAACGGTGACGCGCGGGACGACCAACCCCAACCGGCTCCGCCGCATGGACCGCTGGATCGCGGCCGTGCACGGCGCCGAGTTGCGCCGGGCCGCCGATCCGGTGGCCGTCGACCTCGGCTACGGCGCCGCCCCCTGGACCGCGGTCGAACTGCTGCACCGGCTGCGCACCGCAGCCCCACGCGCGCGCGTGGTGGGCGTCGAGATCGAACCGGCCCGGGTCACGGCCGCGAAGCCGTACGAGCGCGACGGGCTCGTCTTCCGGCACGGCGGCTTCGAGGTCCCCGTCCCGCAGCGCCCGCACCTCATCCGCGCGGCGAACGTGCTGCGGCAGTACGACGAGGAAGAGGTCGCCGCCGTCTGGGAGCGGCTGCGCACGCGGCTCGCCCCGGCGGACGGGCACTCGCGCGGAGGCCTGCTGGTCGAGGGCACCTGCGACGAGATCGGCCGCCGGCACGTGTGGGTGGCGCTCGGCCCGGAGGGCCCCCGCACGGTGACCTTCGCCACCCGCCTCGGCTCCCTGAACCACCCGTCCGACTTGGCCGAACGCCTCCCGAAGGCGCTCATCCACCGCAACGTCCGCGGCGAGCCGGTGCACGCCTTCCTGCGCGACTTCGACCGCGCCTGGGCGAGCGCCGCGCCGTACGCCTCCTACGGCGCGCGCCAGCGCTGGATCCGCACGGTGCGCGACCTGGCGGCCGACTGGCCGGTGACGGACGGCCCGTCGCGCTGGCGGCAGGGCGAAGTGACCATCGACTGGCAGGCGTTGGCGCCGCGCAACTGACGGGCCGCCGCGCGGTGGCCCGCGCGACCGACCGGTGGCGCCGCGCGCATCCGCCGTGACCTGCGGGGAACGATCTTTGCGGGTCGTTCGTCACACAGACGGGGAGATCGCCACACCTCTGTCGCTTTGCGCCGAGTCGTGGCACGATCACCCGAGCGTCCGCATGTTACTGACGGTTAATAAGCTGGGGGGCCGAATATGGGACGGCGCAGGCACACCGTGCTCGCGGCGGCCGTGACCGTGGTCTGCGCGGTCACGCTGCTGGGAGCGCCGGGCACCGCGTTCGCGCGCGCACTGCCGGACCCGGCCCCGTCCGCCTCCCCCGCTCCCTCGCCCTCCCCCTCCGTCACCCTCGCGCCGGACAAGGACCTCCAGGCCGTCCGCGCCAAGCTGGACAAGCTGTACCACGACGCGGCCGTCGCCACCGACGCCTACAACCTGGCCAAGGAGCAGGCGGAGAAGCAGTCCGCCGAAATCACCGACCTGAACCGGAAGATCGCGGACGAGCAGCGGAAACTGGACGGCCTGAAGGAGCGCGCCGGCGCCGCGGCTCGCGCCCAGTACCGCACGGGCGGCCTGCCGCCCGAGGTCCAGCTGATGCTGAGCAGCGACCCGCAGGTCTTCTTCGACGGCGCCGGCCGGGTGCTCCAGGGCCAGCGGGCGACCAAGGGCCTGATCGAGGAAACGGCCCGAGCCCAGCAGGACTTGAAGCTGTACGCGGACGACGCCGCCAACCGCTGGCGAAAGCTGGAGGCGGGCCGCAAGGCCAAGGCCGCGGCGAAGAAGCGGATCAAGCAGCGGATCAAGGAGGCCGAGCAACTCGAGGCCACGCTGGAGAAGCGGCAGCGCGAGCGCCTCGCCGAACTGGAGCGGCAGGCCGCCGACCAGGCGCAGTCGGCCTGGCTGGGCACCGGAATCCTCGACGAGCTCAACGGCAAGGCTTCCGCGGCGGGCAAAAAGGCGGTCGAGTTCGCCACGGCCCAGCTCGGCAAGCCGTACGAGTGGGGCGCCGAGGGCCCCCGAACGTACGACTGCTCGGGGCTCACCTCCCAGGCCTGGTCGGCGGCCGGGCACCCCGTCCCGCGCACCTCGCAGCAGCAGTGGAAGCAGCTGAAGCGCGTGGACATCAAGGACATGCGGCCCGGCGACCTGATCATCTACTTCGGTGACGCCAGCCATGTCGGGATGTACGTCGGCGACGGCACGATCGTCCACGCCCCGCGGCCGGGACGCACGGTGACGCTCGCCGGGGCGGGCACGATGCCGATCCTGGGCGTCGTACGGCCCGACACGGACTGAGACTCCGGGCCCCGGGCCGGCCCCCGGCGACCCCGGACACGTGACCGATCGCACCCCTGGCCGCCGCCAAACCCGCGGGAGACGTGACCTTCGTCATTCCGCCCCCGGCGGCGTCGTGTCCAACTCCGGTAGGGATCGCGGCATATGACAGCGGCGAAAGCCGGAGCGACGCGCCTCACACCATTCCCCCGCGGCGCCGACTACCGCTAGTGTCCCCGTCGGCGGCGCGAGGTCCCTCGTACCCGCCATGCCCTCGGGGGGAGGGAAGGAACCCAGGACAATGCCCGTGCCCGTACCGCGGCAGAGGACAGTCCCGGCCGCGGAGTGCGACCAGACGCAGACCGCGTCCCACGGCGACGGCACCTCCGCAGCACAGGCCCCGCGTAAGGAAGCAACGGTCGAGAAGGACAACCGCGCCAGCACCCAGGCCAACGGCACCCAGCTCACGCTGCTGCTGATCGAGGACGACCCGGTCGGCTCGCCGATGGTGCCCGAACTGCTCGACGCGTCCGGCAAGCCGATCCGCGTGCGCAGGGCCCGCAACCTGACCGAGGCCGAGCGGCTGCTCACCGACGACGTCCACTGCATCCTGCTGGACCTCGCCCTGCCCGCGCCCGGCCGGTCCGCGGGCGACGACGACGAGCTGGCCGTGCTCAGGCACGTGCTCGAACTCGCGCCCCGGCACGCCGTCCTCGCGCTCACCTCCTCCGGTGACGCCGAGCGCGCCGCCCAGGCGGTGCGGGTCGGCGCCCAGGACTACCTGTTCCGCGACGAGCTGGACGGGCGGCTGCTCAGCCGTGCGATCCGGTACGCGGTGGAGCGCAAGCGCTCCGACACGGCCGAGCGCAGGCTCGCCGAGGGCAGGCTGCGCGCGCAGGAGAACCGGCGTCTGGAGCGGGGCCTGCTGCCGACCCCCCTGCTGGACGGGTCCACGCTGCGCTTCGCCTCCCGCTACCGCCCCGGCCGCTCGCGCGCGCTGCTCGGCGGCGACTTCTACGACGCCGTCCGCACCCCCGACGGCACCGTGCACGCCATGATCGGCGACGTCTCCGGGCACGGCCCCGACGAAGCGGCGCTGGGCGTGGAGCTGCGTATCGCCTGGCGGGCACTGACCCTGGCGGGACTGTGCGGGGACGAGCTGCTGGGCACGCTCCAGCAGGTGCTGGAGCACGAGCGCTCCGACGACGAGATCTTCGCGACCCTGTGCGCGGTGGACATAGCGCCCGACGGGCGCCGTGCGGGACTGTGCCTGGCCGGTCATCCGTCACCGCTGGTGATCACTCCCGGCAAGCCCGCCCGGCTGCTGCCGTACGAGAACAACGGCCCCGCCCTCGGTCTGCTGCCCGGTGCCCGCTGGCCCCGGATGCAGGTGGAGCTGGGCGCCGAGTGGAGCCTGATGCTCTACACCGACGGCCTGATCGAGGGCCGGGTCGGGAATGAAGGTGAGCGGCTGGGCCAGGACGGCATGGTCGAGGTGGTCCGCCGCCAGCTCGACCAGGGTCTGCGCGGGGAGGGGCTGCTGCGGGCGACGGTGAACGAGGTGCGCGGACTCAACGGCGGCGAGCTCACCGACGACGTGGCGGTGGTCCTGCTGGACCGGGAGTCGTAGGCCACCGGGGCCGGGGGCCGGCCGGCGGCTCAGCGACCGCCGTTGTAGGGCCCGTACGGGCCGTCGCTGCTGCTGCCGCGGCGGCGCCCCCACCCGTTCCCGCCGGAGACCTGCTTGAGCGCGGGCCGTACGTCGACGATGTAGACGATGCTCGCGATGACGCCGATGATCGGCAGGAACGAGAAGATCGAGAACAGGTAGCTCACGGCGAGCGCGATACCCAGGATGATCAGCCAGAACATCTTGTTCTGCTTGTCGGCCGCGCGGAAGGCGTCCTCGCGCCGGAACGCGGCGTCGAACAGCCCGAACGCGGCCAAGGCCATCAGGACGATCTTCAAAATCCCCAGGAGCCCCTGGAAGCCCAGCATCAGCATGTTGCCCACCGCCCGTTCTCTCCCGATTCCTACGCGGCCACCGTACCCGTAGAACGGGCCGGACACCCCAAGGGTGCCCGGCCCGGGTGCCCGTCGCCCATACGGGTGAGGCGATCCGGCGTGTCGCCGCCTGCCCGGCACCGCCTGCCTGACGGGCCGGAACACCGCCTACTTGGCGGGCGGCGTGGGCTTCTTCGCCGTGAGCGGGGTCTTGCGCTCGGCCGGACCCTTCTTCGCCTGGTTCTTCTTGGCCGTGATCGGCGTGGCCCCGGTCTCGGCGGGCTCCTCCTCCTTGACCACGACCGGCTCCGCCTTCGGCTCGGGCTCGACGGCGACGGCGAGCTCCTCGACACCCCCGGCGATGTCCTCGATGCCCTCGGCGGCCTGACCGCGCCAGGTCTTCACGGCCTGCTCGCCGTGCTCGGCGACCTTCTCGTAGGTCTCGCGGGCCTTGACGGCGTACTCGGCGGCGACGCCGACGCCGCGCAGGGCGAGGTCCTGGGCGCTCTCGCCGAACTTCTTCAGGTCGGCGTCGAGGTTGGTGCCGAGCTTCTTCAGGTCGGTGTCGAGGTAGTTCAGGAAGTCGGTGACCTTGGTCTGGAGGTTCTCCTGCGTCTCCTTGACACGGACACCGGCCTCCTTGGCGCGGGCGGTGGCCCGCTCCTGGACGGCCTTCGGGTCGGTGTTGCGCACCGCGTCGATACGGGCCGGGGCCTCGGCGCGCAGCTGGTCCACCAGGGCGGGCACCTTCTTGGCCTGCTGGAGGGCCAGGTCCGCGGTGCCCGCGGCGAAGTAGAGCGGCGTGGGGTCGCTGAGGGTCTTGCGCAGGTCGTCGGTGATGGCCATGGTGATGCTTCTCCCGGATCGCATGTGGCTGAGGGTTTTGGGTTTCCGCGGTGGTCGGGCCGGGCGCCCGGCCCGTACGAGCCGTGACCGTGGGATCGCTGGGATCATTCGGCCGCCTCCCGCGGATCGGCGTCACTGCCGCCGGACGTACGGGTACGGCGCCGCCCGGCGGGGGCGGGCCGGCCACCGTCCGCCTCGGCGGCGGGGCGGACGGGTATGGAGCCGCCGTCGGCGCCGGTGCCGTCGTCCGCGGCGCGGGCGCCGTGGGCGGTGGTGCCACCGGTGTCGCCGGCGCCGCCGTCCTGGGCCGCCCGCTCACCGGAACCGTCCGTCTCGGCGGTCCCGAACCCGTTCTCCTTGCGGAAGGACTCGTAGATCTGGAGCAGCACCTGCTTCTGCCGCTCGTTCAGCGACGGGTCGGAGAGGATGACGGCGCGCGTCTCCACGTCGTCCCGGTCCCGCTCTGCGTCGAGGATCCCGGCCCGCACGTACAGCGTTTCGGCGGAGATCCGCAGCGCCTTGGCGACCTGCTGGAGCACCTCCGCGCTCGGCTTGCGCAACCCGCGCTCGATCTGGCTCAGGTACGGATTGGACACCCCGGCGGCGTCGGCGAGCTGCCGCAACGACAACTGCGCGTTGCGCCGCTGCTCGCGCAGGTACTCACCGAGATTGCCGACGTTGAGCGTTGCCATGCCTCCACCTTGCACCACCTCTGCTAACAATTGCAAGCAACCCGCTTGCAAGAGTGTGTCCCGGCGGTCGGGAACGAGGTCGCCGGGTGCGACGGAACCATGCGTGAAGGGCCTGGCGTCCTTCCGTGACACAAGATCACGGATGCCGACGGAGACCCGGGACATGACAGGCACTGCCACTCGATACCTCTACCTCGCCCGGCACGGTGAAGCGTCGGCGGACGAGACGACCCTGACGGAGAGCGGACGGCGCCAAGCCTCCCTGCTCGGTGAACGGCTCCGGAGCACCCCGCTGTCGGCGATCCACCACGGGCCGCTGCCCCGGGCGCGGCAGACGGCCCAGCTGATCAGCGCAGAGCTCGGCGATGTCCCGCTGCGTCCGTCGGAGCCGGCCGGCGACTACGTCCCCCACCTGCCGGCGAAGGAGGAACTGCCGCCGGACGCGGCCGACGCCATGCTCGGCTTCCTCGACCGGGTCCCGGAGGAGGAGCGCGGTCGCGGTCCAGCGCCGGCCCGGGAAGCACTCGCGGAATTCACAGGCCCGGTCGACGGCGATCGCCCCCGCCATGAGCTCGTCGTCACGCACAACTTCCTCATCGGCTGGCTGGTCCGAGCCGCCCTCGACGCGCCCGAGTGGCGCTGGATGGGCCTCGACCACGGCAACGCGGCACTGACGGTCATCCGCTACGCACCCGGCAGGCCGTCCTCCGTGCTCGTCCACAACGACATGCGGCACCTGCCCGCTGAACTGCGCTGGACCGGCTTCCCGCCCGAACTCCACGTCTGACCAAGGGGGCCGTTTGCGGGCCGGCACATGGTGGCCGCCGACAGACCGGATTCCCGGCCCTGTCATGGCCTCCTCAGGCCAGAGCCCGGGCAAGGTACGGGTTCGCCGTGGCGCGGACGGTCAGGCCGAGGAAGCCCGTGGCCTCCGCGAGGGTCATCGCGTAGGAGTCGACGGCTCGGCGGACGTTGGGGGCGTCCAGGCTCGCTCCGGTCACCAGGCGGTCCAGGTCCACGTAGGCGGAGCGGACGGTCTCCAGCCGCTGGTACACGCGCCAGTCCTGGCGCCAGCCGGCCGTGTACTCGGCGGGCAGGCGACGTTCCCAGCGCCTGAACATGCGTTCGCGGATCTCCGGGCGGGTCGGCGTGAGGTGCATGTGCCGGACCAGGTCGTACAGCGGGTCGCCGATCAGGGCCATCTCCCAGTCGATGACGGTGAGAGCGAGGGCGTCCTCGCGGCGTACGAGGTTCCACGGGTTCAGGTCGCCGTGCAGGAGGGACGGACGGCGGGGGCTGACCACCCAGAACCGGGAGAGGATCTGCTTGAGCCGGGAGGCGCCGGGCAGGCCGAGGAACCGGGCCAGCTGCCGCGACTCCTTGGGCAGCTTGTCCACAAGGATCACCAACTGGTCGCACAGCCAGGTGAAGAAGGCCTCCTTGCCCGCGACCGGGTCGAGTCCCCGGTAGTCCACACCGGTCAGCGCGCACAGTTGGTCGACGAGCGCGTCCGCCTCGTGCGGTCGCAGGCCATGCTCCGGATGGCTGGGCCGGCGGTCGGGGTCCTCGGGG
Organism: Streptomyces sp. NPDC093064; assembly: GCF_044754605.1. NCBI lineage: Bacteria > Bacillati > Actinomycetota > Actinomycetes > Kitasatosporales > Streptomycetaceae > Streptomyces > Streptomyces sp. NPDC093064. The sequence goes on from NZ_JBIVPK010000042.1 coordinate 16,522, forward strand.
CCGACGTACGTGTGGATGGCACAGGGCTCCCCCCGGTGGCTGCGCCCCAGGGCGAGGACCTTCGGCGCCGCCACCGGGACGCCGGACTGCTCGATGGCCCGCAGTACGGCATGCTCGCTGAGGAAGCTGGGCTCACGGCGGCAGACGTTCGCCACCTTGCGGCGCACCACCACTGGAACATCCAACTCGGGCACGCGGACCACCGAGTTGAGGTGAGTGGTGCCCTTGAGCACCCACCGTGCCGGGGCCGTCCCCTCGGCAAGCAGGGCGTGGCGGATCGCGGAGTCGGGGAAGTCGGGCCGCTCCGGAAGGCGCGGGTCCCACGACCAGGAGACCGTCTCCGCGGCCTGCCTGGCACCGCCGGTCCGCCCCGCCGTCCGGGAGGCCCGCCAGCGGAAGAGGATGCGTTCGATCTGCGCGGTGTCCGGAACGTTCCTGAGCCCGAGCGGTTCGGCGGCGGCCTCCAGCGCCCGCTGGACGGACGTCGTCGCCTCGTCCAGGCTCTTCTGGTCGGGCGCGTCCTCCAGGGCCCTCGCCGCCCGCATCACGTCCGGGTAGACGGACTGCGCCCGCTCGAAGGCGACGTAGTGCCGCAGGTCTCTGCCCAGGCCGTTGACGGAGGCGGGACGGATCCGGTTCATGGCCTCGGCCCAGGCGTCGATCACCTCGTGCCACTGGTGACCCGGATACTGCATGCGGACCAGGTGCGTCGCCAGGTCGTGCAGCGGGTCGCCGTAGGTCGCCAGCTCCCAGTCGACGCAGATGAGGGCCGGATCACCGTCGTACGACATGATCAGGTTGTCGCGGTGCAGGTCCGCGTGGAGCAGGCTGTACGGCCGCCTGGCCATGGCGGGCACGCGCGCGGCCAGTTGGATCAGGGCGTCTTCGGGGATGCCGAGGGCCGCGAACAGCCCACCGAAGTCCTGCCAATTGGCCTGCCTGATCTGCCGGTCCGCGAGCCGCGCCAGCATCTGCAGGAACGCCTGGCTGTCCTTGTCGTTGCGCGGCCACTCGGGCGGCAGCGGGGGCAGCACCTCCCTGCGGACCTGGGCCATCCGGGCGAGCAGTTCCGCCAGCGCCTTGACCAGCAGCGTGTCGACCGGCTTGCCGTTGCCGCAGACGCTGGACAGCGGAACACCCTCGACGTAGCTGTGGATCGCGAAGGAGTCCTGCTTGACCAGGCACTCCGGAACGTTGGGCAGCACGCCTCTGACGGTGTCGAGGATGTCGGCCTCGTTCTTCCAGGTCCTGATCACCACGGGCAGCACCTGGGCCCGGCGGATGCGCACGGTCACCGACGCGCCGGCCTCCCTGCCCAGCAGCCGCGCCATGCGTTCCGTCAGCGGCAGCACGTGGTTCTGGTTGTGATGGCCGCTGCTCGCCCGGCCCAGCGAGGCCGCGAGCCGCACGAACGCCCTGACGTCGCGGAGGGCGTGTTCCCCGAGAAAGGGACGGGGAGGAGGTGCGCCCACGGCCGCTCCAGTTGCTCAAGCACTCAGAAGGAAATGATGATGTGAAAAAAGGTACGCCACGCCCCATAAAGGACACGATCGGAGCGCGCCCGACGTCGGCACAACGGGTGGTGTGCCCCTGCCTGGGTCTCCGGCCTGCGTCGCACCTTCGAGGTCGCCTTGCACGCCGCCTCTTGCGTGCCATACATGCGAAGCGGAGCTGTTGCTCATGCGGTGCGCGCATGCTACAGCACAGCCATGTGGCGGCTGTGCCGTCCGCGTCATTCCGACAGCCACGCCCACACGGACTCGAACCACGACTGCATCGAGGTCACGAAGACCGACCCCGGCGAATCGGCGTTCGCGTCGCGCACGTGGTGAGTGAGGGTCGACCCGAGCCCCAGGACGTCGAGGGCCCTGATCTCCTCGCCGGTCTCGAGCACCACGGGACGTTCGATCACCTCGTACGGCCCGAAGAGGACCTCCGTGCCGTTGAGGACGTAAAGCTTGAAGGCCGGGGTCAACGGTGCATGCCGGATCTGTACGTCGACCGCGGTCACCAGTTGTTCCGTCCGCAGGTCGCGCAGCACACTGCGCAGCGAGTCCGTGTGCCGCTCCGTGATGGCGAGCAGGCGGTCGTGCAGGCGGGGGGCGTTCTCGTCGTCCATGGCCCGCGGGTAGGGCAGCGGCAGCGACGTGGCCGGCAGGAGCATGCGCAGCACGATGCTCCGGGGCTGAATGAAGCCGCCCCTGATGCGTTCCGCCTGGAGCCGGATGTGCGCGTCCAGCGACTCGGACGTCAGCGTGTAGACGTCCAGCCGCACGTCGGGCTGTTCGAACGCCTCGCTGATGAGCGGACCCAGTGTGACGCCACGGGGCGACCGGGTGGCCTTGGCCGCCGAGGACAGTATGCGCTGGTTCTTGATGACGCGGGTGCCGCTGCCCTGCCGGGACTCCGTCCAGCCCTCGTTGCTCAGTTCCCGCAGCACTCGCTGGACGGTGTCCCTGGAGACGCCGAACTCCTCCGCGAGATCGCGCTGCGAGGGCAGGAAGGAGCGCACGGGGTACGTGCCGTCCGCCATCCGGGCCCGCAACTCGTCGGACACCCGGTGGAACTCCCTGCCCCCGCCGTCGATCGCGCGTTCCTCGCCCACAACCTGACGGTACCGCCGGCAGCCCGCCAACAAACCGGCCTTTCGACCTCGCCGGCAGTCAATCCGGCCTGCCGCGTTAAGCGATCAGCAGGACAGGGGACATCCATTCCAAGACAACCAGCCCAATTGGTCTGCTGGTTGGCCGCCTCACTGAAACTGGAAGGGTGGGTGGGGAACGTGATCCTGCTGCAACTGCTCCGGATCCTGGGGGAGTTCCTCCTGACGAACGAGGTACGGGCCCGGCTGGGCGTGCTGGGACTGGCTCTACTGGTCGCGATCACCGTGGGCATACGGGCCCGCGACACCCGGCTCGCGGTCGGTGCGGCCGTCGCGTTCACCCTGCTGATGACTCAGGCCTGAACCGGCGGGGCGCTCAGGCCCGATCCCGCAGGATCTGCAGCACCGGCTCCAGGGAGTCCACGACCACGGTGGCGCCCGCCTCCCTGAGCAGTTTCTCCTTGCGGGCGTTGTGGGCGTAGCCGAGGAAGGGCACGCCTGCCCGCAGGGAGGCCTCGTGGTCCGTGGGGGTGTCTCCGATCATCAGGGCCTGCGCGGGAGAGGCGCCCGTGGCGGTCAGGGCGCGGTTCAGGCAGTGCGGGTCGGGCTTGAGGTGTGCCAGGTCCCGGGTGCGTCCGTAGACGTGGGGGGCGAAGCAGGGGTCGAGGTCGCGGCCCACGAGGTACTCGCGCACCACGAGGGGCGAGTTGTTGGTGGTGATGGCCAGGCGCGAGTCCAGCGCCTTCCAGGTGCGGATCAGCGAGTCGGCGTACGGAGTGGGCAGCGCGGAGGCAACGGCTCGCAGCTCCTCCTGGGTCAGCCGCGCCTCCAGTTCTGCCACGAGGTCGCTGCCGGGGTGCCGGCGGTCCACGACGCGCAGGACGACGTGCGGGTCCAGCGACTGCCGTTCGGAGTCGGTCAGCAGGCCGTGCAGGCCCTGGTCTTCCAGCCATCGCACCAGTTCGTTCGCCACCCTCTCCGCCGAGTGTCCGGCGAACAGCCGGCAGATCGGCCCGTCGAAGTCCCAGAGCACGACACGGGCATCCTCGATCAGGTTCCGCAGTTCCTCGGTCTCGTTTCCGGTCTCAGCTGTCACCGCTTCGGTCTGCGTCGTATCAGAAGTCACTAGGAGAGTGTCAGATCCGAAGTGATGGTTTCCCAGAGGGCGTCGAACCACTTCTGCGATTCCGTCACGAACGCGGCGTCACGCTGCCCGGTCGCCTTCTCGAAGGAGAACAGCAGGGACTCCGTGCCGAGGACGTCGTACATGTCCAGCGTCCCGTCGTCCGCCCGCTCCTCGCGGCGGGTGACCATGTAGTACGCGATCAGCGCCTCCGCGCCGTTGAGCAGGTAGAGCTTGACCGGCGGAGTGAAGGGCAGCGCGCGGAACCTCACGCGGACGTCGATGCCGTGGGTGGCGCGCAGGGCCTTGAGGTTGTGGCTCAGGACGTGGCCCTGGGCATTGCGCTGGGCCAGCCAGCGCTGGTGGACCGGGTCGTCCTCGCTCGGCCGGTCCACCGAGATCGGGAAGGCAAGGTCGATGTTGCGGGACGGCAGCAGAATGCGCACGTCGATCGACTCGGGGCGCAACCGGCCCTCGTGGATGAGGCGCAGGGGCTCGCCGACGGCGACCATCAGGGTCTCGGCCGTGAGGCAGGCCGCGTCGATCCTGACCTGCCGGGCCGAGAAGGCCTCCACGAGCCGGGGCGCGAGGCCGACCATCGTCGGCTGCGGCTCCGCGCGAGCGGCGACGGGCACGGCGACGCGTGGCGGGCTGCCCTTGGTGACATTGCTGAGCAGGCCGTCCCCCTGGAGCACCCGCAGGGCCTGGCGCACGGTGCCGCGCTCCACCCCGAACTCCTCGGCGAGTTCAGCCTGGGTGGGCAGGCGGTCGCCCGGCCGGAGCTCGCCGGTGCGGATCCGCTCCCGCAGGGCCTCGGCGATCTCCTGGGGCGAGCTTCTTCTGCTGCCGTTCACGGCCACGCTCTCCTGGGTCACAACCAAACGGTACAACTTTGGTCCATCTAAAGGCAGTTGTTTGAAACTTGTTTATAGATAGCTGCCAAGTGGGGACAACTAAAGCAGAGTTGGTGACCAACTTGATGGAGTTGGTGGAAGTTTTCGCCCTCTCCCCGACACCCCCCACGCTCATCCCGGCCAACAACCGTCCGAAGGGGGAATCGCCATGCCTGCTCTCGCTCTTGTGTCAGCCATCTTCGCCGTCGGCTTCGAGGAACTCGTGCAGTGGAAGTACGGCGCGATGGGCATCATCGGCCTGCTGCTGCTCACCGTCGGCATCAAGGCCAAGAACCCGACCCTCAGCTCCGTGGGGGCCGTGGTGCTGGCGGTGCTGCTCGCGGGGCCTGCCCTGTGACACGCGGATCCCCGGCGTCCGGGCCACTCCCCGTGGGAGGCGTCAGCTCGTGAGCAGCAGCTCCGAACTGATCGTCTCCCACAGTGCGTTGAACCACACATGGGACTGCTCGACGAAGGTCGTGTCGCGCGGGTCGGCGCCCTGCTCGAAGGCGAAGAGGATCGACCGGGTGCCCTCCGCGTCGTACAACTCCAGGTGTTCGTGGTCGATCTCCTGCTCACGCCGCCGCAGCGTGTAGTACGCGAACAGCGCCTCCCTGTCGTTGAGCAGGTACAGCTTGACCGGCGGAGTGAAGGGAAGCGCGCGGAAGCTCACGCGCACGTCGATGCCGTGGGTGGCGCGCAGGGCCAGCAGGTTGTGCTTGAGCACCTGGCCCTGGGCGTTGCGCTGGGCCAGCCAGCGGCGGCGCAGCGGGCCGGCGTCGGAGGCGTCCACCGGCGCGGGGAAGGCAAGGTGGATGTCCCGGCTGGGCAGCAGCACACGGACGTCGATCTTGGCCGGTTTCAGTTGCCCGGCGTGGATCTGCCGCAGCGGCTCGCCGATGGCCAGGGTGAGCGAGATCGCGGTCAGGCACAGGGCGTCGATCTCGACGTGGGGGGCGCCGAAGGCGGCCGCGATACGGGGCGCGAGGGCGGCCGTGGTGGGCAGCGGCGGGGCGGCGGGGCCGGTCAAGGCCCCCACCGGGCCGGCTGCGACGGTCGCCGGGCTCCCCTTGGACACGTTGGTGAGCAGGTGCTCCGACTGGAGGATGCGCAGGGCCTGGCGCACCGCTCCGCGCTCGACACCGAACTCGTCGGCCAGCCTGGCCTGGGTGGGCATGCGCTGGCCCTGCCGCAGCACTCCGGTCTTGATCCGGTGCCGCAGTTCGTCGGCCACCTCGCGGTGTGACCTCTGTGGCCGCTGTGACCTCTTCCGCCCATTGGCGGAGGCGTGTTCCGGGTCCACGGCCAAACAGTACAACTTCCCGCCATCTTCCGGCAGTTCGCTGAAAGGTGGTTATGAGCCGCTTCCAAGCGGAGATAACAGCAGTGGAGTTGGTAGCCAACTTGAGCGACATGGCCAAACTTTCGAAGTGTTGGCCACCAGGGTGACGGTTGGAAGACCTACGACCGTGCTCCCTTCCGGAGGGGAGCCGGGAGCTCGGTCGGTCGGCACGCCAACGGGGAGCGGCAGCCGGCAGTCCGGCACCGCACGGCACAGCCACAACTGAACAGCCGGCACGCAGTCGGCACGGTCGGCACAGCCACAACCGAACAAACCGCACAGCCACAACTGAAGACCGTCTCGTACAGCCACAACCGAACAGCAAGCTACGGATGCGTCATACCTGTCACCCGCCACCGGCAGGAAGGAGCGCTCAGAACATGTCCGGGCACCAAGGCCGCCTGGACGTACGCAGCAGGGCGTCCGCCCCTCGGGCGGCGCCCGCTCGTTCTTCCCGGACCCGGCCCAGCGCGGCGAGCCGCACCGCCGACTCGTCGCCGAGCCACAGGGTCGCCAACTGAGCCACGTCCAGCGTCAGATCGGCGCTCTCGGTCGTCGGCGTGCAGATCCCTCCGGCGGGCGACGCCTCCAGCCGCCAGCGCCCGCCGGCCATTCCGGCCCGGTCCAGGACCTCCAGCACCAGCGTTCCCGTGCCCTCGTACGTCCTCGCCTCGAGGGCCCGTGCGACGTCGAGGATCCGCACCCACAGCCAGTCCGCGTGCGTGGTGGCGGTGGCGGCGCGCGGATCCGGCAGGAAGTGCGGGAGCAGGTCGTCAGGGGCCCGCCAGCCGCTCCTGACCTTCATGATCCAGTCGATCGAGCACAGGTGGAGCCACAGCGCGCGCTCGGCGGCCGGGGTCACCGCGATCAGATTCTTCACCGTGGCCGTGTTCAGCGGCTGCTTGGCGTCCGACCAGGTCTCGTCGCAGTGGTACAGCGCCAGCCCCTCGACCGTGCCGTCCGCCGCGCGGTAGACGGCATGGAAGGGCTCGGTCCAGGGGCGGCCGTCCGAGCGCAGAGCGCCGGTCGTGACCTGCCACCAGCGCTCGGAGCGGTCGATCGCGCCGGGCTGGGCGCGGCGCAGCCGCTCGTGCAGCTCCGGACCGAGCTTGCGCACATCGTCGACGTCCACGAGGTCGACCCGGCCGCCGTCCTCCGGACCCGCCCGGCGCGGGTCGAGTCCGGCCCGGGGCACGTCGATCGTCCACTCGGTCATCCAGGTGGCCGGCCCGAAGCCGTAGCGGCCGTAGATCGGGTACTCGGCGGCGATCAGGGTCGCCACGACGTCACCGCGCTCCTTCGCGGCCGCCAGGTCCTGGGCCATCATCCGGGTCAGCAGGCCGCGGCGGCGGTGGGTGGCGGTGACGGTCACATTGGATATGGCGTCGGCGGGAACGGTCGCGCCGCCCACGGCCGTGAGCTCCTGCGGGAAGGACCGGAACGTCGCCACGCACCGGCCCGCGTCGAAGGCGCCGAGGGTGCGGGACGGCTCGATGTACGTGCGCCGGTCGGCGATCTCGGCGTCGGAGACGCCGGGGGGACGCAGGAAGCCGGTGTTCAGGGCGCGGACCCAGTCGGGGATCTCGGCGTCGGTGATGGGGCGTACGTCGATATCGGGGCTGGCGGCAGTCATGGGGTGACAGTAGGGGGGCCGGGGGCGGGGTGTCGCGATGTTTTCCACGCCCCGCCGCCCCGGCCTCGTCGCGCCTCCGTGCCGTCCTTCAGGGGCTGCTCCGCCGAGGTCAGAAGGCCGCCCGGATCTCCCCCACCTGCCGGCCGCCGCCCAGCAGCGGGGCGTGCCCGATGCGTTCGAGCACCGGGGCGTCCAGGCCCATCAGGGTCAGGGCGCGAGCCAGCACCGGGCCGAGGGTCCTCGTGCCACCGTCGTCGATCTTGAAGGCCAGGGCGCGGCCGTCCGGGAGGGCGACGGCCTGGACGGCCTCCGCGCCCATCTTGGACAGGGCACCGGGGACCTCGCGCATCAGCCAGGTGTCGGGGCGGCGGGTGCCGGCGACGTACTCGGGGTGGGCGCGCATGGCGTCCGCGACACGGCGCTCGGGGGTGCCGGGCGCGGCGAGGACGAAGGCGCGGTAGGCGCGGGCCAGGCCCGTCAGGCTGATCGCCGCCAGCGGCGCGCCGCAGCCGTCCGTGCCGACCGCCGCCACCGGCTCGCCCGCCGCCTCCTCCACAACGGTGTGGACGATCCGCTGGAGCGGGTGCTCGGGGTCGAGGTACGACTCCAGCGGCCAGTCGCGCAGCGCGCACGCCGCCAGCATCGCGGTGTGCTTGCCGGAGCAGTTCATCACCACCCGGTCGCGCACCGACCCGGCTGCCAGGTAGGTCTCCTTCTCCTCCGGGTCCAGCGGCAGGTCCGGCGGGCACTGCAACTGGGCCGGGGTCAGCCCGTGCTCGCCGAGCATCTTGTGGACCAGGTCGCGGTGGAAGACCTCCCCGGAGTGGCTGGCCGCCGCGAGTGCCAGGCGCTCACCGGCCAGGTCGAGCCCGGCGCGCAGCACCCCCGCCGCCTGCATCGGCTTGTTGGACGAGCGCGGGAAGACCGGCGCGCTCACGTCCCCCAGCGCGCACTCCACCGAACCGTCCGCGGCCAGCACCACCAGACTGCCCCGGTGCCGCCCCTCCACGAACCCCGAGCGGACCACCTCGGCGAGCACGGGCGACACCGCGTCCGACGCGGACGCCAGGGCGGAGGACGGGGCGGCGGAGGGCACGGCGGAGGGAGCTGTGGACGCGGACATCGGCGGTGGCCTTCCGGGCGACAGACGGAAAACAAGCGGAAACAGGGGGATCGGGCGAGAGCAAGGGAAACCCGCTCCCCCACGCCGGTCCCGGGGTCTCCACGGCCGTCGCGTCAGATGAGCAGGTCGTCGACTTGCGCTTCCCCTTCACGGTACCTGCGGGCGATCTCCGTGCCGCATCCGTCGGCCGTGCGCTGCAACTGCTGCCGCCGCCCGGACACCTGCTGCTCGTACCGCACCAGCCGCCCCATCGCCGCGCCCAACTCCCGGTCCGTACGCGCCCCGAGGTCCGACAGTTCGACCTCGGCGAGCATCTGGGCGGCCAGCTGCCGGTACTCCTCCCCGTGCGGTGTGCCGAGCGTCACATGCCGGGCGGAGGAGCGCTGCCGGGCGGGCGCGTCCTTGAGGATCTCCGCGAGGCGCCCGACGACGGACCCCTGCTCGGGCGCGGGCACCTGCCCGGCGCCCACAACGGACTCCGGCCCGCGCCGGGCCAGCTCCGCGCGCAGGATGTCGATCCGCCCCTGAAGCAGCCGCCGCACGTAGCTCAGGTCGGCCTCGTCCCGCTGCGCCTGCCGGCGCAGGGCGCGCAGCTCCGGCAGGCTCAGCACGGTCAGGTCGGGATGCCGGGCGTACCCCGTGTTCGACGAGCTGGGCTCGGGGTGCACAGCGGGCGGCCCGGGGCTGTCGGTGCGCTGCACGGGCGGCCGGTGGGCCTCGGTGACATCCGCGAGGATGGGCGAGGCCGCCACGGGCTGCCGCTCGGTACTCGATGTGCTCATGGCGCCTCAACCGTCCCCTCGACCGGCGCGTACGACAGCATCGTGCCACCCTGAGTGGCCAGTATGTGACCGAGTGCCCCCGATCAGCCCCGGATGGAGGGTTACGGAGCTCAAAGAGGCACGATATGGACCCCTCGCGGCACCCGGACGGCCGAGAGGCATCATGGTCGGCATGCGTGCAGTGGTGCAGAGGGTGGACGGCGCGAGCGTCGTCGTGGACGGCGAGACGGTGGGGGCCATCGAGGGCGAGGGGCTGTGCGTCCTCGTCGGGGTCACCCACGAGGACACCAAGGAGAAGGCGGCGCAGCTGGCCCGCAAGCTCTGGTCGATCCGCATGCTGCACGACGAGAGGTCGTGCAGCGACATCGGCGCCCCGCTGTTGGTCATCAGCCAGTTCACGCTGTACGGCGACGCCCGCAAGGGCCGCCGCCCCACCTGGAACGCGGCCGCGCCCGGCGAGGTCGCCGAACCCCTGGTGGACGAGGTGGTCGCGCAGCTGCGCTCCCTGGGCGCGACGGTCGCGACGGGCCGGTTCGGCGCGTCGATGCGGGTGTCGCTGACGAACGACGGCCCGTTCACCGTCCTGCTGGAGATATGAGCCGGGAGCCGGGAGCCTCGCGGAGGCTACGGCTCCACGACCACTTCCTGCGCCGCCGCCGTCTCCCCCGCCATCAGTCGTGCGTCCACCGGCACGTTCCGCTTGATCAGGGCGAGCGCGACCGGTCCGAGCTCGTAGTGCCGTACGGACGTGGTGATGAAGCCGATCTTGCGGCCGTCCGGGCCCTCGTCGGCGAGATGGATCCCGGTGCCGTGCGCCGGCAGGTGGACCTCGCTGCCGTCGAGGTGCAGAAAGACCAGGCGGCGCGGCGGCTTGCCAAGGTTCTGCACCCGGGCCACGGTCTCCTGACCGCGGTAGCAGCCCTTCTGGAGGTGCACCGCCGTGCCGATCCAGCCCAGCTCGTGCGGGATGGTGCGGTGGTCGGTCTCGAAGCCGAGCCGGGGCCGGTGCTGCTCGACGCGCAGGGCCTCGTGGGCGAGGATGCCGGCCGCCGGGCCGGCCTGGCCCGCGTAGGACTCCAGGTCCTCGCGGGGCAGGAAGAGGTCGCGGCCGTAGGCGGTCTCCCGCACGACGGCCCCTTCGGGCGTGTCGGCGATCGAACCGGCCGGCAGGTGCACGACGGCGAAGTCGGCGGTCCGGTCGGCGACCTCGACCCGGTAGAAGAACTTCATCGACTCCAGGTAGGCGATCAGCGCCTCCTGGGTGCCGGGCTCCACATGGGCCCAGACCGTCTCGCCGTCGTCGACCAGGTAGAGCGCGTGCTCGATGTGGCCGTGCGCGGACAGGATCAGCGCCTCGGTGGCCTGGCCGGCCGGCAGCTCGCTGACGTGCTGGGTGAGCAGCAGGTGCAGCCAGCTCAGCCGGTCCTCGCCGGAGACGGTGACGACACCGCGGTGCGAGAGGTCGACGAATCCGGCACCGTCCGCGAGGGCGCGCTGCTCGCGGAACAGGTCGCCGTAGTGGGCGGCGACGCCTTCGTCCACGCCCTCGGCCTGGACGGCGCCGGGCAGGGACAGCAGGGGGCTCTTCATGAACACAAGCCTACGACTCGGTACTTGGACTCCTGCCGGCCGAGGCACCTGAAGCCCCCGTCGCGGCCTTGCGCGCGCAGTCCGCGCACCGCCCGAAGATCGCGAAGTGCTTCATGTCCGTGTCGAAGCCGAACTGCTCCCGCAGCTTCGCGGTGAACTCGGCCGCCACCGACAGGTCCGCCTCGATGACATCGGTGCAGTCCCGGCAGACCAGATGGATGTGGTGGTGCCGGTCCGCCAGGTGGTACGTCGGCGCACCGTGCCCCAGATGGGCGTGGCTGACCAGCCCGAGCTCCTCCAGGAGCTCCAGGGTCCGGTACACCGTGGAGATGTTCACCCCCGAAGCGGTCTTCCGCACCTCGCCGAGGATGGCGTCGGGTGTCGCGTGCTCCAGGCTGTCGACGGCTTCGAGCACGAGTTGCCGCTGCGGGGTCAGCCGGTAGCCACGCTGCCGCAGATCGCTCTTCCAGTCGGTGCTCACCACACCCCAAGTCTAGGGTCTTTCGTTCGGATCAGCCCGGCATGATCCAAACGAGAGGCCCTAGGGCTGCGACCCGGCCCGGCTTACTTGAAGAAGGCGATGCCGTCGTCCGGGAGGTCGTCCGGGAGGGCCTTGGCCCAGCGCTCGACCTGCTCGGGGGTGACGACCTTCTTCAGGTGGGCGGACATGTAGGGGCGCAGCTCGACCTCGGGGGTCTGCTTCTCGCCGACCCACATCAGGTCGCTCTTGACGTAGCCGTACAGCCGCTTGCCGCCGGTGTAGGGGCGGGAGGCGGCGGTGCGGGCGACCGCGTCGGTGGCCAGCTCGATCTGCGGCTTCTTGTGGGCCAGCTCGCCGTACCAGATCTCGATGACGCCGTCGTCGCGGGTCATCGTGACCTCGACCTTGCGGTCGGCGTCGATCCGCCAGAAGCCGGACTCGGTCTCCAGCGGCTTCACCTTGTTGCCGTCGTTGTCCAGCACCCAGGTATGGGAGTGGTACTCGAGGAAGTCCCGGCCGTCGTGGGTGAAGCTGACCTCCTGGCCGAAGTTGCACTTCTCGGCGCCCGGGAAGTCGTGCACGCCGGCCCCGGCCCAGTCGCCGAGCAGGAAGGCGAGGGGAACCAGGTCCTTGTGGAGGTCGGACGGAATCTCGATCATGAGCAACTGTTCCTGGATGTCGTCGTCAGCGCTGGCCCTGGTACAGCTTCTTCACGGTCAGGTAGGCGAAGGCGAGAACGCCGACGCAGACCAGGACCAGCAGGGTTTCGAAGAAGATCTCCACGGGGTGCTCCTCGGTTGAGCAGGTGCGGTACATACGCAGGGCCGGCCCCCAGCTTAGTCGGCCCGGAGCCGGCCCTCTTGGCGAGGTGCGCCCCCGGTCTCGGGCGAGCGGTCCGCTCCGCGTCCGCAGGCGACTTGATTACGATTCGGGCATGGCGAAGAAGCTGGTGATCAAGGTGACCGCGGGGGCGGACGCTCCCGAGCGGTGTTCTCAGGCGTTCACGGTGGCGGCGGTGGCCGCGGCCAGCGGGGTGGACGTCTCCCTGTGGCTGACCGGGGAGTCCTCCTGGTTCGCGCTGCCGGGCCGGGCCGCCGAGTTCAAGCTGCCGCACGCCGCTGCGCTGCCCGACCTGATCGAGTCGATCCTCGCGGCCGGCCGGCTCACCCTGTGCACTCAGTGCGCGGCCCGCCGGAACATCACGGAGAAGGACGTCATCGAGGGCGTGCGGATCGCGGGCGCGCAGGTCTTCGTCCAGGAGGCCCTGGGGGACGGGACGCAGGCGCTCGTCTACTGAACGGGCCGAGGGGCGCCCCCGGGAGCTACCGCCGCTTCTTTCCGTCCAGCTCGTCCCACCACTCGTCGGACTTGGGGTCGCCGGACGGGTCGTCCCACCAGCGGTCCTCGGGCCCGCGCCGGTTGGCGACCATCGCGGCGACCGGCGGGATCACCATGGCGACCAGGCACATGCCGACGGCCGCGGGAACCGACCAGATGCGCACGACACCCCACGCCAGGACGAACAGTCCGATGCAGATCCCCATCATGGCGAAGTACACATGCCGACGTCGTGCGTACATGCTTCCAGGGTAGGTCCGCGGGGGCCTGACGTGCCGGGGCGGGAACGCCGGAAGGGCCGCACCCCGGGCGTCCAACCCGTGGGGTGCGGCCCTTCGGCCGTACCGTGCTCAGCCTGCTCCGACAGCGTCGGCAGCCCCGGCCGCTCGACCGCTCAGACCGCGATCGCGACCTCCGCGAGGCCGCCCTGCTGGGCGACGACCGTGCGGTCGGCGCTGGCGCCGGGGACGAGGGCGCGGACGGTCCAGGTGCCCTCGGCCGCGTAGAACCGGAACTGGCCCGTGGCGGAGGTGGGGACCTCCGCGGTGAACTCGCCGGTCGAGTCCAGCAGACGGACGTAGCCCGTCACCGGCTCGCCGTCGCGGGTCACCTGGCCCTGGATCGTCGTCTCACCGGGCTTGATCGTCGAGGCGTCCGGGCCGCCGGCCTTCGCTCCACACATGTGCTTCTCCAGAGGTTCGATGAGGTCGAAACGGTCTGAACCGTCTTGCTTACTTGCCGGCGCCGAGCTCGATCGGCACGCCCACCAGGGAGCCGTACTCGGTCCAGGAGCCGTCGTAGTTCTTGACGTTCTGCACGCCGAGCAGCTCGTGCAGCACGAACCAGGTCAGCGCGGAGCGCTCACCGATGCGGCACAGGGCGATGGTGTCCTTCGACAGGTCGACACGCTCGTCCTCGTAGAGGGCCTTGAGCTCGTCGTCCGACTTGAAGGTGCCGTCGTCGTTGGCGTTCTTCGACCACGGGATGTTCCGGGAGGTCGGCACGTGACCGGGGCGCTGCGACTGCTCCTGCGGCAGGTGGGCCGGCGCGAGCAGCTTGCCGGAGAACTCGTCGGGGGAGCGGACGTCGACGATGTTCAGTTTGCCGATCGCCTCCACGACCTCGTCGCGGAAGGCGCGGATGGAGGTGTCCTGCGGCTTGGCCCGGTACGCGGTCTTCGGACGCTCCGGCACGTCGGTGCCGTCGACCAGCTCGCGGGCGTCCAGCTCCCACTTCTTGCGGCCGCCGTCGAGGAGCTTGACGTTCTCGTGGCCGTACAGCTTGAAGTACCAGTAGGCGTACGACGCGAACCAGTTGTTGTTGCCGCCGTAGAGGATCACCGTGTGGTCGTTGGCGATGCCCTTCTCCGACAGGAGCTTCTCGAAGCCGGCCTGGTCGATGAAGTCACGGCGCACCGGGTCCTGGAGGTCCTTGGTCCAGTCGATCCGGATGGCGTTCTTGATGTGGTTCTTGTCGTACGCGGACGTGTCCTCGTCCACCTCGACGATGGCGATGCTCGGGTCGTCCAGGTGTTCCTGGACCCAGTCGGCCTCGACCAGGACGTCGCTGCGGCTCATGCTCAATCTCCTCCGGGGCAGGTACGGCGGGGCGTGCGAGTGCGAGGGGGCGCGCGGGTACGCGTTCGATGCCGGCTGTACGGCGCGCGGGTGGCCCCGGGTCGTCGCGGGGCGGGGATACGGGAGAGAGCTCCCGCTCAGGAAGTGCGACAGAGCATGGCGGCAACACGGCACAGGTCCACTGCCCGCCGCTTCGTGAGATCCGCCTGTCGCTGCATGGGGTCGATCGTAGGGAGGGACGGGCGGGCGTGTCACCGGCATGTCGGATACTGAGACATGATCGTCCGGGATGTGGGAATGAAAGAGCGCCCGAACCGTCGCCGTACGACCTTCGGGCGCTCGTGTCCGTTCTCGATCCCGCAGGCATCTGCGGTGCGGACGAGGGTGTCTCGCCAGTCGGACAACCTTTTGTTCACCGCATGTCTACCCGGCCAGCTTGACGTCCGAACCCTTCAGGGTGATCTCGACGCCGTCCGCGGCCGCCCGGACCGAGTCCAGGCCGACCCCGGCGGGGAGCCGGTCGATCGCCTGCTGGAAGTCCGTGACCGACCGGACCCGGCCCTCGGGGAGCCGCACTCCACCGACCATGGGCAAGTCGTCGGCGCGCACCTCCACCTTGTCGCCCCGCACGGTGGCCGAGCTGAGCAGGGAGAGCGTCTTGCGCTGCTTGATGCCGAGTACCGCAACCTGGACCTCGACGCCGACCTTGATCTTGCCGTCGCCACCGTCGGAGAGGCCGACCACATGGGCGGTGATGCCGGGGGCGACCTGGGCGGACTCGGACTTCGCGGCCTTGAGCAGCTGGTCGTAGGCGATGGTCGCGGTGCCGGTGGCGGTGGCGGCGGTGGCGGAGCTGTAGTCGCCGGAGAACCGCACGCCCTTCATGTCCGCCGTGATGTCGTCGATACGGATCTTCTGGTCGCCGTTGCCGGTGGCCGCCTCGTAGTCCTTGATGCCGACCTCGACGTCGTCCAGCTCGCCGCTCGCCAGCTGGGTCAGGAAGGGGAAGCCCTTGATGGACACGTCGGGGGTGCTCGCCAGGTTCTCGGTCGTCTTCAGCCGGTCGGCGGCCTGGCCCTCCGCGAGGTGCACCGCGACGCGGTCGACCACCGCGAACAGCACGCCCAGGATCAAGGCGAAGACCAGGAGTATTCGCAGCGCCCGCATGCGGTGATCCCTCTCGGCTCGGCCACCCGACGACCGGAGGGCCGTCAGGCGCGAGCGTAACCCGGCCGCCCGCCCCGGCCGGGGAACTGTCGAGCACCTGTGACAGGCGGGGCGGGCGCACCCACCCGCCCGAGAGGCCCTAGCCCAGCGCCCGTCCCAGCATCCACACCACCGGTGCCGCGGCCGACAGCGGCAGGGCGACGCCGGCCGTGAAGTGCACGAAGCGCGAGGGGTAGTCGTAGCTGGCCGCACGGTGCCCGATCAGCGCGCACACCGCGGCGCCCGCGCCGAGCAGCGCGCCCTTGGCGCCCAGGTCCGTCATGGCGCCGACCGCGATGCCCGCGCCCGCCGCCGCGAGCAGCGCGACGACCACCGAGGCCGCCGCGGGCAGCGGCAGCGACCGCGCCAGGACGGCCACCGCGACCGCCGCCCCGCCGACCGCGACCGCGTCCGGCGGGGCGGCGAGGTAGCCGGTGGCCACGATCGCCAGCGCCGCCGCGGCGACGCTCGCCATCAGGCCGTACATCCGCTCGTCCGGGTCGGCGTGGGAGCGCAGCTGGAGGACGAGGGAGAGCAGCACCCACACCCCGAGCGTGCCCAGGATCGCCGCGGGCGCGTGCTCGCGGCCCGCGGCGAGCACCGCCACGTCCGCGGCGAGCGCGCCCGCGAAGCCGAGGGCGATGCCCTGCCGGGCGGGCCACATGCCGTTCAGCCGGAACCAGCCCGCGGCCGTCACGCCCTGGAGCACGACCAGCGGCACGAGCAGCCCGTAGACGCCGAGCTCCGCCGTGCCGGCCAGCAGCAGCCCCAGCAGCGCCGTGAGCGCGGCCGGCTGCGTCCCGGGCTCGATGATCGGCGAGCGTCCCTCGGCGCGGGCCCGCTGCGCGTCGGTGACCCGGGTGTTTCCGGCGACGGTGGCGGGACCGTAGGCGGGCCCGTCCCCCTCGGGATCGGCGGCCGTCGCTGCGGCGGCCGGGGCGGCGGCCTGCGGCTGCGGCGCGTGCTGCCCCACCGGGGGCAGGTAGGCCGTCTCCGCGGCGGCGGCCGAGGCCGGAGCCTGCGGCTGCGGCGCGTAGGAAGGCGCCTG